>JAJDZE010000057.1 GCA_022824805.1 Acidimicrobiia bacterium | reverse complement strand
CCTCACCAGTCGCAAGGTCTGGGAGCTCGCCGCCGCGGATGCGCTCATCACAGCAGGCATGAGCGATCCGGCTCTGCTGGTCAAAGCCTTGCGGGTCTCGCCCGAGACCGCAGTCGAACTCGCTGACGCCCATGGCGGCCTGGTCGATGCGCTGCTGGACCTGCTCGACGATGAGATGCACACAGCCGTCGTGCACCTCGCCTCCCGCCTGGTTGCTGACGCTGTGGCACAACTGGAGCTCTATCGCCAGGTCATGGCAGGCGAACTTGCCGAACTCGTCGATGATCCGCGCAGCTTCGCGCTGGCGGCCCAGCGAGCAGCCGCCGAGCACGGCATCTCCCCACACCCGCTGTACCGGTTGCGTACTGGCCGCTCGGCTGACGCGCTCACCCATATCTGGTCCGACCTGCGCAGCACTACGGACCCCAACCTCGACCCGATACGAGCGGCGCTAACTGAGTCCGACACGGAGTGACTCCAGCTCTGACGTCATTCCGAGATCGGTCGGTGTGCGTCAGATCGAATCCGTCGACGACACAACGTCCGGTGACCAGCGGCGATTGGCGGGTCAGCCGAGGAGGCCCATGCCTCCGACGGTGTCGCGCTCGTCGACCAGTTCGGCCCAGGAGGCTTCGATGCGGGCGCGGCTGAAGTCGTCGAGGTCGAGGCCGGTCACGACGTGGTACTGGCCGCCGGAGACGGTGACGGGGTACGAGGTGATGATGCCTTCGGGAGCGCCGTAGTCGCCGGTGGACGAGATGCCCATCGACACCCAGTCGCCGCCGGGGGTGTCCGACGCCCAATCCCGCATGTGATCCACCGCGGCCGATGCTGCCGATGCTGCCGATGAGGCACCGCGGGCGTTGATGATCGCGGCGCCTCGCTGCTGCACGGTGGGGATGAAGTCGTCCTCCAGCCACGCCCGGTCGTCCACCAGGGCCGCTGCGTTGTGTCCGCCCACCTCGGCGTGGAAGATGTCGGGGTACTGGGTGGCGGAGTGATTCCCCCAGATGGTCATGCGGGTCACGTCGTTCACCGACATGCCGGCCTTGGCGGCGAGCTGGGCGACGGCCCGGTTGTGATCGAGCCGGGTCATGGCGGTGAACTGCCCGTCGGCGACGGCGGGCGCATTGCGCATGGCGATGAGACAGTTGGTGTTCGCCGGGTTGCCCACCACGAGCACCCGCACCGACGGGTTGGCCGAGTCGCTCAGCGCCTTGCCCTGCACCGTGAAGATGCCGCCGTTGGCCTCGAGCAGGTCGCTGCGCTCCATGCCGGCCTTGCGGGGCATCGAGCCCACCAGCAGCGCGTAGTCGGCACCCTCGAAGGCTTCGTTGGGGTCCGATGTGCCGGTGCGAGACGCCAGCAGCGGGAACGCGCAGTCGTCGAGCTCCATCATCACGCCGTCGAGTGCGCCCATCGCCGGGGGGATCTCCAGCATCCGCAGCTCGACAGGCTGGTCGGGGCCGAGCATGGCCCCCGAAGCGATGCGGAACAGCAAGCTGTAGCCGATCTGGCCCGCTGCGCCCGTCACGGCTACCCGAACTGGTTCAGTCGCGGCTGGATCGTTCACTGCGCTCTCCTAGTGCATACAGAGGTGGCCAGACCGGGAACCTACCCCGGCAATGACGCCATGCCGTTCTCAGACCGTGTTGCACTGATGCCATGATCTGACTTCGCAAACCGCAGATTGCCGGCTGCTACCCTCGGTGCCACCCCAGACCGGTTGCTCGTCGGCGGAACGCGGCCGACGTTGCCGGGCGTTTCCCGAAAGCCGGGGAAGAAGGATCAGCCGAATGCCTTTTCGTTGCCGAACTCGTGCTGTCTTCAAGAGGTCGGCCTCCGCTGCGATCGCCGCCACAGCCCTGCTCGCTGTGACCGCAGCGACCGCAGGTGCGACATCGCAAGATCAACCGCAGATCACGGTGACCTGCTCGGAGGCAGACGGCGGCGTCTCGGTGTGCAGCGTCGAATCGACCAGCAGCTTTTCCGGCGACGAGCAGCTTGAGTTCAGCACGACGCTGCCGGGAGGCACCTCTGTCTCGGGCACGACCGGCGTCGGCGATGCATCCGGTTTGAGGCCGGTCATGTGCGCCGATCCGTCGCAGCAGGGAATGCACTGCTACAGCTTCGAACTGGCGACCTCCGGCTCCCAGGCGCAGGCGGTCCCCAGCAGCACCTCAAACGGAGACCGACCGGTCAGCAACGCTCAGGTCGTCACAGCGACCGACGGCGGCGGAACGCAGCAAGCACAGCAGAGCGTCGATCTGCCCGGTGCCGCGCCATGCCCGGGTGCGCCGCATCTCACATGCATCCCGCAGCCGACCGGCCCCAACGTGGTGACGATCCATGTGCAGGATCCCGGCGACGGCACAGGCACGACGATCACCATCAACAAGGGCACCGAGTCGACCGACCACGATGCCGCCGGATATCACCGCAACCCCGATGACGCCGCGACCACCCAGCAGTGGCAGGAGGACGTCGACGAGACCACCGATGACGACGACCTTCCAGTGATGTGGGCAGCCAACGGCACACAGACCACAGAGGAACAGCTGAACCGGCAACGCCTCGAAGACGAGCTCTACGAGCGCGGCCAGCCCTATGTGGTCTGCTTTGAGGACGTCACCATCACTCGGACCAACGACGACGGCACCACCGAGGAAGTGACGTACCCGGGCGCGGATTGCATCGTCGTCACGCCGTAGAAGGCTGAGCCGACTGAGCGGAATGGCGCAGCCGCGTCAGACGAGCGGCGGCGTGGCTTGGCCCTCGGAGTCGTCGCCCCAGCAGGCGACCTCGCCGGTATCGCGCACGGCGCACACATGCCACGCGCTTGCGACGATGGAGCGGAAGGCGCCAGACGGCGCGCCCGACACCTGATCGAGGCCGTCGAATCCCCAGCAGATCGCCCTGCCGTCATCACGTCGCAGCGCACACGTGACGTCGGCGCCCGCCGCGACGGCTGTGAACTGGCCGGACGGCGCCGCCTCTGCTGCTTCGCTGGTGCCCCAGCACACCACTTTGCCGCCCGGGCGTCGCAGCGCGCAGCTGTGCCACGCCCCGGCGGCGACGGCAGAGAACCCGCCCGACGGCGCCTGTGACACCTGCCCGCGGCCGTCAAAGCCCCAGCACCTCACCGATCCGTCGGATGCACGCAACGCGCAGGCGTGGCCCCAGCCGGCGGCGACGGCAGAGAACCTGCCCGACGGCGCCTGTGACACCTGTCCGAAGCGGTCAGTGCCCCAGCACCTCACCGATCCGTCGGCGCGTCGCAGCGCGCACGAGAAGCCCTCGGCGGCTGAGCCCGGCCCTAGCACCCCGCCCGCAGCGATTGCACTGAACGCGTCGTCCCGAGCGACGAGCCGACCGCTCCCGCCATCGCCCCAGCAGACTGCACGCCCGTCCTCGCGCAGTGCGCACGTATGATGCACAGCCGCGGCGATCGCTGTGAACGCACCGTCGGGCACATCGAGTTGGCGGTAGCTGTCATCGCCCCAGCACACGATGGCGCCGCCGACGGCGATGGCGCAGGTGTGCTCCGCGCCAGTCGCGACCGTCTCATAGACGGGTGCTTGGGTTCGCAGCACGCTGGCTGCCGCATGCGAGACGGCGGCGGTTCCGCCGAACACGGTCAGCGAGCGGGTCCGGCTGCGCACCCAGGCCACGGTGGACGGGTCTGCTCTGGATATGTCGCTCAGCAGCAGCGGAGAGCACCGCCGACCGAGCAGCGGCGCTGCGCTCAACGCGTCATAGGGCGAGCGCGCCGTGGCGACACCTGTCGCCCTGCGATCGAAGCACCTGCCGCCGGGGCCTGACGCGTAGGCGCCTTCGATGAAGCCTGCCAGCACCCGGGCGGTGTCGAAGCGCGTCGCCCCGCCGATGCGCGTAAAGCTGATCTTCGCGGCGATCAGCGAGTCGACGACCTGCTGCGACAGCGCCGACGCGCCGCCCATGACCACGACGTGTTCCACATCGAGCTCGGCAGTCGCGGCGGCAACGCTGCTGGCAAGCGCACCGGGTGGCGTGAGGAGAACGGGGTGCTGCCCACGCCAGGCAATGGGCCCGGCGGTCATCGCGTCCACGAACACTTCCGCGCTCGCAAGAACCGCCGTGCGCCCGAGCTGTTTCAGCCGTCCCGCTGAGCCGGCCCGTCGCGCAGCCATGGCAGAGAGCTCGGAGGGATCGCTGCTGCTCAACAGCTCCACGCTGTCGAAGCGACGCCGCAGTCCCTCGAGCGCTGCGGCGTTCAGCGAGCCGGCGCCGTCGATCACCACGACCTGCACGACGCCAGCCGTCTCGAGCACGTCCAGCGCTGCCGTGTCGAGTCCGCTCGGCGGGCTGAGCAGCACCGGGGCGTTCAGCGAGCCGGCCAAGCCCGCGGCGATAACCGCGTCACGCCAGTCGGTGCCGGGCACAACAACAGCTGCATCGATGCGGCCCCCGGCCTCGGCGACGAAGCGCTCCACGATGGCCAGCGACGTCTCGTAGCGATCCGTGCCCCAGATGCGTTCGAGGGTGACAGCGTCGGTTGCGCCGGCACCCGAGGGCGACGCCAACGGCGACAGGACCGCCGCAGCCAGCAGCAACGCCAGCGCACCCACCCGGCACCGCTGCCAAGCGGTACGCACCGGCTGAGCGTCTCGCTCCATGAATCACCTCCACACCACAACGGCGGCTGTGTCTCAGGCGGCAGCAGCAGCGGCGTCGACGGTGTTGGCCAGCAGCATGGCGCGGGTCATGGGGCCGACGCCGCCGAGTCGGGGGGTCACCCAGCCGGCCACCTCGCCGACTGATTCGTCCACGTCGGACAGGATCTTGCGGCCCTCGCGGGTGATGCCGCCGCCGACGACCGCGGCGCCTGGCTTCACCATGTCGGGCGTGATGAGGCCGGGCACGCCGGCCGCGGCGATGACGATGTCGGCCTCGCGGGTATAGGCGCCCAGATCCGCCACGCCGGTGTGCACCACGGTCACCGCCGCGTTCGCCACCGGCCGCTTGAGTGCCATCAGCAGCGCCATGGGCCGGCCGATCGTGAGGCCACGGCCCACCACCACCACGTGGCGCCCTTCCACCGGCACGCCGTAGTGCTCGAGCATCACCTGGATGCCCCGCGGTGTGCACGGCAGCGGGCCGTCCACGCCCATCACGAGGCGGCCCAGGTTGACCGGGTGCAGGCCGTCGGCGTCCTTGTCGGGATCGATGGCCAGCAGCGCCGCTTCCTCGTCGAGCTGGCGGGGCAGCGGCAGCTGGACGATGTACGCGTGCACGGCCGAGTCGGCGTTGAAACGCTCGATGACCTCGTCCAGATCGGCCTGGGTGATGTCGGCGGGCAGCTCTTCGTGGATCGACGAGATGCCCACCTCGCCGCAGTCGCGGATCTTCGCGCCCACGTAGCTGTGCGAAGCCGGGTCGTCGCCGACGAGGATCGTGCCGAGTCCCGGTTCCAGACCCTCGGCTGCAATCCGTTCTCGCAGGTCGTCCTTGATCTGTTCGGCCAGCGCCTGACCGTCCAAAAGCACCGCAGTCACGGCCCGCCACCGTAGTGGCACCGCGCCGGGGCTCCTGCCGTCAGCCGTCCCGATCGAAGCTGGACGGGAGCGCTAACTGATCGGGCCGACGGCCATCAGTCAGGGCGCCAGAGATGTCGGGCTCAGGTTCGGGCCTCAGCGCGCGTCTTGGGAGATCGCGCTGCGGGCGCGGGCGGTGCGGCGCTGGTGCACGCGACGCAGGGTGGGCGAGGCTGCGGCGAGGGCGCGGTCGGCGGCGGCGAGCACCCGGCCGGGGGTGCCGGGGGTCTCGTTGTCGATGAGGTTGCCCATGACTTGCAGGGTGAGGCGGGCGATGGCGTCGGTGCCGACGGCGAGTCGCAGCCCGGCTCGCAGGATGCGGGGGTGGCCGATGAGGAACGAGAACTGCCTGCCCGTCCGCAGGAAGGCGTCGAACTTCTCGGCGACGATGCGGTCGTAGGTGTCGGCAACCGCGGGCGGGTCCTCGGCGAACAGGTCGGCAACCAGGATCCCGGTCTCGAGGCCGTAGTCGATGCCCTCGCCGTTCATCGGGTTGATCAGCCCAGCCGCATCGCCGATGGCCACCCAGCCGGGGCCGTGCCGCTTGGTGGCGCTCATGGGCAGGCGCCACGCCCGGGGCCGCTCCAGGTACGGGCCGAGCTGCCAGCTGTCGGCCACCAGGTCGCGGTAGCTGTCGCAGAGCCGGTTGAGGTTCAGGTTCGCGAAGCCCTTCATGGTGTTGAGCGCCCCGACGCCGATGTTGACCGTGCCGTCGCCTGCGGGGAACAGCCAGCCGTAGCCGGGCACGGCGGTGCCTTCGGCGTCGCGCAGCGTCAGGCAGGCTTCGAGGTACTCCTCGGCGTGGCGGGGCGTCTCGGCATAGGTGCGGATGGCCAGGCCGAACGGCTCGTCGGGGTCGCGCAGGGCACCCAGCATGCGGGCGGCCTGGCCCTGAGCGTCCGCCGCCAGCACCACCAGATCAGCAGTCCAGCGCTCGCCGTCGGCAGTCACGCCCACCGCGCGGCCGTCTTCGACGATCGGCAGCGCCTCAGTGCCGAAGCACAGCTCGGCGCCGGCGACGGCCGCGCCGTCGCACAGCGCACTGTCCAAGCGACGCCGGGGCCACACCGCCCCGTAAGGGCCGAACTGCCCATTGGCGGGCCAGTCCAGCTCGCGCACGCGCCGTCCGGCGATCATCCGCAGCCCCGCTATGCGATGCGCCTCCTCCAGCGACACGCCCAGCTCGTCCAGCGCTGCGACTGCCCGCGGCGTCAGGCCGTCCCCGCAGACCTTGTCGCGCCCCGCAGGCGCCTTCTCGAACGCCGTCACCTTGATGCCGGCGCCTGCAGCACGCATCGCCGCCGCCGCACCGGCGGGACCGGCCCCGATCACGATCATGTCCCGGTGCGGCACCGCTACAGCCTGCCGCCGCCGACTGCGGATCGCTCACGCAGCGCGCCGGCGCCCCGCTTCGCCCGATTCTCACCGCTCAAGCCCCACCGTTGTGCGACGTACTCGCCGACCGCCCTGCGCCACGGCTTCCCCGGCGGCGCAGCATCTAGCTTGCACCCATGACCGAAACGCTGACGGGCACCGGCCGCTCGGCTGGGATCAGCTACGACGAGCTGTTCGACAACGACACGCACCCAGTGTCGGAGGTGCTGCGGCGAGTCGGCGAGCACACGCCGGGCAACACACGCGTGCCGGCCCGCGTGTACTACGCGCAGGACGTCCATGACCTCGAAGTCGAGCGGCTGTGGAGCCGCGTGTGGCAGCTCGCCTGCCTCGCCGAGGAGATCCCCGAGGTCGGCGACTACCACGTCTACGACATCGCGCACCTGTCGTTCCTGATCGTGCGCACCGCCCCCGACGAGATCAAGGCCTACCGCAACGCCTGCCTGCACCGTGGCCGCAAGCTGCGCGAGCACCACGGGCGGGGCGCATCCAGCCTCCGCTGCCCGTTCCATGGCTGGTGCTGGGAGCTCAACGGCTCGCTGCGGGAAATCCCCTGCCAGTGGGACTTCCCCGATGTGGACATGGCCGACTACGGGCTGGCCGAGGCCCTCGTCGGCACCTGGCACGGGTTCGTGTTCATCAACCCTGACCGCAACGCCGCTCCGTTGGCCGATTACCTGGGCGACCTGGCCGACCACTTCGAGTTCGTGCCGTTCGAGCGCCGGTACAAGGCCGCACACGTCTCCAAGCTCATGGGAATGAACTGGAAGACCTGCCAAGAAGCCTTCATGGAGAGCTACCACGTGGTGGCGACCCATCCCACGCTGATGGAATCGCTCGGCGACGCCAACAGCCGCTACGACACCTTCGGCAACTACAGCCGGGCGATGACCGCCACCGGCGTGCCCAGCCCGCATCTCGACGGCCTGCCCCGCTGGGAGCGCATCGACGACGGCAAGGAGTACGGCCGCTGGCGGCATCCGCTGAGCGGGCACATCTACGAGCGCAACGACGACGGGCTGGTCGCGGTCACCGACCTCGACGGCAACGTCAGCATCTTCGACGAGCACGGCAACCACCTCGACGGTGCACAGACCCAGGCCGACCCGCACCTGTGCACGTGGATCGGCGGCCCGCTGCCGCCGGGCTTGGAAGAGATGCCGCTGATGACACCCCACGCGCCGCCGGAGGTGACCAACGTGCGCGGCTGGCTGGCAGACCGCAAGCGAGCCCAGGTGCAACGGCAGGTGGGCAACGCCATCGACGTCGAGGCCGTCAGCGACGCCGAAATGATCGACTCGATCTTCTTCTCCGTGTTCCCGAACTGGTCGCCGTGGGGCTGCTTCAACCCGATCATGTACCGGTTCCGGCCGAACGGCGACAATCCCCAGGAGTGCATCTTCGAGGTGATGCTGTTCCCCCTGGCTCCGCCCGATCCCGCTGATCGGCCGGCGCCGGCGAAGATGCGTCACCTCGGCTTCGACGACGACTGGACGCTGGCGCCCGAGCTGGGGCCACTGTCCAAGATCTTCCAGCAGGACTCGCTCAACCTGCCCCTGGTTCAGCAGGGCCTGCGAGCCCAGGAGCAGCAGGAGGTGATCTTCGCCTCCTACCAGGAGACCAAGATCCGGCACTTCTATGAGCTGTACTTCGACCGTCTGGGGCCGCGCATCGACCGTTCAACGGGTGCGGTGGCTGCTGCGTCAGAAACGGCTGTGGGCGTGGCCGCGCGCGACAACGGAAGTGCCGACTGAGCTGTCAGTCGCGCTCGCTGCCGAGCCTGCCGCCTGACCACCACGACTCAAAGCGGCGCTCGATCGCCGACCAGACCAGCTCGACGATCGGGCCGCTCGGGGGCACGACGTAGGTGAACACGCCGTAGCCGTTGTTGGGCGGCGCAGCCGCTGCGGCAATCTGCCAGCCTGCCTGCAGGCAGCGTTCCGTCTCCGCAGCCACGTCGTCGACCCACACGCCCACGTGATGAACCCCTGGATCGTCCGAGCCGTCCCAGATGGTGCCCGGTTGGCCAGCCAGCAACTCGAGATGCTGCGGCCCTTCGCATGAATAGGTAAAGGTCAACTCGACTGACTGCAGACCGTGCTGCGGCGTCCACACCTGCTGCGCTGCGTTGTGCTGCACCGATGCCCAGCTCACGCCGAGCGTCTCGCCCATCTCCGCCATCGCCGCGTCGAGGTCTGGAACCCGGATGCCCGTGTGGAAGAGCCGCTGGTAGTCGATCATCGAACTGACCTCCCTGTGGCGGCCATACTCGCGCGGGCGATGTCGCCAATGGCCGGGAGAAGTGGCCGAGCAGGCCCGGTTGGGCTGCTTCGGCCAGCTCAGAATCGGTAGGGGTGTCCGGATGAGCCGCGAGACGCTTGTGGAACTCACTCGCAGGACGCTCGGGCACGCCCGTGCAGGCACGGTGCCGCTCGCCGGCGACATCGGCCGGGTGCCGGCGGCGAACTACTACGACCCTGATCGCTGGCAACTGGAGATGGAGCGGGTGTTCAAGCGCACTCCCCTGGCGCTGGGCTTCACCTGCGAACTGCCCGAACCCCACGACTACAAGGCACTGGAGGTCGCCGGGGTTCCCGTGTTGCTGTCACGGGGCGCCGACGGCCAGATGCGCTCATTCGTGAACATGTGCAGCCACCGCGGCTCGATCGTCGTCAAAGAGGGAACCGGCACGGCGCGCCGCTTCACGTGCCCGTACCACGCGTGGAGCTACGACGGCGAGGGCCGGCTGGTCGGCATCCTCGACCGAGACGAATTCGGCGACCTCGACCCAGACGGTCATGGCCTCACGCCGCTGCCCGTCGCCGAGCGAGCCGGCATCGTCTTCGGCGCCGTGACGCCGCGGGCGCCATTCGATATCGACACCTACCTCTGCGGCTACGGCGAGATGCTGGCGCATCACGACTTCGCCGGCTGTGCCTACGTGGGCAGCCAGAGCGTCGACGGCCCGAACTGGAAGGTGGCCTACGACGGCTATCTCGACTTCTACCACCTGCCGATCCTGCACCGGGAGTCGTTCGGACCCGGCTACTCCAACAAGGCCATCTACGACGCGTGGGGTCCGCACCAGCGGGCGACCTCGCCCGACCGCCGGTTCCTGGCGCTCGACCATCTTCCCGAAGACGACTGGCCCGCCGAGCTGCTGACCGACGGCGTGTGGACGATCTTCCCGCACACCTCGATTGCCGCGTTTGACGTGAGCGCCGATGGCGTGCCGGGCGGCGGTCGCATGTACATGATCTCGACGCTGTTCCCCGGCGACTCGCCCGACACGTCTCGCACGGTCCAGCATTTCCTGACCACATTCGAGCTCTCCGCGCAGCTCGAAGGGCTGATCGAGGCTCAGCAGGCGTTCCTGCTGCATGTGGTGCGCGACGAGGACTACTACACCGGCAACCGGATCCAGCGAGCGGTGAAGACCGGGACCAAGACCGAGTTCTTCTTCGGTCGCAACGAGGCCGGCGGTCAGCGCTTCCACGGCTGGGTCGATCGCCTCGTGACCGCCGAGACCGACGACGACTTCGCCCAGCTCTTCACCGGTGCTGAGGTGTCCTTCCAGAGGTAGCCGGCGCGTGGCTCAGTCGCTGCGCGTGGCGAGCCAGCGCGCCGTGGCCTTGGCCATCTTCGAGCCGTCGTAGCCGATGCGCTGGGTCGGTTCAACCTCGAGGATCACCCGCCGGGGCGAGTCCAGGAACGAGACGAACGCGGCCTGACCCGCTTCGTTGCCAGGCCAGAGCGCTTCGGCGAGGGCCGGGTAGTACCACGCCTTGGTCTCGTCGTCGTCGTGGACCGTGCACGTGCCCTTCCACGTGATCGCCTTGTTGCGCGGCATCGGCGAGCCGGTGCTGGTGACCACGATGCACACACGCGGATCACGACGCACCGCGCCGATGCGCGCCCGCTGGCTCGACGCGGTCAGCCAGAAGCGGCCGTCCCGCCAAACGTACGACATGATCACGCCGACGGGCCAGCCCTCACGGTTCGCCCAGATGAAGGTGCACTCGTTGTGCGCGAGCAGCAGCTGTTCCTCCACGTCGGCGTCGAGGTCGAACACCGTGACGTCTTCGTAGTTCTCCTCGGGGTGGGCCTCCGGCGACTGCTCGGCCATGGCGTGACTCCGATCCGCGGCGGTATCGACGGCCGGCGTTGGCGCCAGTCGGCTCGTGTGGGTGCCGCTTCCGTGCACCGTAGTGACACCCGGCGACGGACGGCATGGCCTGCTAGACCGGGCGGATGCCTGCGTATCTCATTGCGAACTACGATGTCGTCGATCCGGACAAGTACAAGGAGTACCAGCGTGGCGCCGCGCCCATCATGGCCGGCGGCGGCAAGCTCCTCGTGCTCGACCCGGCGTCAGTCGTCAAAGAGGGCGATGCCGGAGCACAGACGGTCGTCATCGAATACCCCACCATGGAGGCCGCCCGGGCGGCGTACGAGTCAGACGACTACCAAGCTGTCATCGGGATCCGTCTCGGCGCGACCACGAACGGCCGGGCGGTGCTCGCCAACGGCATGGGCTGAGGCGGCCCGAGTCCCTCGGGGGCACCGGCGCCGCACGTTGCTACGCGGTCCCAGAGCAACTGCCGATAGCTGAGAGCGTTGCCGTTAGGCGGCCGACAAGCTCACGTCGAGCCGCTTGAGCCCCCGCAGCATGAAGCTGGGGTGGTACTCGAAGGTGTTGGCGACGTCCAGCTCGAACGACGACAGGCGACGGGCCAGCTCCTCAAGGGCCACCTTTCCCTCGAGCCGTGCCAGGGCCGCCCCGACGCAGTAGTGGATGCCCCGGCCGAACGCCAGGTGGTCGGTGGCCCCGTCACGCCCTGGGCAGAACGACTGCGGCCCGTCGAACACGCTCGAGTCGCGGTTCGCGGCGGAGTACATCACCACCACTCGGGCACCGGCGGGGATGTCGACTCCGGCGACGGTCGTATCGCGGCGCACCACTCTGAACATGCCTTGGACCGGCGTCGACCATCGCAGCGTCTCCTCGACAATCGAACGGGCGCGCTCGGGATCCTCACGCAACCTCTGCCACTCGCCGGGCTGCTCGCCCAGCAGGCGCATCATCTCGGTGAGCATCTTCGTGGTGGTCTCGTTGCCAGCAACCAGCAGCTGCTGGATGATGCTGAGCATCTCGGCCATCGTCAGGTGATCAGCCTCGGCGTCGTCGATGCCGTCTTCGTCCCGGTTGATCCGGGCGTTGAGCAGGTTCGTCAGCAGATCGTCCTGCGGCGACGTCCTGCGGCTGTCGAGTTCGTGCGCGAAGTACTTCTGGTACTGAATCACTTCGCGTTCGGCGTCGAGACGCTCTTCGATGCTGATGTCGGTGCCGATGCCGGCGATGGACGCATCGCTCCAGCGCTTGAAATCGGCGAGGCGCTCATCGGGAACGTTCAGCGCCTTCGCAATCACCGTGACCGGCAGAGGCACGGCGAACGCCTCCACGAAATCGAGCGACGAGCCGTCAGCCGTTGCGGCCAGCATCCCGTCGATCAGACCGGTAGTGATCTCGCGGATAGTCGGTTCGAGATCGGCGATGACTTTGGGCGTGAATGCCTTGCTGATCAGGCGCCGGAAGCGGGTGTGCGCGGGCGGATCAGCGGTCAGCATGGTCCGTACCGGCGGGTAGCCGCCCTCGCTGCGGTACAGGTCGGCCATGCGCTTCGCCAGTTCGCTGCTCATGTGGCTGCTGGTGTCGAACTGCGATGAGAACGTGTCGGTGTCGCGGACCACGTCGACCACATCGTCGTAACGGGTGATCAGGAACAGCTCTGCACCCGGCGTGGCGGCCGCACAGACGGGGGCCTCCTGCTGCATCTTGGCGTAGTAGGCGTGCGGGCACTGCTGGACCGCGGGGTCGAACAGCCCGAAGTCGTCCAGATCGACGTCGGGCGCCTCGGCAGTGTCTGCGACGCTCGGATCCCGTTGCGGCACCGCTACAGCCTGCCGCCCCCGACATCGCTTCGCTCAGCCAACACTGTCCTCGGCGGCGGCTGATTTCGCTCGGCCGGCTGCCGTGGCGAGCGGGAGCATCACCAGTTCGTGGGCGAACTCCAGCACCCGCACCGCGATCGCGAACGCCGCAGCATCGCCGACCCCGAAGCGCTCGGCCAGCAGCGCCGCAACCACGACCTCGCGCACGCCGAGCCCAGCCGGCGTGATGCCGACCATGCCCACGACGATGCCGGCGGCGGTGGCGCCGGCGATCAGCCAGATGTCATCGACGCCGGCGGCAAGCAGGGCAGCGGCCAGCAGCGCCGCGGCCACGAGTCGCTGTGCCACTGCCAGTCCGTAGATGAACACCGCTCGCCAGACGGCCGGCCGCTCGGCGCTGAGCGCGTCGGGAGGAACCCGTCCCGAGGGCCATCGCAGCACTGCCGCCCGCCCCATCAGCCCGTCGATGCGGCGCCACCAGCCCGCGGCGCCCGCCAGTGTCCACGGCAGCGTCACCAGGCCGGCGGCTGCGCCCACGCCGATCACGATGCGAGCGAGCCAGCCCCCTGCGGCGCCCAGCCAATCAGCAGGCGCCCACAGCGCAGCGAACACCGCCGACCAGCCGACCAGAGTGGCGGTCTCGACAATCACCGACGCCCCGGCGGCGGCACGGTTCACGCCGAACGGGGCAGCCAAGCCGGCCCGGGCGACGACCGGTGCCAGCCCGGTCGGCAGGTAACGCGTGGCCTGGGACAGCATCCAGATGCGCAGCGCAGGGCCCTGCACCAGCGGCGTGCCGTAACCGCCGATGAGCTCCCGCCAGCCGAGCGCCAGGCACCACGTGGCCGTCATGGACACGACAACGGCGGCCACCAGCCCGACGGCATCCACCTCGAGGTCGATCTGGCGCAGGTCGTCCCAGTAGCGGACGGCCAGCCAGATGATCATCGCCGCAGTCGCCAGCCCCAGCGCCCACCTCACGGCGGTGCCGGTTCGTCGCCGCTCGTCGATGCTGTCGTCCGATCCGCTCACGACCGCGCGCCTGTGATGCTGCGCATCGGCCAGGTCCGGCGTTCCCGGCACATCTGGCACCCGGCCGGCATCCCGCCGAGCGTACCGAGACCCTGAGTTCTCAACCGATCTGTCTCAGGCCGGACTTCCGAACTAGCGGAACCAGCAAAGCCCGTCTCTGGAGTCGTTAGCCGACGTTGCTCGACTCAAGCGCTGCGAGACTGGGCATGTGCGAGTGGTGCTGGTAGCTCCGGGGTTTCCGACTTCGCTGGACGATCATCACAAGCCGTTCTTGGCTGATCACGCACGAGCGCTCGCGGGTGCGGGCGCCGAGGTGACCGTGGTGTGTCCCGCTCATCCGGATGCGCCGCGCCGCCACGATGTGGGCGACGTCGAAGTGCACCGGGTGCGGTTCGCACCGCGCCGTATCGAAGCGCGGGTGGCGCGCGGTGAGAGCTACCGGGTCTTCGCCGGGCTGTCGGCGCTGTGGGTCATCTCGATGATCGCCCAGCTCGCCTTGACCGCATCCCGCCAGGCACGCCGCCGTTCGGGTGACAACGCAGTAATCCACGGCCACTGGTGGTTTCCCTGCGGGCTGGTAGCGGTCGCTGCCGCTGCCCTTGCGGGACGGCGGACGGCCAGCGTGGTGCACGTCCACGGCTCCGACGCCGCGGTGACGACCAATGCCGTCCACCGGTGGCTCGCGCGCCAGGTACTGCGCTGTGCCAGCGCCGTGGTCACGGTGTCAGAGGACCTGCGTGGCTGGGCGTCGCCGTTGGTGCAGCAACGCGGTCGGCGTCGCCCTCGGTCTCGCGCCGACGGCACCGGCGCCGGCGCCGGGCGACCCCGAACGCAGTCGAGGGCGTTGCAGCCGCTGCCCGGCACCGAGCGGGCGGGGCAGCGATCTGGACCAGTGCTGGAGGTTGTTTCGATGCCAGTGGGCACAGACCGGCTCGGGCCGGCCACGCCGACACCGGCCGATGGACCGATCGTCGCCCTCGGACGCCTCATGGCCGAGAAGGGCTTCGACGTGCTGATCGAGGCTGTGGCATTGATGGAGGCGGCGCAGCGACCCGAGGTCGTCATCGTGGGCGACGGACCCGATCGCCGCCTGCTCGAGGCGCTGGCGCTGCGGCGCGGCGTGAATGCGACCTTCACCGGCGCAGTCGCGCCCGGCGAGGTCGGCGAGTGGTACCGGCGAGCCCGCCTGGTGTGCGTGCCCAGCCGGCGCGAGGGCTTCGGCATGATCACCGCAGAGGCTCTCGCCGCAGGCCGACCCGTGGTCGCCACCGCCGTGGGCGCTGCACCCAGCCTTATTGCCGGCGACGTGAACGGTCGCTTGGTTCCTCCCGACAACGCCGAAGCGCTGTCGGCAGCACTCACGACAGCTCTTCGATCAGACCTCGCTGCCTCGGCCGCACCGAGCGCCGCTGCCTTGGCGCCGTTCAGCCCTGAGGCTCATGCCGCAGCACTGCTCAAGATCTACGCCGGCGTGGCTAGAGCTCGGCGACGATTTCGGCCATGAGCTCGCCGGCTTCGGTGGGGTTCAGCCCCACCCGCACACCGGCATCGCGCAGCGCATCCATCTTGGCCGCAGCGGTGCCCTTGCCCCCCGAGACGATCGCACCGGCGTGGCCCATCTTCTTGCCCGGAGGCGCAGTCACCCCGGCGATGTAGCTCGACACCGGCTTGGACATGTTGTCCTTGATGAACGCGGCAGCCTCTTCCTCGGCCGAGCCGCCGATCTCGCCGATCATCATCACGGCCTTGGTGTCGGGATCGGCCTCGAACGCCTCGAGGCAGTCGATGAACGACGTGCCCGGCACGGGATCGCCGCCGATGCCCACGCAGGTCGTGACGCCGATGTCCTTCTGCTGCAGCTCGTACAGCGCCTGGTAGGTCAGCGTGCCCGACCGGCTGACGATGCCCACCGGGCCGCCCGGCTTGGCGATGTGCCCCGCGGTGATGCCGATGTTGCACTCCCCCGGCGTGATGATGCCCGGGCAGTTCGGGCCCAGCAGCCGTACCCCGGGGTAGTCGCGCTTGAGCATGTTGAAGAAGCGGGCCTCGTCGTGCGCCGGCACGCCCTCGGTGATGCAGGCCACGAACTCGATTCCCGCCTCGGCGGCGTCCATCACGGCGTCGAACACTCCCGGCGCGGGGATGAAGATGCACGAGGCGTTGGCCCCCGTGGCAGCGACCGCTTCGGTGCAGTTGGCGAACACCGGCACGCCTTCCACGTCGGTGCCGGCCTTGCGGGGGTTGGTGCCCGCCACCACGTTGGTGCCGTAGTCGCGGTTCAGCATGCCGTAGTACCGGCCCTGCGAACCGGTGAGGCCCTGGTAGACGACCTTGGTGTCCTTGTTGACGAAAACACTCATCTGAAGCTCCCGTTCAGCTCGCAGCCGCGGCCATCGCGACAGCTCGACGGGCAGCGTCGAGCATGGTCGGTTCCAT
>JAJDZE010000055.1 GCA_022824805.1 Acidimicrobiia bacterium | reverse complement strand
ACGAACAGCGGGGCGATGAGATCGCTGGGCATGACGGTCGTCTCCGCCACGAGGCGGCGCAGAGCCGGAGTGCGACGCAACCGACGAAGGCGGCGAGCCGGAAAGGTCACCCCGCCATGCTATTGGGGCTCTGCGCCCGAGGAAGCAGTGGGTGCCTGTGCTGTCGCCGGAGGCGGTGCGGATACCGCGGGCGGATCGACAGCCGGCGGGGGTGCGGACGCCGACGGGGATGTGGTCGCCGGTTGACCAGCAAAGGCGAGCGGCGGAGCGGCGATGCCGAGGTGCGCCTTGACCAGCGCCATATCCACCACCAACTGCGTGAGCACTTGCTCGAAGCGATCCATGCGCTGCTCGAAGCGATCCATGCGATCTTCAAGTCGGTCAAAGCGGTGTTCGAGTCGGTCAACGCGCCGGCCCAGTGAACGGCAGCACATGAGGCTGGCCGTGAGGTTGAAGCTGAACAGCGTCACGACTGCAGCAAGAATGACAAATGAGTTCGCGTCCATTGGACTTCCTTCCGGAACGGTAACAGGCGGGATTTCCGCCCAGAGACCGGCGAACTGCCAGCGATACGGGTACGCATTGATGCGTTGCGGTGCAGCGTAGCGACCGCCGCCGGGCCGCTGCCACTGAATTACGGGCCGGTGGCGCGTCGGCGAGTCCGAGGCGTGCCCGGCCGCTCGCAGTGGCCCCAGTACATGGCCGTGGCGTGACATGGGGTGGCGAGCGGCATAGGTTCGCTGGCGTGGAGATCGGGTCTGAGGGCTGGTGCGTGGCGATGTCCGCGGTGCTGGCCGACGTGGATCTGCCCGAGGTGCGGGCGACGGTGGAGCAGCGGATCGGCGACGGCAACGGGGGGCCGGTGGTGGCCTACCGGCTGGTGATCGCCGGCGGTCGGGCGCACCTGGCGCCGGTGCCCGCCGGTGCCGAGCCGGCAGGCAGCGGGCCCGGCGAGCATCGGGACACCGGCGATGACGGCGGGTTGGTGGTGATGAGCCAGTCCCGGGAGACAGCGGAGGCTGTGCGGCGGGGCGAACTGGGTGCGCTGGCTGCCTTGCAGGCAGGACTCATCACGGTGAGCGGCGACGTGCGGGTGCTGATCGCGGCCTCCGAAGCACTGGCGCTCGTGAACACGGCGCTGGGCCAAGCGCTGGCCGACGGGGAACACAGTGCTTCGAGTGGCGGTGCCGGTGAGACTGGCGGTGCCGACGGCGGCGGGATGGGCGGTGCCGACGGCGGCGAGCCGGACGGCCTTGGCGACACAGGCGGAACGAGCGAGCCTGCCGGACCCGGCGGGGGCTGACGGTTCGTGCCGGAGATTCCTGAGATCCGGGCGCATGCTGAACGACTGGAAACGCTCGCGGCCGGCGAGGTGCTGAAGCGGTTCGAGCCTCTGTCATTCACCGCACTCAAGACCGCCAGCCCGCAGCCGAGCGAGGCCGCCGGCTGGCCGCTGCGCAGCGTCGGCCAGCGGGCCAAGTTCCTGCTGCTGCGATTCGCTCCCCCGGGCGGCGACGCGGGAGCAGGCGCCGTCGACGACGAATCGAGCCAGCGCACTCATGGGACAGCCGACGATGGCCGCGCCTCCGTCGGCGTCTCGATGGCGGGCGGCGACGAGCCGGGCGCTGAACCCACCGGGAACGGGCTGACGTTCGTGGTGCATCTCATGCAGGGCGGGCGGCTGCGGGTGCTCGAAGCGGGTGCCAAACGGCCCCGCCGGCCCCGTGACGGGCTGGCCCGGTTCGAGTTCGAGAGCGGTCTGGGGCTGCTTCTCACCGAGCCGGGCACGCAGAAACGGGCCGGCGTGTGGGTGCTGGCGGGCGACCCGATCGCAGATGGCGCAGTCGCCGGACGGGCACCTGAGAGCGCCGATACAGCATCGACAGCAGCCGCCCACCCGCTCGCCGGCCTGGGGCCCGAGGCCACCGAGGTCGATGCGGCAGCCATGGCCGAGCTGATGGCGGCGCATCCGGGCCGTCTGCACAACTTCCTGCGCGACCAGCGGGTGATCTCGGGGCTGGGGCGGCGGCTGGCCAACGAGATCTGTCACCGGGCCAAGCTGTCGCCGTTCGCACCCACCGGCCGGATGGATGCCGAGGGCGTCGAGGCGGTGGTAGCTGCGATCGGCGCCGTGGTCGACGACTCGCTGGCCGCCGAGCGGCAGCTCGCCCAGATGAGCCGGTCGGCCGAGCGTCCCTCGGCAGTGCACAGCCGCACCGGCGAGCAGTGCCCGGTCTGCGGCGATGTGGTGCGGGCCGTCGAATACCGCGACTACTCGGTCAACTACTGCGCCGGCTGCCAGACCAGCGGGCGGGTGCTGGCCGACAACACCACCAGCAAGTTCCTGCGCTGACGCTCGAACCGGACACCTGCGTCGGGTCACTCAGCGCCGAGGACGCGGCGGTTCGGCTGCACTCCGGTGCCCGCAACGGCACTGTGCGAATGCACCCCGAAGCAGCGTCGGTTGCTGCCTCGAAGCGAGCCCGACCGGCCCGGTACGCCTGGCGGGCGCCGGTTACCCTGCTGCGGGACATCGGCGCCGACAACCCCGCCGAGCATGACCGAACGGAGCCCAAGATGAGCGAAGACGACGAGACACGGCTCGGCCTGTCGGCCGACGAAACACGGCTCGGCCTTGCGGCCGACGAAACACGGCTCGGCCTGTCGGCCGATGAGGTGCTGCAGACCACCCGGGCAGTGCGCAAGCGGCTCAACTTCGACCGGCCGGTGCCCGAATCGGTGCTGCGCGAGTGCGTCGAGATCGCCGTGCAGGCGCCGACGGGCTCCAACATGCAGGGCTGGCACTTCGTGTTCGTCACCGAGCGCGACAAGATCGAGGCCATCTCGGCGCTGTACAAGCAGGGCTTCGACGCCTACCGCAACAGCCCCGTGTACGCAGGCCGGGTGGGCTCGGGCCTCGGCGCCCAGCGAGAGGCGCAGCAGGCCCGCGTGACCTCCTCGGCGGAATTCCTGTCTGAGAACATGCATCGCAGCCCGGTGCTGTTCCTGCCCTGCATCACCGGCCGCACCGACGATGCCCGCATGATGGTGGGCCAGGCCGGCTCGATCATCCCCGCAGCGTGGAGCTTCATGCTGGCCGCCCGCGAGCGGGGCCTCGGCACCTGCTGGACCACCCTGCACCTCGGCTACGAGCGCGAGGCCGCCGAGATCCTGGGCATCCCCTACGACAATGTGCGCCAGTACGCGCTCAGCCCGGTGGCCTACACCGTGGGCACCGACTTCAAGCTGGCCACCCGCACCGACCTCGACTCGGTGATGAGCTGGAACTCTTGGAGCCGCTGACATGACCGGGCAGGCACAGTCGGGCGACTCGAACGCAGCGCTGTTCGACCTGTCGGGCCGGGTAGCGGTAGTGACCGGCGGGTCGCGTGGGCTGGGCCGAGAGATGGTGCTGGCGTTCGCCCGGGCCGGCGCGGATGTGGTGATCGCCTCGCGCAAGCTCGACAACTGCGAGGCGCTGGCCGCCGAGGTGCGAGACACCACCGGCCGGCAGGCGCTGGCGGTGGAGTGCCACGTGGGCTACTGGGACCAGAACGACGCACTGTGCGAGCGGGTCTATGACGAATTCGGCCACTGCGAGGTGCTGGTGAACAACGCCGGGCTGTCGCCGCTGTACCCGTCGCTGCACGAGGTGTCCGAGGGGCTGTTCGACAAGGTGATCGACGTGAACCTGAAGGGGCCGTTCCGGGCCTCGGCGGTGTTCGGCAAGCGCATGTACGAGGCCGGCGGCGGCTCGATCATCAACGTGAGCTCGGTGGCGGCCGTGGCGCCGTCGCCCAACGAGACCGCCTACGGCGCGGCCAAGGCAGGCATCCACGCCATCACCCAGTCGTTCGCCCGGGAATATGCGCCCCGCGTGCGGGTGAACTGCATCATGCCCGGCCCGTTCCTCACCGACATCTCCAAGGCCTGGGACATGGACGCCTTCAACGAGCGGGCCGCCAACGAGATCGCGCTCGGCCGCGGCGGCGAGGCCGACGAGGTCGTCGGCGCAGCGCTCTACTTCGCCTCGGAGGCGTCGAGCTACACCACCGGCTCGGTGCTCAAGATCGACGGCGGCACCGCCTGGCAGACCGGCTGAGCACGGCAGCGACCGAGCCGTCGATCGAGCGCGGCGTCGTTCGGCGCACAGGCCGAACGGAACGCCAGCGGTCAGGCTGGCTGGCGCCGTTGCGGCTACGTTGAGCGCCGCTGCGGGCGGTGCGCACCGCGCCGCGAGCACTGGAGGATTGCTGTGGGGACGACGAAGCGACTGTCGACATTGAGCCGGTCGATCGAGGGTCGGGTGGCGCTGATCACCGGCGCCGGCATGGGCCAGGGGCGGGCCACGGCGCACCTGTTCGCCGACGAGGGAGCGCACGTTGCGGTGACCGACCTGGGCCAGGCCGAGGTGGACGCCGTGGTGGCCGAGATCAACGACGCCGGCGGCTCAGCGGCGGGCTGGACGATGGACGTGGCCAACCGCGACCGGGTCAACCAAGTCACCGAGGAGGCGGCCGAGCGGTTCGGCGGCATCGACCACCTCATCAACAACGCCGGCATCTCCCGCTTCTCGCCGATCGACGCCGAGGACTACGAGGACAACTGGGCCATCTCGCTCGAGGTGCTGCTGACGGCGCACACCTACACGGTGCGGGCGGCGCTGGCGTACCTGCGCCAGTCCGATGCGGCCCGCATCGTGAACATCGCCTCCACCGAGGGCTGGGGCGCCACCAAGTTCGGCTCGCCCTACACGGCCGCCAAGCACGGCGTGATCGGGCTCACCAAGTCGCTGGCGGTAGAGCTGGGCCGTGAGGGCATCACGGTGAACTGCATCTGCCCCGGGCCGATCCGCACCGCCATGACCGCCGACATCCCCGACGAGCACAAGACGATCTTCGCCAAGCGCCGCACCGCCCTCGGCCGCTACGCCGAGCCCGAGGAAGTGGCCCACGGCACGCTCAACTTCTGCCTGCC
>JAJDZE010000090.1 GCA_022824805.1 Acidimicrobiia bacterium | reverse complement strand
CACCGGGTCTGGCAGTCGATGGCTGAAGGTGTCTCCCGACAGCAGCAGCAGCGGCATGCGGTTGGCATGGGCCACCGCTGCGGCGGTCACCATGTTGGTGGCCCCCGGGCCGATGGAACTGGTCGCCGCCATGATCCTGCGGCGTCTCATCGCCCGTGCGAAGCCGACGCCAGCCAACGCCATGCCCTGCTCGTTCTGCCCGCGCCACGTCGGCAGTGCGTGACGCGCGCTGCGCAGCTCAGGCCCGAGACACGTCACGTTGCCGTGGCCGAAGATTGCATACACCCCGCCGAACAGCGGCACCGACTCGCCGTCTGAGATGGCGGCCAACTGCTCTGCGGCGTCACGGTCGAGGTCGTCGATCGAAATGCGCTGTGCCGCCAAGTAGCGGACGATGGCGCCGACGGTGGTCAACTCGATATCTGCCATCGCGAGACTCCCTTCGGGGTGGCGTCACCGGTGATGCGCGCCTGATTCACCTGCCTGCCACACCGGCGGGGTCGTGCGGCGCAAACTCGGCGACATTGTCGGCTGTCAGCGGGATCACGTCTTCCCAAGCGCCGCTCATCCAGCTGCGCAGCAAGGCAGCTTGCACGCTGACGTACGCCACAGCCTCGGCGAAGCCGGCGCAGTGCTGGCGATCGTCGCTGACAGCGGAGAGGTACTCGTGATCTTCCAGAGCCACAAGATCCTCGAAACCGATGGCGTTGGCGTCGCCGGGGACGAAAGCGCTGTGGCCGGGGTGCCGCTCGCCGGCGCGCACCGTCATGTATCCACGCTCGGATGTGTTCGAGTCCGCCGGCGCCGCGTACAGCTGGAGCTCGTTCATGGTCTCCAGATTCCAGCCCACCGCGCCCTCGGTGCCGTAGATGTCGAAGGCCATCTGGCTCTCGGGTCCCGCCATCGTGCGGCTGACCTCGAACGTGCCCCGTGAACCGTTGGCGAACTCGACGAGGGCACCGAAATAGTCCTCGTTGGTGACCGAGCCCATGGGATCGTCAGGAAGGCCGCGGGCGTAGTGGCTCGCTCCCGGCTGGGCGATGGGCCGCTTGTCGATGAACGTGGCGCCGCTGCCGATCACCCGGCTGATCGGGCCGTTCAGCATCATCGCCAGGTCGACGGCGTGACTGAGAATGTCGCTGGTGACCCCGTGGCCCGCTTGATCCAGCTCGAAGCGCCAAGAGAGCAGGCCCAGCGGATCGGCGCCGAACATGGAGAAGAAGCGCCCGCGGTAGTTGGTGATCGCCCCGAGCGCCCCGCCGTCGATGAGCGTCTTGGCGTGCTGCACGAGGGGCGCGTAGCGGTAGTTGTAGCCGACGCCGGTGATGCTGCCGGCGGCGCTGGCGGCTTCGAAGCAGCGGACCGTCTGCGCCGGCGTGCCGCCGACGGGCTTCTCGCAGAACACGTGCTTGCCGGCGGCCGCAGCAGCAGTGACGATCTCGGTGTGCAGCATGTTCGGCGTCGTGACATACACGACGTCCACGTCGGGACGGTCCACGGCCGACCGCCAGTCGTCGGTCGCCTGGCCGAAGCCGAAGCCTTCACGGGCGGCCGCGCGGCGCTCTTCGACCGTGTCCGCACACACCACGAGCTCGGGCGCGTAGCTGCGCTCGTTGAACAGGCTCGGAATGCGCATGACCGAGCGCGCGTGCGCCTGGCCCATCCAGCCGAACCCGACCACGGCAATGCCCACGCGCTGACGCATTGATCGGTTCAGTGCGCTGCCAGCTCGTGCTGCAGCGCTTCGAGCTCGGCGCCGCCGGCCATCATCTGCGTCAGCTCGGCCTGGCTGATGTTCTCCTTGGCGAAATTGCCCAAGGAATGGCCGCGATTGAGGATCACGAAGCGGTCACCGACCGGGTACGCATGATTGGGATTGTGCGTGATGAAGATCACGGCGAGCCCGCGATCACGCGCTTCCACGATGCGCCGCAGCACGACGCCGGACTGCTTGACGCCGAGCGCCGAGGTGGGCTCGTCAAGTATCAGCACCCGAGCGCCGAAGTAGCTGGCCCGCGCAATCGCCACCGACTGGCGCTCGCCGCCCGACAGCGTGCCCACGGGCTGCTCGGTGTCTCGGATGTCGATGCCCATCTCCGCAAGCTGCTCTTTGGCGATCTGCTTGGCCTTCTCGATGTCGATCTGGCGGAACGGCCCGAACCCCCTTGTGGGCTCTGCGCCGAGGAAGAAGTTCCGCCAGACCGACATGAGCGGCACCATGGCCAAGTCCTGGTACACGGTCGCGATGCCGGCCGTGAGGGCTGCCCGAGGCGACGAGAACTTGACCTCCTCCCCCTCGAGCAGCAGTTCCCCCTCGTCGTGCTGGTGTACGCCCGCGAGGATCTTGATGAAGGTGGACTTGCCGGCGCCGTTGTCGCCGAGCACACAGGTCACCTCACCGGGATTGACCGTGGTGGACACCCCGGTCAGGGCGATGATGTTGCCGTAGTACTTCGAGATGTTCCGCAGTTCGATCAGCGGGTCGCTCATGGCTCAGCTCCTGCCGAGACAGATTCGTCGGCCGCGCCGGCATCGTCGCCCGGCGGCTCGTCGTCGTCGGGGTCGCCCCGCGCCGCCTGCGACCGCTCCGCGCGCTGGCGTACGTAGTTGTTGACGATCACCGCCACTACCAGCAGCCCGCCGAGCACCAGGAAGCGCCAGTCGGTGTTCCAGCGCGCAAAGCCGATTCCCTGGCTGATCATTCCCCAGATGAGGGCGCCGATCGCCGCGCCGATCGCCGAGCCGTAGCCACCGGTCAGCAGGTTGCCGCCCACGACGGCCACGATGATGTAGCGGAACTCGTTGCCGTCGCCGACATTGGCCTGCACCGAGTTGAGGCGGAACGCGATGAGCATGCCTGCGACCCAGGCGCAGACCGAGACCAGCATGAACAGCGTCGTCTTGGTGCGGGCAGCCGGCACCCCCACCGATCGGGCCGCATCCTTGTTGCCGCCGACGGCGAAGGTCCAGCTGCCGAAGCGCGTCTTGGCCAGCACCCACGCGCCGATGGCGGCGAACAACAGGTAGAAGAGCACCGAGACCCGGAAGCGGGTCACCGCCTGGGTGGCCTCTTCCTCCAGCGTGGTGATGAACATCAGCTTGACAGCGAGCGCCAGACCCGCAGCCGCCAGCCCGACCGTCACGAGCGGGCGGCCCATGCCTTCGTCGTTGCTGAACAGCAACCGGCAGAACGTGCCGACGGCGAAGATGCCCAGAGCGATCGCGCCGCCCTTCGCAGCGCCGGTCGAGAGGGCGTAGAGCAGCCCGTCGCCGTCGATCAGCTCGATCACCGCGAACACGACAGCCGCAGCCCCGCCGGCGGCGCCGCCGACATGCGGCCACAGCCCCATCTGGGGCACGGGCACCGCCGTGCTGCGACGCCGTGCCAAAGCCCGGGCCGCTGCGGTGGCCGCGAGCGCGAGCGCGATCAACAGCAGCACCGAGAACAGCTCGACGCGCAGCTTGCGCGACTCGGACTCGGCCTGCACCACGAATGCGGCGACAGCCACGATGGCTGCGGTCGCCATCGGCAGCCAGAGCGAGAGGTCGGTCCGCGCTGCCACCAGCATCAGCGCCACCACGCCGGCCACGGCGAGGCCGCTGAACAGCAGCGCCCGGGCGGCCTGGACGGTCATCATGAAGCTGATCGCGGGCAGCAGCGCCACGACCACGCCGACGACCGGTGCGCTCGAGCGGACATGGCCGGTCGCGGCCAGCGCGGCCAGCACACCGGTGGCAGCGATGCCGATGGCGAATACCGCACGCCCGAGGCCGCCCCCGAGGAAGCCGAGCTGGTCGGTGTTCGTCGCATCCATGACGAGTGCCAGCACCACGGCGACCACGACGGCGCCGACGCCGATGGCGATCATCCGCATCGTGCGGCTGTCGGGCGGTGCGCGGCGACGCTGCACCGGTTCGTAGCGCGACATGCACCAGATCGCCACGCCCGCCAGGGTCCCTGCGGCGATGACCGCGCCCCACAGCCAGTTCGAGGCGGTGCCGTCGGTCGTCAGCAGCATGGCGAAGCCGAACAGCGGCACCGCGACGGCCCCGATGAACGCTCCGGCCGCTGCCCACGGCGACGGGTCGGCCCGGCGCGTGTAGCTCATCTCGAGCAGCCCCAGCAGCAGCGCGGCGCCGGCCAGCACGAGCAGCCCTGCCCAGGCCCAGTCGCGGCCGTCCCAGATGTGCTGGTTGCGGAGCCACTCCGCACCGAAGATGTCGTCCCAGAATGCGTAGCCCTGCGCCTCGTCGAGCCCCTCGACGATGACCTTGTTGGTGAACAGCTTGCCGAAGCCGAGCTTGGCGCCGATGAGGATGAAGAACGTGCCCAGCGTGACGATGAAGCTGGGCAGCGACGTGCGCTCGACGAGGGTGCCGTTGAACCAGCCGATCGCCAGTGCGAAGCACAGCGACAGCGGCACGGCGAGATGCAGGCTGAACCCGGCGCCTCCCAGCTCGCCCACCTCGCGGCTCATCAGGATGACGAAGACGGCGGTGGCGCCGGTCATGGCGCCCGACGACAGGTCGAACTCGCCGCCGATCATCAGCAGCGCTACCGGCACCGCCATGATGCCCAGCAGCGCCGCCACGTCGAGGAAGTTGGCGGTTCCCCCTGCGGTGCCGAATGCTTCAGACGTCAGCCAGAACAGCAGCCACACGCCGGCGAGGCCCAGCAGCGCACCTATCTCAGGACGGGTGAGCAGCTGTTGGATCGGCCCGCGATATGCGAGCCGTTCGTCGGCCCCGCCGGCGGTGGCGGCCGCCATCGGGAGGGCTACCTCGTGCCGGCGCTGACGAGCGCTGCGACCTCCGCAGCGTTGTCAGGCGTGACGAAGCCGGGACCGGTCAGGATCGGCAGGCCGCCGCCGGCTGTGTTCTGGTTCGTCGCCTGCAGGTGCATCAGGATCACCGGGAGGTAGCCCTGCAGGTACTGCTGCTGGTCGACAGTGAACGCGATGTCGCCCGCTTCGATTGCAGTGATGAGGTCCGAGGACAGGTCGAAGCCGCCGATGTGCAGCGTGCGCCCAGCCGACTCGGCAGCGTCGAGCGCCCGCAGCGGCAGGTTCGGCCCGACGCCCAGCACCGCATCGATGCTGGAATCCGCGGTGAGGATCGAGGCGATGGTCTGCTCCTGCTCGTCGGGGTTCGCGTCGAGGCCGACGAACTCTGAGGTCACTTGGCCGTTGAAGGTCTCCGCGAGACCCTGGCAGCGCTCCTCGAGACCGATGTTGGCCTGCTCCTGGCGTGCGCACAGCACATGTGTGGCGCCCAAGGCGTTGAACCGCTTTCCGGCGCCTTGGCCGGCGACGATCTCGGTCTGGCCGATGTGGGTCACGGCGCCGAGGTCCTCGTAGTTGTTGACACCGGAGTTCAGCGTGTACAGCGGGATGCCCGCCGCCACGACCGCGCGGGCGGCGGCCTCGAGACCTGCGGGGTCTGCCAGCGAGATGGCGATGCCGTCGGAACCGTCAGCGATCGCACCCTCGATGGCTTGCGACTGCGCCTGCGCGTCGTTGTTCGCGCCGAAGTAGACCACGTCGCAGCCGATGGCTTCGGACGCGTCCGCCACTGCCACCTCGACCACCGACCAGAAGGTGCCGGAGTCGCCGTGGGTGATGACGTGGTAGGTGTTCTCGCAGTCGCTCTGGGTGAGCGTGACCTCGGTCGCATCCGCTGCGGCCTCAGTCGTCTCGGCCGGCGCCGGGGCGTCCGGCTCGTCCGTCGACTCGTCGGTGCTGTCGCTGCTGCACGCTGCCGCGAACAACGTCATCACCGCGAGCAGTGCAAGCAGTCTTGTAATACGCCTCATGTCTGTTCTTCCTCCCGAAGACGTGAATGGCCAGAACGCCGGCGTCCGATTCGCCTGGAGTGCTAGCGCGCTGCGTCGAAGTCTTGCACAAAGTCGAGACTCTGGACGACGCCGCGCCGCAACCGTTCCACATCGGCAGCATCCGGACCGCTGAGGGCCGCGTCCTGCTCCAGCACGTACCACAGCTCGGGACGTACCTGCTCCAGCGCCGCGATGATCTCGGCGAGCGGAACCGCGCCCTGACCCAGCGGGGGAAAGAGCCCCTGCTGCACGGCTCTCATCAGAGTGAGGCTGCCGGAGCGAAGCCGTTCGGCAACCCCGGGATCGACGTCTTTGAGGTGTACCAGCCCGATGCGATCGGCATGGCTCGCCACCAGCGCTGCAGGGTCAGTGCCGCCCAAGGTGAGGTGCGCTGTATCGAGCACCAGTTGCGAGTCGGTGTGTTCGAGCACTGCCCGCGTCTCCGCATCGTCCTGGACGAGGGACCCGACATGGGGATGGAAGGCGTGCTTCATCCCCGATTCGGCTGTCACTGCGTCGATGGCCGCGAGACCGCGGAATATCCGGTGCCACTCGCCTTGGTCCAAGCTCGGGCGCTGCCAGTCATCGTGGTCGAAGACCGGGCAGCTGACGAACCACGTCCCGCCCGCTGAGGCCATCTGGTCCACGACTGCACGGACGCGCTCCATCTCGGCCTCGAAGCGACCGGGATCGTGCAGCACCACGGCGACGAACCCGCCGAGCAGCGACAGCCCATAGCGCCGCAGCACGGCGACGAGTTCGTGGCCGTCGGCCGGCAGGAAGCCCACCGAGCCGAATTCCGTGTGCGTGAAGCCCAGAGCAGCCATATCGGAGAGCACCTCGTCGGGGCTGAGCTGGTATCCCCAACCGGGCACCTCGCACACGCCCCACGTGATGGGCGCGGCGGCCAGGCGCTCGCGCAGTGACCTTCTCATGGACGCCTCCGATGGCCGACGAACGGAAACCGGCCGATAGTGGCACGATTTCTTCAACCGTTCCACGGAACGACATGTCAAAGCAACCCCGTCTTGGGTCGCCTACGACACCGAGAACTTCAGCTCCCGCGACATCGCCGTGGCGCCTACGCCTGAGGGCGTCGGGCTGCTCACCGCCCCGCCGATCGCGGGGCCTGCTGAGCGCGACGGCGGCGATGTCGCTGTCGGTCTCGAAAGCTCAGTCGTTGTCGGTGATGGTCATGACGGCCTCGCCGTCGGCGATGGTCGCTCCCTCGGGGCTGGACAGACGCACCCGGAAGACCTCGTCGGCCTCAGCGTGGCTGTCGTCGTTGAGATACACCGAAGCGGTTTTCTCGGTCTGGCCGGGGGCGAACGTCAGCGTGCCGTTCATATGCCAGAACTCGTCGCCCGCAATCGCATAAGGATCGAGGTCGTAGGCGTTGTCGGACTCCCAGCGCACCTTGACCTGATGGTCTGCCGCTTGTGACAGCGTCACCTTGAACGTCACCCACAGACCCTCCACGCCGGACGCGTCCTCAATCGAGATCGTCACGCTCGCAGGCGGGGACGGCGGCGGGTCGTCGTCGTCGGCTACCGACACTGTTGCGGCGCCGTCGGTCTGGGACACGGTGTAGCCGGTGCCGCCGGCGACGGTGACGGTGACCGAGCCGTTCGGCTCGTCAGTGCTGTCACCAGACGTCGCCACCGACAGAGTCGCGCTGCCCGACACCGGCACGGTGACGGTGCGCGTGCCGGCGGCGACGCCGTAGCTGCCCGAGGCGGCGACGCTCACGTCGACGCTGAGCGGACTCGACGGCGCCGGGCTGGCCGACACGGTGAACGTCGCTGCGCTGCCCTCGGTGACGCCGCTGCCCGCTGTGACGCTCACCGTCGGGGGCGGCGGCGGGGGCGGCGGGTCGTCGTCAGCGTCGGGGTCCGGGTCGGCGTCGTTG
Source organism: Acidimicrobiia bacterium (assembly GCA_022824805.1). GTDB lineage: Bacteria > Actinomycetota > Acidimicrobiia > Acidimicrobiales > Poriferisodalaceae > Poriferisodalis. Next base: position 403 of record JAJDZE010000090.1, on the reverse strand, counting down.
CAGGCTTCGTGCGCTTGGAGAGTGCGGGCGACGCGGTCCCAGCGGGCGCCGAAGGTGGCCGCTTTGGCTTGCGCTTGGGCGGCGGTGATCGCGGCCTGGCCGCTGCCGGTGCCTGTGCCCAAGGCTTCGAGCACTTGGTTCCAGCGAGCGACGCGCTCAGTGTCGCCGGGGAACCGATCGCGCCAGCCGGTCACCTCAGCCGCGGTCACCGCGTCGGTCGGCAGCTGCGGCACGCACACCGCCGAGTCGTCATCCGCGACCCTCACCGCAGCGGACCCTCGGCTCGCCGAGACCGTGTAACCGCCCCCGGCGCTGACCGCGGCGGTGACGGCGCCGTCAGGCTCGTCCACGCCGTCGCCGACGGTAGCGACAGCGAGCGTGACGTCGCCCGCGGCGGGCACGG
>JAJDZE010000011.1 GCA_022824805.1 Acidimicrobiia bacterium | reverse complement strand
TGGCTGCTCGTGCGGTTCTGGTGGCATGTCCCGGATCCACTGGCGTGCTGCGCTGTGGGCGAGGTCGACGCGTCCGCGTGTGGTGGCCACGATCATGCCGGCGCGCATGAGCCGCTGGCGGTAGACGCCTGCATAGCTGGTGTCCACGTCGAGGCGCTTGGCGATCTCCGCGAGACCTGAGTCGGCATCATCGACGGCCATCGCTCGCAGGAAGCGCCGGTCGACCGGCGAGAGGTCTCTCCAGACTGGTACGAGCACTACTCTGCTCACGCGCTGGTTCGCCTCGGCTATTCCCTCCTCGACATGGCGAAGCGTTATGCGCTCCGAGTCGGCCGGCGCCGCTGCCCAGCTGTAGAAGCCGACGAGCTGCACCATGAAGGCGTATCCGGATGTGGCGGCGCACGCTGCGTCGAGCGCGTCGTCGTCGATCGTGCGGCCCTGCTGCGCAATTGGCCCCGCGATGGCCAAGCGAGTGGCGACCGGGCCCAGCTGCCCGACGTTGTGGCGCGAGCAACGATGCAGGAATGCCGACTGATCCTCGGTCTCGATGTACTGCTCGAACGGCGGCAGCGCAGCGCCTGCGAACGCGACCGGTCGTTCCTCTCGCCGACACACGTGCTGCATCACCGAGCCGAACTCCCTGATCTCGGCGCGATCGGCGCTCAACAACTCGTCGATCGTGATCATGAGCCCGGTGCCGTGCTCGGCAAGCAGGTCTCCGAGCCGAGTGAGCACTTCGCGCAGGCCTTCGCTGTCGTCAGGCGAGGGCGCGTCGTCCAATCCCAAACCGAGCCCTGCGGCCTGGACGCCCCGCACCCGGCGCTTCGGCGGCCCGAGCAGCGCACGGAGGTGCAGGTGCGCTGCCCGTTCGATCCGGGCAACGAGCCCCGCTCGTGAGGCATCCTCGGAGATGGTCAACCAGCCTTGTTCGCGGGCGATGTCTTCGACGGCATTGAGCAAGACGGTCTTGCCCGCTCCGCGCACACCGAAGAAGATCGAGGTGTAGTCAGGGTGATTGGTGCCGGTGGCGAGGGCTTCGTAGACCAAATCCAGAATGTCGTCACGGCCGGCGATGACTGGCGGAGTCCTGCCGAATGTCGGGGCAAACGGGTTCGGCGAGTGCGCCATTACAGCGACCTCCGCAGGCAAGGCGGCGGGGCCTGGGCTGAATTGCCTCTCTGCATGTGCGTGGCCTTCGTCGCCTGGCCTGGGAGCTTTTGTGGCCTTTAGTGTATTTGTTTTCTTTATTGAACGATGTGTGCTCGGTCAGGAACTGCAGGAGAGCTGGCTGCAGCCGACTCTTGTGCGGGCCCAGTCGGGGCGGAGGGCTGCGCAGGACTCGCGGTCGGGCTGTTCGTCGTAGGGGCGGCGCATGACGTCGAGCAGCTCGCCGATGGCCTCGGGGCGGCCGCCAGTGGCGGCGTCGATGGCGAGCTGGGCCAGATAGTTGCGCAGGACGTACTTGGGATTGACCTGGTTCATCGCCTCAGCGCGTGCGGCGTCGGAGATGCCCAGCGCTCGCAGCCTTGCCGCGTAGCGCTCGACGAACTCGGCGGTGGCTGAGCGGTGCTCGTCGGTGACCTTCGAGGGCTGGTAGTACGCGTCGGCAAGCGGGGCGATACGCGCAGCGGGGTCGACGCCCTCGGCGGTGTCCACGGTGGCGAGCCGGCGCCAGAAGACCGTCATGTCGGTCTCGACCAGCCGCAGCACCTCCAGCACGCCGTTCGCCAGCTCGCGGTCGGCCTCGGTCTCCAGCGCCGGCAGTCCGAGCTTGGCGGCCATCATCACCGACCATTGCGCCTCGAAGTAGGGCACGTAGCCGTCGAGGGCTGCCTGCAGCGGTTCGGCCTCGCCGATCAGCGGATACAGGGCATTGGCGAGCTGCATGAGATTCCACTGCGCGACAGTCGGCTGGGTGCCGAAGCGGTAGCGGCGATGGGCGGCGTCGGTGGTGTTCGGCGTCCAGTCGGGGTCGTAGTTGTCGAGCCAGCCGTAGGGGCCGTAGTCGATCGTGAGGCCCAGGATCGACATGTTGTCGGTGTTCATCACTCCGTGGACGAAGCCGACCCGCAGCCACTCGCACACCATGTCCGCCGTGCGCCGCACCACCTCGTCGAAGAACTGCGCGTACCGCTCCGGCGACGAGGCGGCGGACCCGGTGTCGGCGGCCAAGTCAGGAAAATCGGTGCTGATGACGAAGTCGGTGAGCGTGCGCAACGTGCCGATGTCGCCGCGGGAAGCGAATATCTCGAAGTTCCCGAACCGCACGAACGATGGCGCCACGCGACAGACCACCGCTCCGGGCTCGAGCGCGGCGTTGCCGTCGTAGAGCATGTCGCGCATCACCATGCCCCCAGTTGCCACCAAGCTGAGCGCTCTGGTGGTCGGCACGCCGAGGTGCGCCATGGCCTCGCTGCACAGGAACTCGCGCACCGAGCTGCGCAGCACGGCCAGGCCGTCGGCAGTGCGGGAATACGGTGTGGGGCCGGCGCCCTTGAGCTGCAGCGTCTGGTGCTGGCCGTTGCGGTCCACCACTTCGCCGAGCGCGATCGCACGACCATCGCCGAGCTGACCGGCCCAGTTGCCGAACTGGTGGCCGCCGTAGCAGTGGGCATGCGGATCCATGCCGTCGAGCAGTGTGCTGCCGCCGAACACTGCGGCGAACTCCGGATCGCTCGCCAGTTCGGCGTCGAGGCCGAGCAAGTCGAACATCTCCGCGCTGTGCGCCAGCAAGTGCGGTGCGGGCACCGGTGTCGGCTCGACCCTGGAGTAGCACGCGCCCACCACCTGCCGGCGAGCGTTGCCGGCGTCGGGGTCGGCCGGCAGCGCGGCAGTGAAGCGGTTGTCGAAACTGAGCTCGTCGAGCGAGCCGATCGGCATCAGCGCTGTGCTCACAGCAGCTTCAGCCCCTCGTTGTAGCGACGAGTCGGCAGGTGCGCCTCGCAGAGCAGGCGCGCCATGTTCTGGAACACACCGGCCGTCTCGCTGTCGGGATCTGCCGCGGTGATCGGCATGCCTTCGTCTCCCCCTGCTCGCAATTGCGGCACCAAGGGCACCTGACCCAGCAGCGGCACCTCCAACTCGTCGGCGAGCGCTTGGCCGCCTCCGGCGCCGAAGAGCTCGTAACGCTTGCCGTCATCGCCGGTGAACCAGCTCATGTTCTCGATCACTGCCCGCACCTGCAGATTGACCCGCCCCGCCATCTGGGCGGCGCGCTGGGCCACCTTCTGGGCCGCTGGCTGCGGCGTGGTCACCACCAGCATCTCCGAGCGGGGCAGGAACTGCGCCAGCGACAGCGAGATGTCGCCGGTGCCGGGCGGCAGATCGATGAGCAGATGATCCGGCTCGTCCCAGAAGACATCGGTGAGGAATTGCTCGAGCGCCTTGTGCAGCATCGGGCCACGCCAGATGACCGGCTGGTCCTCGCGTGCGAAGAAGCCCATCGACATGCACCGCACGCCGTGCGCTTCGGTGGGCACCACCATCTGGTCGATCACGGTGGGCGGGCGCTGCACTCCGAGCATCCGGGGAATCGAGAATCCCCACACATCGGCATCGATGACGGCCGTGCGGGTGCCGCGCTGCGCCAACGCAATTGCAAGGTTGACCGTCACGCTGGACTTTCCGACGCCTCCCTTGCCGCTGGCCACCAGAAGCACGCGGGTCTTGTTGCCGGCTTGGGCGAACGGCACTTCGCGGCCTTCGGCGTGACCGTGGCCGGCATTGGTGCCCGCGGTGGCCGCCGGGTCACCAATGAGCTGCGCCCGCAGCGCCGACTGCTCAGCCTCGTCCATCACCGTGAATTCCACGACCACGTCGTCGATGCCGTCGAGGGCGCATCCCGCCTCGCTCACTGCGTGCGAAACGTGGCCGGCAGCCGGCCAGTCGTTCGACGGCAAGGCCACGAGCACCTGTGCAGCGCGCCCGGCGACGGCCGCAGCGCGCAGCATGCCCATCTGGCCGATGGGCCGGCGCAGCTCGGGATCGATCACGTCAGCCACAGCAGCGGCCAGCTGCTGATCAGTGACGCTGGCTGGTCCGCCGTTGGCGGCTGACCCTCGACGCTTGCCCTTCACTGGGTGCCCCTGACCGGTCGCGATCGCGTACTGCGTGGTGACTGCACAGGCGTTGCAACCTTGGAGGCTGCGCCAATAGGTGAACCTTCTCGCTGTCGCACCTGTTGCTTCCCGCTCTTGTTCGCTGTCGCTCACGGGCCGCTCGGGCCACGGCTTCGCCCTGTCGGCTCAGCCTCTTGCCTGCCGCTCGCCAAGCACGCTACTGCCGCAACCATCGCCGCCCCCAGCGCATCGCACCAGTTCGACCGACCGCTCGCGACTGCCGTCAGCTCGTGCCCAGTTGCTGAGCACGAGGTTGTCGAACGCCGATATGAGCACACATCAATGCAAGACTGCTGCGTGAGCAGAAGCGCACTACTGATGGGGTCGCGGTGGCACGGGTGAAGGAAGCGTTCCGTAGGGTCCGCTGGTCTGACGGACGTCCCGTCAGTTATCGGCAGGACCGGGTCGCACTTGGCCTCCACCTGTGGTCGTTGGTATCGGGGATCACGGTGACCGCCCTGTGGATTGTCTCTTCGAGTTGGGAGGCGTGGTGGGTGCTGATACCGCTGAGTATTGCGAACAGCGTCGGGTTGGAAGTTGTTGCAAGGAACCGCTTGAGGCGCGCCGTGCTGCGGGTCGAAGCCCTCGACAGCGCAGGGCAGGCACTGGTCAAAATGGGTCCCGGGCACTGGATCAATCAACAGCTCAGTCGCTTCGACGACTACGGGATTCGGCTCTGTGATCGGAAGGCGGAGGAGTTCCAGGCTCGAGCCGAGACGGCGCTGGCCAGCGGAAAACAGCGGTCTGCCGCGAAGTACCTTCGACGTGCTGAGCGTGAGCGCAAGTACAGCAAGTGGGCTAGGCACCTCGCCGAGCGCCATCCCCATCCATTCTGAAGTCGTCCAATATTCGTCGAAGCAACTAGCTGCGCTGTTTTGTGGACGTTCTGCGGTCGGTTATTCGAGTTCGGCTTGCATTTCGGTGATTGCGGTTTCGAGGGCGGCGGCCATTGCGGGGGGCGGGTTGCGTTGCAGCGCTGCGCCGTAGTAGCCGATGGCGGCTTCGAGGTCGCGCTCGATGAAGCGGGCGGTGTAGCCGCGGAAGACCCACGGATCGAATTCGCTGGGATCGAGCGCCACGGCGGCGTCGAGCGATGCGATGCCGGCGACGATGAGCTCGCGGTCGGGGATGCGCACCAGCAGCCAGCCGCGCAACGCCAGTGCCTCGGTATCGCTGGGGTCGTCCGCCAGGACTCGGTCGAGATCCACGAGGGCCGACTGCAGATCGCAGCCGGCCGCGGGAGCATCGCTTGCCTCGCCAGAATCGGACGGCTCCTGCGAAGACACCGATTCGCAGTGACGCAGGTGCAGGCGGCCTGACAGTACGAGGGCGCCGCGCAGGTCGGGGTCGAGCCGGAAGATCTCCTCCAGCGTGGCGCGGGACTCATCGAGTTGGTTCGCAGCGAACTGGCGCTGTGCGTCGACGAGCAGCGAGCGGGCCGAGCGGTCGATGTCGCCCGTCAGCGTCTCGCCCGACAGGCGCAATCCTGCTGAGCGCGCCACCAACACGCCCGCGAGCGCCCCGACGAGCACCAGGGCACCGACGGTGACCACCGTGGCGCTGCGCCAGCCGGTTCTTCGGCCACGGCCGTCCGGCGCGTCAAGATCGCCTGTCGCGGTGGATCCGCCGCCGCTAGCCCCATTTCCGCTGGCGCCGAATGCTGCTTCGGCGCCGCTGCCTTCATACCGATTCCCGTCAGAGTCGACAGCGCCGGCGCGGGCTTTCCAGAGGCGGGTTGCGGCCCACAACCCTGCTGCTGCCGCGGCGAAGGCGGCCACCGGCAGCGCCCACACCAGCGTGCCCACCCCCTCGCCCGGTGGCAGCGCATTCACGTCGTCGCCGTAGGCCGCGGCAAGATCGGCCCTGATCTCGGTATCGCTGCGGCCGGCATCCACCCACATGTCGATCTGCCGACGCATGGCCGCCGCCGCTGGAGCATTCGACTCGAGCACGCTCTGGCCGTCGCAGACCGGGCAGAGCGTTGCCTCCTTCAGCTCATACGCACGCTCGGCCTCAGTCGCCGGCGGGCGCGACGCCGTCGCGGCGAGGACCGCTGCGATGACGGCCACAGCGATCACGGCAAGCCAGCCGATGCGGCGCAGTCCTGAACCGCTGCGGGCCGGAGCAGTCGGCTGAGCCGGCGAAGTCGCCCCGATGTCGCTCATGACGGGCTGAGAGGCTGAGCCCCGGGCCCGAGCGGCCGGTGAGCCCGTGTCCCATCAGAACTGGGAACACGAGCGGGGAGCGCGGTGCCAAGCCGTGTCCCCAGCGGCCCGTGAGCCCGTGTCCCATTCGAACTGGGAACACGAGCGGGAGATGGCGGGGCCGCGGCATCCGCGCTCGCGGCGCCCAGCAACAGTGCGATGACTGCATCGGGATCGTCTGCGCTGATCTGGCCCTGCCAGCGCGCCGCCACGATGCCGTCGGGCGTGATCAGGAACGACTCGGGCGGCCGCAGCACGCCGAACTCCACCGCCCAGCGGGAATCGGGGTCGTCGACGACCGACCAGTCGCCTCCGAGACGTTCGTAGAACGCAACCGCGTCGGTCGTGCGATCGCCGAACGGAACAGCCACCAGGACACCGTCGCCAGAATGACGAGCCGCCCATGTCGCGAGCGCGGGATGCTCACGCTCGCACGGCACGCACCACGACGCAAAAAAATTGACCAGCACCCACCGCGGATTCGATGACTGCAGACTCACAGCGTCGATGTCGAAACGCGCCACGTCATCGGGACCGATCCGCACCCCCGGCAGTGCCTGTGCGCCACCGGCATCGAGGAACGACTCGGGCGGCCAGATGAGCTCGCCGCGCAAAGGCGGGACCAGTTCGCCGATGAGCGGGCTTGCGGCGCGGATGCTGCCGCCGTCGGAGTCTCGTGTCGCCAGCAGTGCGATCAGCCCTGCGGCCACCAGACCCACAAGCACCGCCGCAACCCGCACCCACGAACGGCCGACCGGCTGCCGACGGTGGGCATCGGTGGTACCGAGCGACTCGGCGCCCGCGGGACTGGCTGCCTTCGACATCGCGGGGCGTTGCTCGGCATCTGCCGCGTCATCGGACCCGGCTGTCACGAGCCGCTGTCCCCTGCGCGCGACGGCTCGGAGTGCACG
>JAJDZE010000201.1 GCA_022824805.1 Acidimicrobiia bacterium | reverse complement strand
AGCTTGGAGTGGTGGTAGCGCACCGGGCCGCCGAGCAGGGCCGAGGCAAGCTGCGCCGGGGGGCCTTCAAAGGTAAACCTCGCGTAGGTCGGGTGCTGATCGACCGGCGAGATCAGCCGCCGTAGCCGGGGCGCATCGGAGTTGTGCGTAGGTTCGAGATCGAAGACCTTGCCTGAGGCAGATTCTGAGCGGCTGGCATCGATGAAGTCCGCCGTCACAGCACGGAGTTCGTCGAGCCACTCCGACCCGACAAAGCCCGGCAGGCACAGATAGCCGTTCGCCTCGTAGCTGGCACGCTGGCTGTCCGTTATGGCAACGCTGGTGGGCGGGGCAACGTCGGCGAGTGTCATGCCCAAACCGTACCGGGCGATCCGCACGCCGTTCTGTGTGCAGGGTCGCACGCGTGACGGTGCAACGCCCGCTGTCACCGCTGGTTGCGTAGCGTGAGGCGATGGCTGTGGATCTGGTGATCTTGGGGGGTCGGCTGGTTGCCCCGGCAGATGCAGCCGAACCCGTCGATGTGGTCATCGAGGGCGGTCGGATCGCAGCGGTGGTGCCCGCTGGGGAGGCCCCGGCGGCGCGGCGAACGCTGGACGCGTCGGATGCGTGGGTTATGCCCGGCTTCGTGGATATCCAGGTCCACTTCCGCACTCCGGGCGCCACCGACAGCGAAGACATGGCTTCGGGTGCAGCAGGTGCAGCGATGGGCGGCGTGACGGCCTGCGTGATCATGCCCAACACCAACCCGCCGATCGACACACCCGACATGGTCAATGAGGTGCTCGCTCTGGCCGACGGTGTGCCGTGCGATATCCGGACATCAGCGGCCATCACGGTGGGGCGGGCGGCGGAGCGGCTCGCTGATCTGGCGGCACTGTATGACGAAGGCGTGCGCGTCTTCACCGACGACGGCGACTGCGTGGCTGACGACGCGCTGATGGAAGCCGCCCTGGCCGCGACCGTGCGGCTGCCCGGTGCAGTGATCAGCCAGCATGCGGAGGATCCTGCGATGGTCGCCGGGGGAGTCATCAACGCCGGCGCTGTGGCCGAGCGACTTGGGTTACGCGGCCGGCCTGCCGAGGCAGAGGTCTCGGTGGTCCACCGCGACATCGAGCTCGCCCGGCGGACAGGAGGTCGCTACCACGTGTTGCATCTCTCGGTCGCCGCGGCCATGGATCTGGTGGCCCGGGCCAAACGAGACGGCGTGGCGGTGACAGCAGAGGTCACCCCGCAACACTTGGTGCTCACCGAGGACGACGTTGAGCGGCTCGGCACGACGGGCAAGATGAATCCGCCGCTGCGGCTGGCCGATGACGTGACGGCGCTTCGCCAGGGCATCGTCGACGGCTCGCTCGACGCTGTCGCGACCGACCACGCCCCCCACCATCCCTCGCTCAAGGAGAGGCCACTGGTCGACGCCCCACCCGGAATGATCGGGGTGGAGACGATGGCATCGGTGGTGTGGTCGGAGCTCGTTGCCTCCGGCCAGATGACACCAGCGCGTTTCGTCGAGGTGGTCTCCACCGCGCCCGCCCGCATCGCCGGCATCATCGACCACGGCCAGCCGATCGCAGCGGGATCGCCCGCCAACGTCTCCGTGTTCGACCCCGCCGAATCATGGACGGTGCGCGCCGCCGACCTCCAGTCGCTCAGCCTCAACTCGCCCTGGACCGGCCGCACACTGACCGGCCGCGTTCGTCACACGGTGCTCGCTGGCCGTCCCGTCGTAGCCAACAACGACCTCTGCGCCTGAACGCACAGGGTACAGATGCCCCAGCGACGGAGGCGGCAGGCGACTCTGCAGCTACCAGGCGCCCGCTTCTCGCCAGCGCTCAAGATCGTCCCATTCGACGCCGGCTTCGAGCAGTACCTCTTCGGTGTGCTGGCCCAACTCGGCCACATCGATGCCAGGTCGCGTGGGCGTGTCCGACATGGTGATGGGGCAGCCCACCCAGGTCTGGGTGCCCCACTCGTCATGGTCGGCCTCGACCAGATAGTCGTTGACGTACGGCTGCTCATTGGCCACAACCTCTGAATGGCTGCGGACGGCACAGAACCGCTGTTCCTCGGCTTCAAGCCGCTTCGACCACTCCTCGGTGGAACGGGTGGCAAACACCTCTGCGAAGAACGCCCGCAGCTCCAGCGCCACCTCCCGTGGCACGAAGTAGGCATTCCATTGCGGATGGTCTTCGAGGTCGGGCCGCTCGATGGCTCGGCACATACCTGGCCACAGATGCTCCGGGCAGCCTGCCATGGCAATGGCGCCATCGGACGTGGGAAACACGCCGTACAACGCGTGCACCAAGGGGTGACCGCCGTTAGAACGCCCTGCCTCCTCGCCGGTCAGCAGCAAGTGGGTGTACTCCACCGCCTGCAGCCAGATCTGCCCGCCAAGAAGGCTTACATCGACCCGCTGGCCTCGGCCGGTTCGCTCGCGTGCGTACAGGGCCGCCAAGATGCCTGTCTGGAGGTTCTGCGCACCGCAGTGGTCGGCCACGAGCGCTCCATAGGTCGACAGCGGTCCGCCGTCGAAGCCGCTCGAGGCGATCACGCCGCCGGAGGCCTGCCCGGCGATGTCGGCGCCCTCACGGTCGGCCTCGGGACCGTAGGGGCCCAAGAAGCTGCCGGCAGCCCAGATGATGCCCGGGTTCACGGCTGCGAGGTCGTCATAGCCCAGGTCCCATTCGTCGAGCGTGCCGGGCTTGAAATTCGACAGCACCACGTCGGAGGTTTCCACCAGCTTCAGAAAGGCCTCCTTGCCCGCGTCGACGCGCAAGTCGAGCGTCACCGAGCGTTTGCCCCGGTTGCACGCGATATAGACCGACGAATGGCCGTAGTCCTCAAGGACATCGACATGGCGGCCCACGTCGCCGATCTGCGGCAGCTCGATCTTGATCACCTCGGCGCCGAGACCGTGCAGCATGGCTGCCGCCTGCGGTCCTTGCACCAGCGTGGACAGATCCAGAACTCTTACTCCATCGAGTGCGCCGGCCATGGTTTCCCCTTGATCTCAGTGCCTTCCCAGCAAGTGGCCAAGATCGTACTGAGCACTCACCGTTGCCCCCGCACGTCGGCGGGCCCGCCGGCCGTTCGCAGTGCACTAACACAGGTCGCTGCTGCGAGAATGGACGACCGTGACCGACGCCGCCGCTGCAGCCCCGGAGCTCGACGAAGCATCCGCCCGCACGCTGCGGTTCTCCATCCTGATCTCGGCCATCCGCTGCACCCTGACCTACGTGATCCTGCCGTTCGCGGCACCGATCATCCGCCTTGCGCCAGGCGTAGGCCCCGCGGTCGGAATCCCGATCGCAGTGGTTGCACTGTGGGCCAACGTCGCCAGCATCAGGCGACACTGGCGCTCCGATCACCGCTGGAAGTGGCCGGTCAGCGTCCTCAACGTCGGGATCATCGTGCTGCTGGTGATCCTGCTCGTGCTCGACATCGGGCAGCTGCTGTAAGACACCACGGTTCGGCACGGGCGGCCCGTGAGCCCCATCACATGGGAATGGGGAACAAGAGCGGGAGAAACAGTGGCACCGCGCAGGGTCGCGTGTTTGGCACACTGGCTGAACATGCGGGTATGCGTCCCAGCCGCTGCTGCGGCGGCGCTGTGACCGCACACCCTGTCCTGGCGGTGACGCCGATGCGCATTCTGTTTGCCGACAAGATCGACACCGGACGCTTGGGCCGGCTCGAAGCTGCAGGCCACGAGTGCATCGTCAAGCCCGAGCTGACGGCAGACGATCTTCCCGAGCACATCGAAGGCATCGAGGTGCTCGTGGTGCGCAGCACCGAAGTGAAGCGCAGGGTGTTCAAGACCGCCGATCGGCTCAGCATGGTGCTGCGGGCCGGTGCGGGCACCGACACGATCGACTGTGACGGCGCCAGCAAGTACGGCATCTATGTCTGCAATGTGCCGGGCCGAAACGCCGTGGCAGTCGCCGAGCTGACCATGGGCTTGCTGCTGGCGGTCGACCGGCAGATCCCCGATGCCACATCGGACCTGCATGAGGGGCGTTGGAACAAGTCCCAGTACATGGGCGCCACTGGATTGAAGGGCCGCCGGATGGCGATCGTGGGCGTGGGCGCCATCGGCATCGAGGTTGCTCATCGCGCAGCGGCCTTCGGCATCGAGCTCTCGGCTCTGTATCGCTCGGATCGCTCTGCGGCCCTATTGGCCGAGATGAAGCAACTTGAGATCGATCTCCATCCCGACTGGGCCAGTCTGCTCGCAGGCGCCGACATCGTCTCGGTGCACCTGCCTGCCACGCCCGAGACGTGCGGCCTCGTCGATGCCGACTTCCTGGCCAAGATGCCCGACGGCGCGATCCTGCTCAACACCTCCCGCGGTGAGATCGTGGATGAAGGGGCACTGCTGCGGGCGCTGGACGAGCGAGGAATGCGGGCGGGACTCGACGTGTTCTGCGGGGAGCCTCCCGATGCCGACCCCGACTGGCACTCGCCGCTCGCGTCGCACCCCCGGGTCACCGGCACACATCACATCGGTGCGTCCACGGTGCAAGCCTCCGAAGACATTGCCGACGGCGTCGTCGAGGTGCTCGAAGCCTTCACCGCAGGCGAGGTGGTCAACTGCGTCAACCGCGCGGAGCGGCCCTTGGGTCGCAGCACCATCGTCGTCCGTCACCGCGATCAGGTGGGCGTGCTGGCGGGAATCCTCATGGCCTTGCGTGCCAGTGGCATCAACGTGCTGCAGATGCGCAATGAGATTCTGGCCGGCCCCAAGCATCATGCGGCGGTGGCCACCATCGGAGTGTCGCGCCGGCCGTCACGCAAGGTGCTGGGAGAACTCGGCGAGATGGAGGCCGTGTACGGGGTGAGGCTGATCAACGCCCGCTGAGCGAGCATCGGTGCCCACCCATACCCTGATCCGGTGCGTCCCGGGACCGGCAAGAACTCGATCGCGCCGATCCTGATCACCGGCAGCATCATCACTGCGCTGACGCTGGGTGTACGGGCCACGATGGGGCTGTTCCCCGACGCCATCGACCAAGCGCTGGACGTGGGAATCAACACAGTCGGGCTGACCGTTGCCCTGCAGAACCTCGTGTGGGGCCTGGGCCAGCCGTTTGCGGGCGCCATTGCCGATCGATTCGGTGCAGCACGGACGCTGCTCGTGGGTGCCATCGCCTACGCAGCCGGTCTGCTGGTGATGGGGGCAGCCAACGGGCCCGCCGGTCTGCATCTCGGCGGCGGGGTGATCGTCGGTCTCGGCATGTCAGCAGCGTCGTTCGCGGTGGTGCTCTCGTCGATGAGCCGGCTCGTGGACCCCCAGCGGCGCTCGATGGCGTTGGGCGTGGCCACGGCCTGCGGCTCGCTCGGGCACTTCGTGCTGGTGCCGTTGACCGGCGCGGTCATCAGCGAATTCGGCTGGCGCAGTGCGTTGACCGCCCTGGCCGTCGTGACGGTGTCCATCGGGCTGTTCGTCAGGCCGCTGCGCACCCAGTCCGGGCCCGCCGAAGCCGTCGAAACGATGCCGGGCGACGACGAATCGCTGCTCACGACTTTGGCGAGGGCGGCTCTCCATCGCGACTACCTGCTGGTGAACTGCACGTTCTTCGTCTGCGGCTTCCACGTCACGTTCATCGGCGTGCACCTGCCCAAGACGCTCACCGACGCCGGCATCGATACCGCTGTCGCCAACTTGTCGTGGTCGCTCGTGGGCCTGCTCAACATCGTGGGAGCGTTTGCCGCCGGCGCGCTGGGCATGCGGTTCGCAAAGAGCCGGCTGCTGAGCATCATCTACAGCGCCCGGGCGCTCGCTTTCGCCGGCCTGATGCTGCTGCCGGCGACCCCCGTGGTGGCCCTCGGGTTCGGGGTCGTGATCGGGATCGTGTGGCTGGCCAGCGTTCCTTTGACCTCGGGCATCGTGCTGGGACAATTCGGCGTGCGCAGGGCCGGAACGCTGTTCGGGTTCGTCTTCCTGTCCCACCAGGTCGGGGCATTCCTCGGCTCCTGGGGCGGCGGGGCGATCCGCGAGCTCACCGGTTCGTACGACCTGTGGTGGTGGGTGGCCGCTGCACTCGGCGTAGCGGCCGCAGCATTGCACTTCAGCATCTCCGAAGAGCCTGCACCCGCTCTTTCCTCGCCTGCGGGGACCTCGCTGTCTTCAAAGCCCACTTCGACCCGACCACAGACTGGGCCGATCTCGGGGAGATGAATGAGGTGTCGTCCCGCTGACCATGCCGAGCGCCGCTCGCTTGCCGGCGGGGAGCTATCGGCGTCGCGCCGCGGCGGCGTCGCGCCAGGCGACGGTGTCAGCGATGGAGTTGAACGTGAACACGTGCAGGCCGGCGATGTCGAGCCGGCCGACGTGAGGCGCGAGAGCATCCACCAGGACGCTGGGGTCATAGCCGCCGGGTCGCAGCATGCGTGCCACCGCTCCGGTGTTCGTGTGCAGGTAGCGCAGCGAGGCGCCGATGCCCAAGCGAGTGCCGATGCGGAGCAGTCGTGCCGGATCGACTGCGCCGGGAATGCCGAGGTGCACTGGCAAGGTGAATCCGCTGTCGCGCTCGGTCGAGAGCCATTCGATGATCGAGCGGGGATGGAAGCACATCTGTGTCGCAGCGTGACCTTCGATGCCTGCGTCCGCGAGCAGGGCCTGCTTGGCATGCAGTGCATCGTGCAAGACCGCATCGCTGATGAGCGCGTGCCCCTCGGGGTACGACGTGATGCCGATGTGGGTGAGCGTGTGCTTGAGGTCGGCAAGCGCTTCGAGTAGCTGCTCGGCGCTGTCGAAGGGACCGGCCGGGCTGGTGACGTCGCCGCCGACGAGGAAGATCTCGTTGAGGCCCATCGACTCGATGCGACCCAGCAGATCCTCCAGATGATCACGGCTGGCGACCATGCGAGCGGCGATGTGGGGGACCGGCCGGTGGCCGAACGTGGCGAGTTCGGCGGTCAGATCCAACGTGTCCTCGAGCGTCTTGGACGCCGATGCGGTGATCGACACCGGCGATCCCGTCGGCAGGTGGGGAAGCTGATCTGCGAGGTTGCGCAGCGGGATGAGCTCCCACTGGGCGTCGGCCAGCAGCCTGAGACGTGCCTGCGCGTCATCGCCCGACAGCTTGCGACTGCTCGCCGAGCGGCGACGGGCTGAGTCGAGCCACCACGCCCTGGTCAAGCACGGAATCCGGTTGACCTTTGGGTTCGAGAAAAACGCGAACAATTGCGGCTCCGTCAGCTCAGGCCGACGATGTTGCCGTCGGCATCGAGATCGATGTGGCGGGCTGCGGGGTCACGGCCGAGACCGGGCATGGTGCGCATGTCGCCGCAGATCGGGTACACGAACCCGGCACCAACCGATGCCCGCACCTCGCGCACCGGAAGCGTCCAGCCGGTCGGAGCGCCCTTGAGCGACGCATCCGACGAGATGGACAAATGGGTCTTGGCGATGCACACCGGCAGGTTCCCGAAGCCGTTGCGCTCGTACCCGTCGATCTCACGGTTCGCCCGGGCGGTGTAGCTCACATCGTCTGCGCCGTACACGTTGGTCGCGACAGCGCTGATCTTGTCGCGCAGCGACATGTCGTCGGGGTAGAGCACCGAGAAGTCCGTCGGTTCCTCGGCTGCTTCGGCCGCCGCCTCGGCAAGGTCGGCCGCGCCGACTCCGCCGTCGGCGAAGTGCGTGCAGCGGGCCGAGCGGGCACCGTACTCAGCAGCGATCTCGGCGATGGCGGCGAGGTCGACATCGTGATCGCCGGGGAATTGGTTGATGGCCACCACCGGGGAGACACCGTGCATCCGCACGTTGGAGAGCTGTTTGCGGAGGTTGTCGCCGCCGGCGTGCACCTCATCGGGATTGGCCTCGAGCAGGGCCGGCGGCAGAGGCCGTCCGGCCACGATCCGGTGCTTGCCCGAGTGAGCCTTGAGGCCACGCACGGTCGCCACGATCACTGCGGCGTCGGGCGACACGCCCGAGTAGCGGCACTTGATATTGAAGAACCGTTCTGCGCCCATGTCGGCGCCGAACCCCGCCTCGGTGAGCAGGAATTCGGATGTGCCAATGCCGATCTGGTCGGCAACGATCGAGGAATTCCCTGTCGCGATGTTGCCGAAGGGACCTGTGTGCACGAGCGCCGGGGAACCTTCCAAGGTCTGCATGAGGTTGGGTTTGATGGCTTCGCGCAGTAGCACCGCCATCGACCCGGCGGCGCCGATGTCCTCGGCGGTCACCGGCTCGCCGCCGGGGGTGTAGCCCAGCACGATGCGGCCGAGCCGGGCACGCAGATCTGACATGGAGGTGCACAGCGCGAGCGTCGCCATCACCTCCGAGGCAGCGGTGATGTCGAATCCCGACTCGCGGGGAATGCCGTCGAGGCGGCCGCCCAATCCGATGGTGATGTTCCGCAAGGCCCGGTCGTTGACATCGAGCACCCGGCGCCAGGTGATGTTGTGGATGTCGAAGCCGGCCTCGTTGCCGTGGTACAGGTGCGCATCGAGCATCGCGGCGCAGAGATTGTGCGCTGCGGTGACGGCGTGCATGTCGCCGGTGAGATGCAGGTTGAACAGGTCCATCGGCACCACCTGGCTGTAGCCGCCACCGGCCGCTCCGCCTTTGATGCCGAACGTGGGACCCATCGACGGCTGCCGGATGGCGATGGTGGCGGTTCGCCCGATGTGCCCGAACGCTTGCCCGAGTCCGACCGTTGTGGTCGTCTTGCCCTCGCCGAGCGGCGTCGGGGTGATGGCCGTCACCACCACGTAGCGCCCGCGGGGCCGATCTGCCATCGCTTCGACGGCCTCGAGCTTGACCTTGGCCACGCCGGTGCCGTACAGCTCCAGAAAGTCCCGCGGGATGCCCGCCTCGTCGGCGATCACGGTCAGCGGCCGGATCTGTGCAGCCGATGCAATGTCGAGATCGCTCGGAAATCCGCCTGTTGTCGCCATGCCGTGCACCCCCACACGAATTGAGCCCTATACACCCTGCCAGACAACGTCCGCGGACTGAATCACCCTGCCGTCGCGCTGCCACTGTCTCCCGCTCTTGTTCGCTGCGCTCACGGGCCGCTCAGGCCACGGCTTCGCCATTCGGCTCAGCCTCCGAACCTCGCAGCCTCGCTGTGCCGCCGGTTCGATGTCGTCAATTGCCGGGTCGTTCGGCTACTGTTCCCCTAGTTGCTGTTCCGCTGAGCGGAACTGTTCCATCATACAGAACAGCATCGATCCATAGCAGCGATATGCGGCAGCGGTGCTGCGGCATGCTGTTGACCAGCAATGGCGGGGGATGAGAGTTATGAGCGACTTTCCGGCGCGGGCAGATTGTGTCGTCATCGGTGCGGGCATCGTCGGCAATTGCCTGGTCGGCCATCTCAGCGACCTCGGCTGGACAGACATCGTGCTTCTCGACAAGGGCCCGCTGCCCAATCCGGGCGGATCCACCGGCCACGCCTCGAATTTCATCTTCCCCGTCGATCACTCCAAGGAGATCGTCGATCTCACCGTCGACAGCCAGCACCAGTACGAGGCGCTCGGCCTCCAGAACACATGCGGCGGCATCGAAGTGGCACGCAGCCCCGAGCGCATGGAGGAGTTCCGCCGCCGCATGACCTCAGCGACGTGCTGGGGCATCGAAGCGAAGCTGCTCAGCGTCGACGAGGTCGTCGAGATGGTGCCGTTCATCGATCCCGACGTCATCCTGGGCGGCTTCTACACCCCCAGCGTGTCGGCGGTGGACTCGCTCGAAACCGGCACGCAGATGCGCCGCCGGGCCACCGAGGCCGGCCACCTGCAGACCTTCGCCAACACCGAGGTGCTCGACATCGAGACGGTGACCGGAGCGAACCGCCCCCGTATCTCCGCAGTCGTGACCGACCGCGGCCGCATCGAGTGCGACACCGTGGCGATCGCCTGCGGCGTGTGGAGTCCGAAGCTGGCCGAGATGGCCGGCGCCACCATCCCGCTCACGCCTGCGGTCCACCAGATGGTCGATGTCGGCCCGTTCGACGCGCTGGTCGAGACGAACCAGGAGCTGGCCTACCCGATCGTCCGCGACATGGACACGTTCTGCTACGAGCGCCAGTCGGCCGGCTCCATGGAGGTGGGCAGCTATGCCCACCGGCCGATCCTGCACCGGGTGGAGGACATCCCCTCCAACGAAGAAGCAGCGCTCAGCCCCACCGAGATGCCCTTCACCCCCGATGACTTCGACGATCAGCTTGAGCAGGCCATCGAGCTGATGGAGTTCCTGGGCGACGGCGAGATCAAGTACGCCATCAACGGCCTGCTCTCGCTGACGCCCGATGCCGCCCCGGTCCTGGGTCCCACACCCGAGGTCGAGAACCTGTGGTCGGTGGCGGCGGTGTGGGTCAAGGAAGGACCTGGCGTGGGGCGCCTGATGGCCGAGTGGATGACCCATGGCTATCCCCGCATGACCGATCCCCACGGCTCGGATGTCACGCGCTTCTACCCCCAGGACCGCAACGTCATCCACATCGAGACCCGGGCCGACGAGCACTTCAACAAGACCTACGGCATCGTGCATCCGCGCGAGCAGTGGGCGACGCGCCGCAACCTCACCTGCGGGCCCGCCAAGGCCCGCACGGATGACCTGGGCGCCTTCTACTTCGAGGCCGGCGGCTGGGAGCGACCGCACTGGTACGAATCGAATGCCGACCTCGTCGAGCGCTACGGCGTCGAGGGCCGCACCCACGAGTGGGACGCTCGCTGGTGGAGTCCCATCACCGATGCCGAGCACATGCACCTGCGCGAGCACTGCGGGCTGGTGGACATCTCGCCCTTCCAGGTGTTCGAGGTGTCAGGCCCAGGCGTGGTGCCCTACATCGAGAAGATGGCGGTCAACAAGTGCGACCTGCCGGTCGGGCGCTCGATCTACACCCCGGTGCTCACCGCCGACGGCGGCTTCCGCTCCGACCTCACGATCGTGCGCCTGTCCGAGGACCGTTTCCGGATCGCCACCGGCGCATTCGACGGCGGTCGTGACGAGTACTGGTTCCGTCACAACCTCCCCGCCGACGGCGTCCACTTCGAGAACCGCACCGAGGCCGTGGCCACCTATGGCGTGTGGGGTCCCAACGCGGCAGCGCTGCTGCAGACGCTGACCGAGACCGACCTGTCTCAGGAGGCTTTCGGCTACGGCCAGGTGCGCGACGCACTGCTCTCGGGGATCCCGACCCAGATGTTCCGCATCTCCTATGTCGGCGATGCGGGCTTCGAGATCTACTGCCCCACGAGCGCTGGGCTGGCCCTCTGGGACGCCATCACACAGGCCGGGCGGGACTTCGAGCTGCGGCCGGTCGGCGCCGGGGTGTACGGCACCACCGGACGGCTCGAGAAGGGCTACCGCCTCATGGGCGCCGAACTCGAGAGCGATTACAACCCAGTCGAGGCGGGCTTGGCCCGGCCACGAGTGAAAGCTGCCGATTTCATCGGCAAGGAGGCCTACCTGGCGGCACGGGAAGCGCCGCTGGCAGCCCAGCTCTCCACGCTGCGCTTCGAGAGCCTGCGCTGTGCCGAGGGCTACGACCGCTTCCCGATGGGGGCCGGCAACGAGCCCGTGCTGACACCGGCAGGGGAGCGGATCGTCGACTCGCACGGCAGGGTCAGCCGCGTCACCACAGCAGGCAATGCCCCGTCGCTCGGCGCGTATCTGGCAATGGCCTACCTGCCGCCCGAACTGGCCGCCGTGGGCACCGAGCTGTCGGTGATGTATCAGCATGAGCAGTATCCGGTGACGGTGGCGGCGACGGGTGCGAATCTGGCGCTGTTCGATCCCGACGACAGCCGGATGAAGGCCTGAGGGGGGCCGGTGCGCATCCTGGTGTGCGTGAAGCGAGTGCCTGCCGTGGGCTCGCGCATCAACGTCACCGATGACGGCCAGCAGGTCGATACTGCCCACTTGGGCTTCACCACCAGCCCGCACGAGGAATGCGCGGTGGAGGAGGCCGCCCAGATCGTCGAGCGGCTCGACGGCGATGACCATGCCGTCGTGGTGCTCACGCTGGGCCCCGAGGCGTCGGCTGAGCAGCTGCGCTACGCAGCCAGTGTCGGCGGGAGCGAGTTCGCGCTGGTGACAGCGGAGGGCGGCCTCGACTGGGACCCCCAGCGAACGGCGGTGGCGATCACCGACGCCGTGCGGGAGCTCGAAGCAGCCGGGGGACTGTTCGACCTGATCCTGTTCGGCAACGAATCGGCCGACGGGGGCAACTTCCAAGTCGGCATCCGCGTTGCGCATGCACTCGGGCGGCCGATCGTGAACGGCATCAAAGGCATCGACGTGGGTGAGCGAGGGTTCACTGCGCGCCGCGAGACCGATGCCGGCTACGAGGTCTACGAGCTCGAGGCCCCCTGTGCGCTCGGTGTCAAAGAAGGCATCAACCTGCCCCGCTATCCGACCATGAAAGGACGCCTCGCCTCGCGCAAGGCTCAGATCCAGGAGCTCGACTGCGCCGGGGGTGCTGACGCGGGCGGGCAGTCGCGGGTTCGGCTGCACCGGCCGCCCGAGCGCGCCAGCACCACGGTGCAACTCGGCGACAGTGCCGAGGCGGCGCCCGCAGTGGTAGACCTGTTGGACGAGTTGGGAGTGCTGTGAGCTGCGTCGCCGTCCTCGTCGACCACGACCGTGGCATCCCTTCCGGCGGGGCGCTGGAGGCGCTCACCGCCGCCCGGCCGCTCGCTGCGGATCTGGGAGTGGCTGTGAACGCCGTCGTCCTGGGCGATGGCGAACTGTTCGATGCGCACGGCGCAGATCTCGTGGCCGCCTGCGCCGCCTACGGTGCCGCCTGTGTGCATCGCGGGCGCCATGCGCTCCTGGCCGACTATGGGCCCGACGCCTGGGGGGCTGCGCTCGCCGGATTCGTCGAGATTGCGGGGCCTGTTGCGGTAGTAGCGGCCGGCACCGACCGGGGCGCCGAGGCCATGGCTCAGCTCGCTGCCCGCACCGACCTGCCCCTCGTGGCCAACTGCGTAGACGTGTCGCCCGCAGGCTCGCCTGCCGATGCGTCATCGGGTCGCCCAGCCGGCGAGGCGTGGCAGATCACCCGCATCCAGTGGGGCGGTTCGCTGCTCGAAGACGTCACGCTCACCTCGACCCTGCCGCTGCTCACCATCGCGCAGCACTCTGTCGAAGCTGAAACCGCGAACAGCAGCACCACAGACGTCGATGTTGTCGACTTCGAGCCCGAATTGGGCCCCCAAGTGCGCCAGACCTTGGTGCGCGACCGGGTGACGCTCACTGAGGGCATCACGCTGTCCACCGCGCCGGTCGTGGTGTCGGGTGGCCGAGGCGTCGGCGCCGCAGACGGATTTGCCCCCCTCGAAGAGCTTGCAGAACTGCTCGGCGGTCGTGTCGGCTGCTCGCGAGCGGTGACAAACAACGGCTGGCGCTCTCACGCAGACCAGGTCGGCCAGACCGGCACCCGGATCGCTCCGGAGATCTACATTGCCTGCGGCATCTCGGGTGCGATCCAGCATTGGGTCGGCGCCATGGGTTCGAAGAACATTCTGGCGATCAACATCGACCCGGAGGCCAACATGGTCACCAAGGCGGGCTACGCCGTCATTGCCGACCTGCATGAGGTGGTGCCCGCGATCTGCGACGAGATCCGGCGCCGCCGCGACCGCCCCACTTGAGGCTGAGTCGCTACACCGGAAGCGGCGCTCGTCCGGCCAAGTGCTCGGCCAGGTTCGACGCGGCGTCGATGAGCACGAGACCGATGTCGTGGGTGCTGTTCGGATCGGGGAATCGGTACGCCGGGCCGTGAATATGCAGGGCCGCCACCACCGCCCCCTCTTCGTTCACTACCGGCGCAGCCACCGAATTGATCCCGATGGCGAACTCCTCGTACACCCAGACGTATCCGGCATTGGCCACCTGGCTCAGCCGAGTCTTGAGCGCATCGGCATCGACCATGCTGTTCGCAGTCGTCGCCTCGAGACCGGCGCGCACGTAGTCGTCGAGCGCTTCCGGATTGAGATGGGCCAGGTACACGAGCCCCGAAGGCACCAGGTGCATCGGGCAGTACTCGCCGGTCCACGAGCGCACCTGCACTTCGGACTCGGGCTCGACCTGGTCGAGGTAATAGACCGTCCGATCAGCACGAACGCTCACGCCGGCTGTCTCGCCGACTTGGTTGACCAGGCTGTGCAGGTGCGGGCGCGCTGCGGCCAGCAGACTCCGATCGGCGCCTGCCGCGCCGATGATGTCGATGAGTCCCTGTCCGAGCCGGTAGTCGCCGCCCGCGCCGTCCTGGACGACGGCGTCGACGGCTTCGAGCGATGTCAGCAGCCGGGCCACCGTGCTCTTGGGCAGCCCGACGTGATCAGCGACGTCAGTGACACCCTGGGGACCCACCGCCAATGCCCGCAGGACAGCGAACGCGCGTGAGATCGACTGCACCGGCTCCACGGTAGCCCGCGACCTCCTCAGAACTGTCAGTCGAGCGCCGTTTTGTGCCGTATTGTGGAACTGTTCTGCTCTACGGAACGCCGCGCTGCCGAGATGGCACAGCAAATCTGTAGTCAGGGTAAAACTGTTGTAGTCACGGTAAAGGTGCCGGTGACGGCGTAGAATTCGAAGCCACGGCACTCAGGCACATCGGGGAGGCAGGATGCCGCGGGGGAACAGGGCACGATCGGGGGGGCGTCAGGCACCACTCGCGCGACTCGACACCCCCCTCGTACGCGACGGCGGCGTCCTGCGCCCTGCGAGCTGGGACGATGCGCTCGACCGTGCTGCATCGGGGCTGCAGGCGGCCACCCAGCAGCACGGCGCCGGCGGCGTCGGCATGTTCTCGTGCTCCAAGAGCACGAACGAGATGAACTACGCAGCTCAGAAATTCATGCGGACGGTGCTGAAGTCCAACAACATCGATTCCTGTAACCGCACCTGACACGCTCCGTCGGTCGTCGGTCTGGCGACAGTGTTCGGACTCGGGGGCGGGACGTGCTCCTACCAGGAAATCACTGAGACTGATGTGATCCTGCTGTGGGGATCGAATGCCCGCGAGGCGCACCCCATCTTCTTCCATCACCTGCTGCGGGGTCTCGATGGCGGCGCTGTCATGTACGCCGTGGATCCTCGCCGAACCTCATCGGCCGAGTTTGCCGATGTGTGGCTCGGCCTCGACGTGGGCACAGACATCGCGCTGTCCAACGCGGTGGCTCGCGAGATCATCGCTCAGGGAATGCACAACCGGTCGTTCATCGATCACGCGACGACCGGGTTCGATGCCTACGCAGCATCGCTAGAGCCGTTCACGCTCGATGAGGGCGAGCGGCTGACCGGAGTGCCGGCAGAGGCGATCGCGGAGATGGCTCATCGCTATGCCACGGCCGACCGAGCGCAGATCCTGTGGACGCTGGGCATCACCGAGCACCACACGGCGGTGGAGAACGTGCTCTCGCTGTGCAACTTGGCACTGCTGACCGGCCATGTCGGCCGGCGCGGCTCGGGTCTGGTGCCCCTGCGCGGCCAGAACAACGTGCAGGGCGGCGGCGACATGGGCGCGCTGCCTGATCGGCTGCCCGGGTTCCAGCCGCTCACCGACCCGCAGGTCCGCGCTCGCTATGAGAGCAGCTGGGGTTGTGAGCTGAATCCTGTGCCGGGAAAGCACCTCACCGCGATGTTCGACGCCATGGAAGACGGCGAGCTGCGAGCCCTGTACGTCATCGGGGAGAACCCGGCCGATTCTGAAGCCAACGTGGCGCATGCCCGCAAGCTGGTCGAAGGGCTGGATCTGCTGATTGTTCAGGACATCTCGCTGACACGCACGGCGCGGATGGCTGACATCGTGCTGCCCGCGGCCGCAGGCTGGGCCTCCAGCGAGGGCACGGTCACTTCCTCAGAACGGCGTGTCCAGCGGGTGCGCGCTGCGGTGCCTCCCCAGGGTGACGCACGCGACGATGTGCACATCATCAGCGACTTGGCAGCGCACATGGGCGCGCAGTGGACGGCCACCTCCGCGCAGGAGTTGTGGGACGAGATGCGATCACTGTCGCCGCTGCATGGAGGCATGAGCTGGGAGCGTCTCGAGGCGAGCGGCGGCCTGCAGTGGCCCTGTCCTCACGACGACCATCCCGGCACCGAGTTCCTGCACGGCTGGCTCTGGGAACCCGACCTCGGCGGTCACGCGCCGGCGCCGTTCTCGACTGTCATCCACCGTCCTCCTGCCGAGGCCCTGAGCGAACAGTTCCCGTTGCGGCTGACCACCGGCCGGGTACTCGACTCGTACAACACGGGCGCGCAGTCCGCCGGCTACTCCTCGCCGATCCGTTCCGGAGATGCGATCGAGGTCAGTCCGGCCGACGCAGCCGATATCGGGATTGCCGATGGCGACACGGTGCGTGTGAGCTCGCCACGGGGCTCGGTCGATATGCATGTGCATGTCACTGATCGCCTTCCCACAGGCCTGGTCTTCACGACATTCCACTTCCCGGAACTGGTGGATGCGAACCTGCTCACGAACGACGCTTGGGATGTCCGCAGCGGCACGGCGGAGTTCAAGGCCGCCGCTGTTCGCCTCGAGCCGCTGCCGCTTGTCGCAGCCGTCGCCGGCGGCACATCGGGCACGGCCGTTGCTGAGGGTGCATCCGCCAGCGCAGCCGCAGGTGGCGGAGGTGGCTGACCTGCACTTCTCCGATGCGGCGCCCACCGCATCGGAGCGACGAGCAGTGCTGGCTGCCCTCGGCGTCGACGAAGAGAGCGACGGCGCCGTCGTGGTCTCCCATCCGCGTGTCGTGCGCGCCGGGATGCAGCGACGCAAGCGGATGCGGCACCAGTTGCTGCCCGCACTGCACGCGCTGCAGCGCGAGGCGGGGTGGATCTCGCCGGGCGGCCTCAACTTTGTCGGCCGGACGCTGGGCGTGCCACCGGCCGAGGCCTACGGGGTGGCCACGTTCTATGAGATGTTCCGCACCGAGGCCCCCACCCATGAGCTCAGCGTTCGCCATGTCTGCGTCGATCCCATCTGTGCGCTGGCCGGCGCCGCGCCGCTGGCGGAGCACCTGCGCTCTCAGGGCCATGCTGTGCATGAGGGTCCCTGTCTCGGGCAGTGCGAACGGGCGCCGGCGGTCTTCATCCAGGGCCGCCGCGAGCCCGACCGCGTTCCCGCAGACGGCAGCGGTCCCGACTCGCTGCTCGTGAGCGTCACGGCGTCGACGACCGGAGCGCCCAGCCTCCTGCGGCAGATGATCGGGCGCGATTTCCGATACAGCGAGAGCATGTCGATGGAGGCGTACCGGGAACGAGGTGGGGGAGCAGCCCTCGACGCAGCGCTGCGCCTCGGAACCGACGAAGTCATCTCCCAGGTGACCGCAGCCGGGCTGTCGGGGCGCGGCGGGGCCGCCTTTCCCACCGGCATCAAATGGCGGGCGGTGGCCGACGGCGAGGGTCCCAAGCATGTCGTCGCCAACATCGACGAATCCGAGCCCGGAACCTTCAAAGACCGGCTGCTGTGCGAGCTGGAGCCCTTGGCCATCATCGAGTCCATCGTTGTGGCCGGCCTGACCGTGGGCGCCGAGCACGGCTGGATCTACATACGCGGCGAGTACCCGCTGGCCACACAGCGTCTCCGCCACGCCATCGCACAGGCCCGCAGCGCCGGCTGGCTGGGCGAGGATGCGGCCGGGTCCGGGCAACCGTTCGACATCGAGCTACGCAGGGGTGCCGGGGCCTACATCTGCGGCGAGGAGACGGCCCTGTTCAACTCGCTCGAAGGATTCCGGGGAGAGCCGCGCAACAAGCCGCCATTCCCCACTACCCATGGGCTGTTCGGCCGCCCCACGGTGGTGAACAACCCTGAGACCTTGCTCAACGTGAACGAAATCCTGCGCATCGGTCCTGAGGCGTACCGCAGCGTGGGAACCGAGGGCTCGCCGGGCACAAAGCTGTTCTGCCTCTCCGGTCACGTCGGCCGGCCAGGGCTGTACGAAGCTCCCTTCGGGATGACGCTGGGCGAGCTGCTGGGGCTGGCCGGAGGTGTGCAGGGCACGCTGGCGGCGGTACTGCTGGGCGGTGCTGCGGGCAGCTTTGTCGGGCCCGACGCCGGGGAGCTGCAGCTCTCGCTGGAGGACACACGGGCTGCGGGCACGACGCTCGGCTCAGGCCCGGTGATGGTTTTCAACGACACTGCCGACATGAGCGCCGTAGTCGAGCGACTGGCCAAGTTCTTCCGCGACGAGTCGTGCGGCCAGTGCGTTCCCTGCCGCGTGGGCACGGTCCGCCAGCACGAGCTGGTGACGCAGATCCGTCGCACAGGACGGTCGACGGAACCTCAGCGTGAGCTGCTCGGAGACATCGCGGACGCCATGGGCGACGCTTCCATCTGCGGGCTCGGCCATACAGCGGCCTCAGCGGTGCTCTCCGCCATGCGATTGGGTCTGCTAGGAGACACTGCGTCATGACTCGTTCCGGTGAGAACCCCCGTCCCGCAGCCGAGACAGCACTGGTGACGCTGAGCATCGACGGGCGCGAGGTGACGGTGCCCGAGGGGGAGACGATCCTGGCGGCCTGCACGGCAGCCGACGTCGAGACGCCCACCATCTGCTGGGCGCCCAACCTCACACCGGTGAACGTCTGCCGTGTCTGTGTGGTGGAGCTCGAAGGGTCTCGCACGCTGGTGCCGGCATGCTCACGACCGGCCGAGGCGGGAATGCAGATCAGCACCGACTCCGAGCGGGTGCGCCACAGCCGGCGCATGGTGCTGGAGTTCCTCGGCTCGGCGAATGACCTCTCACAGGCGTCGGAGATTGCCGACTGGTCACGCGCCTACGGCGCCGATCCTGCCCGTTACGAGGGCTCGGCGGACGACGGCGGCGGTGATCTGCCGTTGCGCCCCGAGCCCGAGCGCGTCGACGAACCTGTGCGCATCCAAGACGACTTGTACATCCGTGCATACGACCGCTGCGTGCTCTGCTACAAATGCGTCGAGGCCTGTGGCGACGATGCCCAGCACACCTTCGCCATCGCGGTGGCAGGACGCGGCTTCGATGCCCGCATCCGCACCGAGTACGACACCGAACTCCCCGACAGCGCGTGCGTGTACTGCGGCAACTGCGTGGCGGTGTGCCCCACCGGAGCATTGCAATTCCGCACCGAGTTCGACCTGCGCGCCGTGGGGGAGTGGCGGCCTGACGACCACAGCGTCACCCGCACGGTGTGCTCCTACTGCGGGGTGGGCTGCAATCTCGAACTGCATACCCAGGACGAGCGCATCGTGAAGGTCACGTCGCCTGCCGATCACTCGGTGACCAGCGGCCATCTGTGCATCAAGGGCCGGTTCGGTTGGCAGTACGTGCACGCGCCGACCCTCGAAGCCGGCGCTGCGATTTCCGGAGCCCCAGAACCCGAGCCCGCAGCGCCCGAGTCGATGCCGCAGCCCGCATCGAACGAGATCTAGCCGACATGTCGGCCGATGAGCCGGCATCAGCCGAGCAGGGCGAGGCGGCTCACGCGGACTCGGGCATAGCTGTGCCCGGCGGCGACCTGCCGACCGAAGCTCGGCAGACCGGCACCGCGCGCCAGACTCGACGGGCACGCGTGCGTCGGCGTGCGCGCAAGCTGGCCTCCGAGCAGCAGCAGGCCGGAAGCGTCAGCGATGCCGCACCCGTCGTCGGCGGGCCGGCGCTGGCCAGCCGGTTCAGCCGCAGCGCCGCGCTCTTCGGCGGCATCACCCTGCTCATGGCCGGCCACGGCCTCCAGAACACGCTGCTGGGCGTGCGGGCTGAGAGCGAGGGATTCAGCTCGACAGTGGCTGGGCTGGTCATGGCCATGAACTTTGCCGGCTTCCTGGTGGGCGCAGCGCTGGCGCCGCGGCTGCTGCGTCAAGTGGGTCATGTGCGCGTCTTCGCCGCACTCGCCTCGCTGGGCAGCAGCGTCACGCTGGTGCAGGCCGTATTCGTGACCCCGTTGGTCTGGGGCGCATGCCGGCTGGTGTGGGGCATGTGCCTCGCAGCGCTAGTGGTGGTAGCCGAGACATGGCTGAACGAGCTGGCCACCAACCGCAACCGCGGTCAGATGATCGCTACTTACATGGTCGTCACCATGGGCTCGATCGCGACCGGCCAGTTCCTGGTCACCACAGCCGACGTAAACGGTTTCACCTTGTTCGCCGTCTCCTCGGTGCTGGTATCGCTGGCACTGGTTCCGATGTCGCTGTCGGCTTCGGCCAACCCGCCAGTGGTCGTGCCCGAGCCGCTCAGCCTGAGGGCGATGCTGCAAACAGCACCGACCGGGGTGATCGTGGCATTCCTGGTCGGCGGAGCGCTGGGCTCCATCTCGGGTCTCGGAGCCGTGTACGCCGCCAACCGGGGACTCACGCCCTTCGAGGTCGCGCTGTTCGTGGGTGCGCCGATGATCGGCAGCCTGTTCGGGCAGATCCCGCTTGGCCGCCTGTCCGACAGCGTGCCTCGGCGTCTGGTGATCCTGCTGGCTGCGCTTGCGGCGGCATCGGGCTGCCTGGCGATGCTCGCACTCGACGAGCGCACAGTTGCAGGCCTCGCCGTGATGGCTCTGATGGGGGCATTCGCCTACCCCATCTACTCCATGGCCGTGGCGCAGACCAACGACTGGCTGCGAGATGAGCAGCGCGCCAGCGCCAGCGCCGTGCTCGTGCGCATGAACGGCGTCGGTGCCCTGATCGGGCCGACGGTGGCCGCGCTCGCGATGTCGGTGACGCTGAATGCGTTCTACCTCGTGATGGCCGCAGCGCATGCGCTGATCGCGCTGCTCGTGACGGCACGCATCGTGCTGGTGGCTGGACCGAGCGTCGATGCTCAAGGCAACTTCCTGCCCATTCCTGCTCGAGCCTCAGCGGCCGTGGCGGCCTTGCTGCGACGCCGCCGGTAGGGCCGAGGAGACGGGAACTGTGGGAGCGCTGTTCGGTCTGCTCACGTCGTTGAGCATCGGCACCAGCGACCTGTTCGGGCGCCGGGTGGTCACTCGCTGTCACGTGCTGTCAGCGATGATCGTGTTCCAGGGCGCAGCGGCACTGACGGCGCTTGCCGTGCTTGCGTTCATTCCGGGCACCTTCGTCGGTGACGACTTCACGCGGGGCTTGGTGTCGGGCCTCGGGCTCGGCGCTGGCCTGGCGCTGTACTACACGTCGCTCGACCGGGCTGGCTCTGCGATCGCTGCACCGATTGTGGCGACGCTGTCAGCCGTCATCCCGTTCGCCTACACCGCGCTGCGAGGCCACGATCCGCCGCTCATCGGCATCATCGGCGCCGCCATCGCCTTCGGGGGACTCGGCCTGGTGACCGCCGGAGGCACCCGCGGCAAGCATGTCGGGGCAGGAACGGTCTGGGCAACGCTGTCCGGCCTCGGTTACGGCGTGGGGCTCAGCGTGCTGGTCGACCTGTCCGAGAGCTCGGGGGCGTGGCCTGGGTTCGGCCAGCGGCTGACCTCGGTGGGGCTCATGGCCGCGGTGGTCGCGATTCGTGGCCTCCCGGCGCTGCCACCTCTCGACGTGATGGGCTTCGCAATGCTGACCGGTGTGGCCAGCACCGCGGCGACGATCTTTTACATCGTCGGCATCTGGTTCGACCCGCCCACGACCGTGGTAGGGGCGTCGATGTTCCCGGTGATGAGCGTCATTGTCGGCAAGGTCGCCTACCAAGATTCCCTCAATGCACGCCAGTCGGTCGGCATCGTGGCCGCGGTCGCCGGAGTCACCGCCGTCGTCGCCGCTTGAATCGCTGAACCATCTGACGATGGCGTCCGGCGCTTCGGCAGACATTCGCCGACGGGCACTCCTGTAGTCGTTGTGACAGCAGCAGCCGGTGGCAGAATCCTGCCGTGACAGATCTCAGTGCAAGCAGCAAGCCGACAAGGGTGTACATCGATGGAGTGAGCCGCGGCGACCCCGGCCCTGGAGGCTGGGCATGGGTCGTCCCAGATGGGCAGAGCGCATCAGGTGGCGCC
>JAJDZE010000140.1 GCA_022824805.1 Acidimicrobiia bacterium | reverse complement strand
ATCCGCCCCGATCAGATCCTCCGTCGACAAAGTCGACAACATCGCCGTCTGAGCATCAACAGTCCCGCGCATCCCCACAGTGTCCCGCACCCGCAGCCACAACGCGAGCACCAAACCGGGACTTTTTCAGCACCCTGCTAGCGGACAGGTCCGAATATTGCACCGGGAACGCGGCCCGCGCAGAGTAGCTTTGAGGGCGTGAGCGAGATGGACTCGATGCGAGACTGGCTGGGAGAGATGTTCGGCCAAATCGGCGAGCGCTTCGACCAGATGGACGAGCGCTTCGACCGTCTGGAGGCTCGCGTCGACGAGATCGTCACGGTGAACGGCACGCTGATCGACGAGGTGGCCCGCATCAACCGTCGTCTCGCCTGACACTCAGTCGCCGCTCGGGCGCGGCGCTGGCAGGCGAAGGCTCCAGTTCAAGCAGAGCGGAAATCCGAGCTCACGCCGAGCAGGTCGCTGCCTGACCGGGCGAGTCCTTACTGTTCGGCGCCGGGCTGTTCGGCGGCCAGTTCGCTCAGCACCGCTCCTGCTACTTCGGTGACATCCCAGCTGGAGGTGTCGACCTCGGCCAACTGGTCGAAAGCTGCTGCCACTTCGCCGGCGCGGGAATCTGCGTACGAACGGGCGTTGTAGTGCGTGGGGATGATGAAATGCCCGGCGGCTACGCCGTCGAGTGCGCGCTGGGCCACGACGTCGGCCGGCATGCCGCGTTCGATGATGGCTTGCGCTATGGGCTGCGGCTCGGTGGGGCCGCCGAATGCACTGGGCCGCCGCCCACCCGAGGCCCACAGCTTGCTGGAGGTGAGACCTGGGCACAGCACGCTGACGCCCAGATGGGGCGGCAGCTCGGCCCGCATCACCTCGCACAAGCCCAGTACCGCGTGCTTGGATGCGGTGTAGGCGCCGGCGCCGGCGTGGGGCAGGCCGAGCGAGTGCTCTGAGCCGGTTGCCAGCAGCCAGCCAGGCGTCCCCGCAGCGGCCATGTGTCGTCCGAAGGCACGCAGCGTGGCCAGCACCCCGAAGAAATTGACCTCGAGCACCCAGCGGGCATCGCTCGCTTCGCCGTCGAGCAGCGGCCCCCCGGCCGCGGACACCCCGGCGTTCGCGCACACGAGCCCCGGCGTGCCGTGCGCGGCGCACAGTTCGCGGGCCAGTTCCTCCAGCGCATCGTGATCGGTGACGTCGCACGCCACGGCCACCGCCTCTGCCACGCCAGCGTCACCAGCCGAGCGCACCTGGGCGGCCGTTTGGGCGGCCGCGGCGACGTCGATGTCGGCAACGGCCACCACCGCCGCGCCCCGCCGGGCAGCTTCGTGCGCCAGCGCCGCGCCGATGCCGTTGCCTGCGCCGGTCACCACCACCAGGCGTCCCTCGACCACGCTGTCTGCTCCGCTCTCGCTCATCACTGCGTGCCTTCCGAACTTCCGGCGTTGCCGTTGCCAGTCCCGCCGGCGGCGTGGGGGCAGGTGAGCACCGGCATCTCGGTGATGGCGTTGAACCACACGCTGCCCATCGGCGTGTACGGCTCGGCCAGGGTGATGTCGGGCAGCCGTCGGTACAGCTCGGCGAGCACGCAGCGCAGCTGGGTGCGCGCCACCGCCGCACCCAAGCAGAAATGCGGCCCCGACCCGAACGCCAGGTGCGCCGACGCGTTCGGCCGCAGGATGTCGAACCGGTTCGGATCGTCGAACACGTCGTCGTCGCGGTTGGCCGAGATGTACGACAGGTACACCTTGTCGCCCTTGGCAATGGCGGCACCGCCGATCTCCACATCTTCGGTGGCAGTCCGGCAGAACTGCATCACCGGCGGCGAGAAGCGAAGCACCTCCTCGATGGCGTTCGGGAGCCGGGCGTCGAGATCTTCGAGCAGCAGCGCCCTCTGATCGGGGTGCTCGTCCATCAGCCGCACGAAGTGGGCGGTGGTGTTGCGGGTGGTCTCGTGCCCGGCGATCGACAGGGTCACGAAGAACTGCGTGATCTCGTCGGGAGTGAGCGCACGCCCGTCGACCTCGCCATGGGTGTACTTCGACAGCATCGTGTCGTCGTCGAGGTTGTCGGAGTTCTTCACCAAGGCGTCGAGGAACAGGTACAGCTCGAACATGTTGTGCTCGAAGTTCTCGGCGAACTCCACATTCGCAACGTTGTTCGCAATGCGGAGGTACTCGCGACGCTGCTCCTGGGGGACGCCCATCATCTGGCACAGCAGCACCATGGGCAGCTCGGCGGCCACGTCGAACACGAACTCGGCGCGGTCGCGCGATGCCAACTCGTCGATCACCTTCGCCGCCTCGGCCTCGATGAACGGCTCCAGTGCAGCGATGCGCCGCGGCGTCATGCCCGGTTGCAGCAGCCGCCGGTACTGGGTGTGCTGTGGCGGGTCCATGCCCATCAGCCCCGACCGCTGCGCCTGCAGCGCGATCGGGTTCTCCTTGACGTCCACCCACAGCACCGAGTTCTCCCATGCCGAGAAACGGCTCGGGTCCTTCGAGGCTGCGTCCACATCTGCGTAGCGGCTCAGCACCCAGAAGCCCGGACACGGGATGTGCATGTGGTCCACAGACGGGGGCGGGTTCCACCACACCGGCGCCTCGCGGCGCAACACCTCCAAGTACTCGTACGGCGGGCCGCCGATGCGGGCCATGTCGGCCTGGCTCGCCAAGTTCACGTCCCCCGGTCTCAGCCCCATGACGCCTCCCGTGCTGTGGATACCAGTCGATCTCTCGGCTCTCGTGCCGTCGTGCTGTGCACTCGGCAGCGCCCGACCCGACTGCGCGGGCAGGGCGGCACCTCGTCTTGCGAGCCGCCAAGACCCTACGCCAACGCTGTGACAGCTTCCGCCGCTTCGCTCAGCCCCGCCGGGCGTCGCAGCGGTGTCGTCTGGGCGTCGGCAGCATCGGGTCTCAGAATCGCGGAACAACCCTTGACGACGCGCGGCATTCACGGTACTCGTAGTCATTTTGCAGAACTCGTGATCGCGAGCCACCCCCAGGAGTCAGCGCGTGACGCAAAGCCTCAGCATTCGACCGTCGGCCATGCGGGGCCGATTCGCCGCGGCACTGGCCGTAGCGGTCGCGGCGGCTGTGCTCGTGCCGCTGGCCCAGCCCGCCGCGGCCACCACCGCCTCGGTCGTCAGCGTCACCGCCGACTTCGACAGGATCTACGAAGGCGGCACCGCAGTGTTCACCTTCGCCGCCGACCCCCCTCCGGCGCAGGATCTCGTCGTGACGTACGAGGTCGGCGAGAGCCAATACCATCACGATTCGTTGACTGACGCCCAGACGGGAAAACACACCGTCACTATCCCGGCGAATCAAGCCAGCGTGGCAGTCGAAATCACGGTTCGTCCCGACACGTACTACGCCTGGGCAGGCTCAGATGAAGCTTGGGGCCAAGAATATCCGAGCATCAGCGGTGTGGCCCTCGGCAAAATTGTCGATGATAAATATGGCGGCAGATACAGCGGACATTATTGCAAGAATAATGGCAGCGGATTGCCGTGGAGAGAAGAGCCTCCGAGCGGCGAAGGGGATCACGAGGGCGACACGACCAGTCCGTTCCACCCCGACAATCCCCGCTTCGTCGGAAGATTCAAGTATGGGAGAGACACCCTCAACGAGAAGACAGGTGACGCTATCCCTGATGTCAAGCAGGGTGACCGCCAGTGCGGCAAATACGACTTCAATAGCGTCTACGACCAAGGAGAGGTGAGGGTCAAGATCACTTCGGTGAGTGCAGGGGGCAGGAAGGCCAATAAACCGCCAGTTGTTTTCACAAGGGTTGTCGACCGGAGTCTGTGGACGGACAAGCTGGACATTGTTCATACCAGCGGAAGCACTTCGGTCGCGGAGAACGGTGGCACCGACACGTACAGTGTGGCCCTCACCGGCAAGCCCAGCAGTAACGTCACCGTCACGGTGAGGTCGCACAAGCCAGAAGCCGCCACGGTGCAGACGACCGGCCCGGCGGGCACGACGGCCACGCTGGATTTCACCCCGACAAACTGGAATACACGTCAAACGGTGACGGTGACCGGCGTCGACGACAGCGTTGTCAACAGCAATGGCAGCCGGAATGCGGTCATCTCGCACACGGCTGCCTCGAGCGACGCAAACTACCAAGGCGCAACTGAGAGCCTGACAGCCAAAGTCACAGACGACGACGCTGCGAACGTCGCCATCGACCTGAGCACCGATCTCACTTCGATCAGCGAAGACGCCGGCGCGCGGATCGTGACCGTCACTGCGACCGTCGCCAACAGTCTGACCTTTGATGCCGCCAAAACCGTGGCGGTGTCAATTGCAGGTTCAGGAAGCGGCGGAGTGGTCGGGTTCACGCTTTCGTCGAACACTTTCAATATCGCCATCGGGGCGGGCGCCAGTTCCGCCACTGGCACGTTCACGCTGACCCCCACCGACAACAACATCGAGAACTCCGACGAGGCGGTCACCGTCAGCGGCACGCTCGCCGGTGTCACTGTGAACTCCGCCGTGATCGGTCTTGTCGACGACGAAACCGCATTGGTGCCGCGGGTCAGCATCTCGGTTGATCACACCACGATCAAGGAGAAGGGCACGCCGAACGAAGCGAGAGTGACCGTCTCCATCAACAAGGCACCCGCCCAAGACATTCAGATCGGCTACACGGTTTCATCCGACAGCGCGGTGCAGGATGTGGACTTCGTTGGGTTTGACGACGACATCGAATTCGATGGTGGCACGTCGACGCTGACCAGTCTCCAGTTCGTCACTGCGCTGAACGACACGTTGCCGAGCGAGGGGCCCGAGACCGTGACCGTCACGCTCGCGGACGGCGCTGGGTATCGGCTCGGCGCTCAGAGGAGCGTCACCGTCACTATCGACGACAACACGCAGGCGCCGGCCC
Organism: Acidimicrobiia bacterium; assembly: GCA_022824805.1. GTDB lineage: Bacteria > Actinomycetota > Acidimicrobiia > Acidimicrobiales > Poriferisodalaceae > Poriferisodalis. The sequence continues at coordinate 1,037 of JAJDZE010000140.1, read as the reverse complement.
AGCCCGTGGTCGAGTTCACCCGGGCCACGCCCATGGACCTTGGCAGCGGATCCGACCGGCCTGAGGACTTCAACACGGGAGACACCACCTGTCCGGGCGGCTGTGACCCAGAAGACGTGTGGGTGCGCCTCGACCCAGTCCCCGCCGCGAATGTCGCGCTGAACTACAGCCTGTCGGGCACGGCCACCTTGAACAGCGACTACAGCATCAGCGGCGTTACGAGCACCAGCGTGACCATCGACGTGCCAGCCCGTGCGCGGTCTTTCAAGATCCCCGTCAGCATCATCGACGACGCTGCTGTCGAATCCGACGAGACGGTTGTGCTGACGCTCACCTCAGGCACCGGCTACACGCTGGGCTCGACCTCGGTGCACACCATCACCATCACTGACGACGACTCGGGAGGATCGGGCGGATCTGCCGGCGTGACGATCTCGAAGAGCAAGGTGACCGTGGCCGAGGCTGCAGGCACAGCGACCTACACCGTCGTGCTCGACAGCCAGCCAGCGAGCAGTGTCACGGTCAGGGCCGCTATCTCGACGGTCGGCGGGGGTATCGCTGCGCGAGTGGACGCGGACGCAACTCCGAGTTTTGCGACGACGCAAGATCTGACGTTCACGACGAGCGACTGGAATCTGCCCCAGACCGTGACGGTGAAGGGGGCGGATGACAGCGTTCAGAATGCCGGCGGCAAGCGCACCGTGACCATTTCGCATACGGTCACCACCGGCGACGGCACCGGATACCCCACCAATCTCTCGATCGACAACGTGACGGTGGACGTGACCGACGACGATGCGGCGCCTGCGGCGGTGCCGAGTGCGAGCTTTGGGTCTGCTTCGTATTCGGGTGGGGAGGCGTCGGGCAGTCGCAGTGTGAGTGTTGGGGTGAGTCTGTCGTCGGCTGCGCCTTCGGGTGGGCTGTCGTTGGCGTACAGCGTCGGGGGCAGCGCGACGTCGGGTTCTGATTTCACGGCGTTGAGCGGCACGGTGGCGGTGGCAGCCGGTAGCACTTCTGCCACGGTTGCGGTGACGATC
>JAJDZE010000144.1 GCA_022824805.1 Acidimicrobiia bacterium | reverse complement strand
GGCTTGGGTGAGGCGGATGCTGTCACCGGCGGTGAGCACGACGTGGGCGTGGTGCAGCAGCCGGTCGACGGTGGCGTTGGCGATGGTCTTGGGCATCAGTTCGTCGAAGCGACCTGGAACTGGCATAGGTTCGATCGCGTGGAAACTGCCTGCTAGCAGGGTCTTTGCATGATTGTGGGGGGTGCGTGATCTTCAAGGCGTAGTGTGCGATGGTTAGGTGTCACCTTGATTTGTGTGGCGGGAAGAGGGTGTGCAGTGAGCAGGTCTGGTCTGAGGGTGATCAGCGGGGCGGCGGCAGCGTCGCCGAGTGAACTGGACGGGGAGTCGTTTCAGGCGGCGTGCGTGGACGGTTTGGTGGCGTCGTGGACGGCGCGGGGGTTCAGTCCGGTGACGATCGAGAACAACATGGGTGTGTTGGAGCGGTTCTTGGATCTGTTGGCGGTGCCGGCGTGGGAGGCCGGGCCCGACGATGTTGACCGTGTTGTTGGCGAGTTGGTGGCCCGGGGTGCGGCGGCGTCGACGCGGCGGGGGTATGTGCAGGCGTTCAAGGACTTCCATCGGTTCTTGGTGGCCCGCAAGGCTGCGGAGATCGAGGCGACTTTCGGGGTGGTGCTGGAGGACCCTGTCGATGAGTTCAACGCGGCCCGCCATGTCGGCAACGACTCGGTGTCGACTCGGCCGCCGCCGACCCCGGAGAGGATGGGCGAGTTCTTTGCGTTCTTGCGGGAACGGGTCGCGACGGCCCGCAAGTACGCGCCCGCGGGCCGGGACTACGCGCTGTTCCGGACCTTGTATCACTGCGGGCTGCGTGCTGATGAGGCAGCGTCGTTGGAGCGGGCTGATCTGCATTTTGGGCGGGGGCCGTTCGGCAAGATCCATGTGCGGTTCGGCAAGGGCGCTCGAGGGTCGGGCCCGAGACCGCGGTGGGTGCCGATGCTGGATCGGCTCGACTTGGTGCTGCGCTGGTATCTCGACGATGTCCGGCCGAGGATGGCCGACTCGAGGGCGCTGTTTTGTGACGAGGGCGGCGGCGTGTTGCATCGGGGCACGATCCGCAACCGGTTGCGCCGCCTGCTCGAGCTCGAGGACCGGCCCGACACTGAACGGTTCACGCCTCATGGTCTGCGTCACGCGTGCGCGACCCACAACTACGAACGCGGCGTCGACTTGGTGGCCATCCAACAGATGCTGGGACACTGGCATGTGGGAACGACGATGCGTTACGTGACCCCGTCGGCGACCTTCATCGAGGACGCCTATCGGAGAGCGACATCGGTGACGCTGGCAACGTTGAGCGAGGAGGACGAGTCGTGAACGTGCAATGGAAGCTGCGCATGGCGGCCGCGCAACGAGACGTGTGGACCGGTGCCGAGCTGCGCCGGCTGCTGGCCGACAGGGCCGGATTGTCGATGTCGGCTGCGTCGGTGTCGGCGTTGCTGACCAAGCAGCCCTCCCAGGTGAGGCTGGCCACGCTGGCGGCGTTGTGCACGGCGTTGGAGTGCACGCCCAATGATCTCTTCGAGATCGACACCACAGCGGTGTCTCGTCCGGCCAAGCCCGCTGAGAAGGCCACGACATCGCAGCCCACAGCGCTGCGGGGTCGATCGATGCCGCCGTTGTGAGGATCGGTGACTGCGTTCGATGCGGCGGCGGGATCGGCCGGCGCGGCACCGATCTGTGTCATCGTTGCCGGGCCGCGGACCGCGAAGCGAGCCGTCGCAGCCCGTGTTCGCGTTGCGGCAGGGTCCTGCGCCTGCGAGCCGACACGGCCCGCTGCGTCACCTGTTCTCGAAGCTGCATCGACTGCGGCGGCATCGTGCGCCGCACCAGCGACACCAGGTGCCGGCACTGCCGTCGCCGACTCGCCGCCGCGGCCGCCAAGCAGACCTGCCGTCGCTGTGGCCGCTTGGGCCTGATCCGACAACACACCGGCCGCTGCGGCACCTGCTCGCGGGCCAAGCCAGAGCCGAGACCGCCGCGGCCCTGCGCCGAGTGCGCCCGGTTGACGCGGCGGTTGAGCAACGGGCTCTGCGGCCGCTGCTGGCAACGCCACCCGGACCGGGCCATCAACCAAGCCGAGAACCTTGCTGCTGCCCTGGACGATCCGCCGTGGTGGATCGTGCCCTTCGCCGCTTATGCGTCTGAACGCATGTCCATCGGTCGGGTCAGCGTGTTGGTGAGCGGCCTCGGGCGACTGCTCACCGACGACGGCTCACCGCATCCACAAGCGGTGCTGGAACGGGCACGAACCCCGGGCCGCTCGGCCGGTCCGCTCGCGCGGACCCTGGAGGACTTCTTCATCGAGCATCGGCTCGCATTCGGGCTCGATCAGCCAGCCCGTCTCGCCGCCGGGCGCCGCCAACGACGCGTCGACGCCACCCCCGAGCCGCTCCGAACCGGAGTCGAGCTGTTCTGCGAGCATCTCGTCGGGTCCCGGCAACGAGCGATCCGAGCCGGCACCCGCCCACGCGCCGATTCAACCATCGAGGGCAACCTGGCCAACGTCCGTGACCTCGCCAGATTCCTCGTCGACGAACGCTCCAAGACGGACTGGTCCACCGTGCAGCCAGCCGACATCGACGCGTTCTTGAGGACCGAGCCGACCAACCGGCGTCGGCGGCTGGCCTCGCTGCGGCAGTTCTTCGCCTGGGCCCGCAAGAACCGGATCGTGCTCGTCGACCCGACCACAGACCTGGCCCTGCCACCCCGACGAGGCTTCACCGGCGAGACCCTCACCATCGCAGAGCAGCGCCGCCTGTTCCGCCGTTGGAGCACCGATGCCACCGTGCATCCCCACGAGGCCCTCGTCGGGCTGCTCGCCCTGCTCCACGCGCTCAGCCTCACCGAACTCCGCCAGCTGCTCGTCAGCGACATCGACCACGACCACCGCACGATCCGCGTCACCGGGCGGCCGCACCCGCTCAGCCTCGACCCCGTCACCTTCGCAGCGATCCAACGATGCCTACAACACCACGACTCCCAACAGACCCGCAACCCGCATCTGATCGTGACCAAGACCACCCGGCCACGGCTGACTCCTCCATCGCCGGCATACATGACCCACGTCCTCGACGACGCCGGCGTGAGGACCAAGAAACTGCGGGCAACCCGCCTCGTCGAGCTGCTCCACAGCCTCGACGTCAAACTCGTCGCCGAAGCCCTCGCCATGGACGGTGACGGGCTACTCGACTACCTCGCCGACGACGTCGACGCCGGACGCCTCCACAGTTCGAACCTGTGAACATCAGGCGAAACGATGCACACGTTCGACCGAACGTATGCGCTTTGGCTGGGTGAAGGTTGCTTGATAGCGCGATGGAGCGCTTCTCATAGGCGGCGTCCACGACGCGGTAGAGCGCCTCGGCGGTGTCGGTGGTGACCGGCAGCAGGCCGATGTCGTCGATCACGATGACGTCGGCGCGAATGATCTTGTTGATGGCTTTGGCTGCGGTGTCGTCGGCGCTGTGACGGCGCACGAGCGCTCCGAGGTGCTCAAGACTGAACCAGGTGACCTTGTGGCCCGCATCGACGGCGACCTGGCCGAGCGCTTCACAGAAGTGCGTCTTGCCGGTGCCTGATGGTCCGCACACGACGAGGTTCTCGTGACGGTCGATCCACTCGAGGGTGCGCAGCGCCCGCTGGGTCGGCGCCGGGATCGAGCTGACAGTCTCGTCCCAGGCGTCGAAGGTCTTGCCGGTGGGGAACCCGGCCGCTTTGCGCCGGGCCCGGATCGAGGACGCCTGACGGCCGGCGAGTTCCTCAGTCAGCAGCGCCCGCATCGCTTCGGCTGGGTCCCATCGCTGAGCCTTGGCGGTGGCCAACAAGTCCGCCGCGGTGCGGCGCATGTGCGGCAGTCGGAGCTCTCGCAACAAGTCGACAACTTCGTCGACCGGTGAGGTGCTGCTCATCGGTCACCTCCGAGGCGACCCCAGGCGGCGGTGCCGGGCTGCAGCGAGTGCACGTCATCGGCGCGTCGGCGTTGTCCGGGCGGGTGAGCATCCAGGATCGAGTCCAGGTCGCCGTCTGCGAAGCGGCCGAACATCGCGGCGTGGCCGAGCGCCCAGTCGAGCCGCTCGGCGCCGTGGAGTCGGGCCAGGGTGACGGCTTGGGCCATCTTGGTCTTTAGGCGGCTCGTGCCCGCGGCGGCTGCCTCAACCAGCCAGGTGCGCGCGCCGTCACCGATGGCGAGGAACTCGGCCTCGGCCGCGCTCACCGGTCTTGGACGCCGCCCGAGCGGCCCGGCCGGGCGCGGCGGGTAGTGGGCGTCGTCGATCATCGGGTGCCCTGGTGTGGAGCGCTGGTGGCGGGCCACCTCGACGGGTCCTGACGATGCGCAGTGCACGACGACGATGCAGTCGCCGTCGATGCGCACCCACACCGTCTCATCGGCGAGGGTGTGAGGGACCGAGTAGGTCACCCCGCCGAAGCTGATCGTGGAGCTCCCCGAGACTTTGCGGGTCTCCCCCAGCGCCGCCGTGTAGGGGGCCTCGGGCAGCGCGTGCAGGCGATGCCGTTCCTCGGTGAGCATCTCGGTTGGTGCCCGTCGGGTCACCCGATGGGCCCCGGGCGTTTACCTCAGCGGTGAACGCCTCACAGGCGCAGACCAGCTCGGCCCAGCTGGTGTAGTCGCCGCGCAGGTTCGCGTCGGTGGGCACCAAATCGGCCTTGGCGATCCGCACCGTCGCCTCTGACCCGCCCTTGGACTCGGGGTCCGCCGGCACACACGTCGCCACCGTGATCCCATAGTGGCCGCCGACCGCGACGATCTGCGGATGGCGCACAGCGATCCCGGCGACGTGGTCGATCGTGACGGTGCGCTCATTGTCGGTCAACCAATAGGTCGGAGCGCCGCCGAAGGCTCGCATCGCCCGGTCCACACAGGCAACCACCGTGGGCAGGGTGCGGTCCCAGGTCGCGATCACCACCCGGAACCTCGACCACGCCAGCCACGCACAGAACAGACTCGTCCTCCGCCCGGCGATGACCGGGCCCGCGCCCCAGTCCCACTGCGCCCACATCCCCGGCTCGGGGATCCACGGCCGATACACGCGCCGCCGGCCCGCCGCGAAGCTCTTCTTGGCCTCCGCCACCGCTCGGCGCACCGTGCGCTCCGAGCCTTCGAACCCCAACGCCTTCAGCTTGGCGTGGCAACGGTCGGCGCGGATCTTGCCGCCGGAGCGTTCCACCCACTCCTCGATCTTCGCCATCCACGGATCGATGATCCGTTTCCTGCGGACCGGGCCTTCGCCCGGCAGCCGGCCCTCGTCGCGTCTGGCTACATACGCGGCGACGGTGTGATGAGAACAACCGGCCAACTCGCCGGCATCCCGGAACGACCCACACAGGTCGAACGCTTCCAACATGTTCATGATTTCCTCGCGAGACTTCACCTGCTCCTCCTGCTCGATGGTCACGGTCGTGGTGACCGGCCATTCGAGTAGGAGGAGCACCCCGCCGCGGTGGACCCCGACGGGAGATGGACT
>JAJDZE010000039.1 GCA_022824805.1 Acidimicrobiia bacterium | reverse complement strand
CTCCTCCTCCAACAGCTCCCCCACCATCACATCCACATCAAAAAACGAACCCTGACCATCAGCAGAACCACGCACCCCCACAGTCTCCCGCGCGCCAACCAACAACGCGAGCACCCAACCACTTTCCGACCAGACTCCTAGACGTCTCCGACGCGGTCGCCGAGGGCGTCCAGGCAGGTGATTCGTTTTTCGGGCGACAGGCCTGTCGCAGCTCCGCCAAGTCTGAAACGGGCATCATCTCGCGACGGCGCCGCGGGCGGGGTGAGGCAAGTACGCCGAGACCTCGGACAGCTCAGGCCGACCGTCGAAGTCGTTGCGGCACCAGGCGATGACGCCGTCGGGGCGCACGAGCACCGCGGCGCCGGCTCGGTACGGGCCGTTACAGGCGTGAGCCGGCAGCTGACGTACCGACACGGGCGCTGCGCCGGCCGGCAGGTCGGCGATCGCGGCCTGCCAGGCTTCAAGCGAGCACGCTGACCCCACGAGCAGCACATAGGAGTAGCCGTACCAGTCCAGCACCGACTCGGTCCCTTCGGCGTCCACCCACACATGGGGGGCGCGGCGTCCTGACCGCAGCAGGGGGACGAATTCTGCGCTCACGCTCCCGCCCGGTGGCCGGCGCCGATTGGCCGGGTCCTGGCGGTCGGGCGGCGGCTCGGCATTGGGAGCGATCAGGCTCGACGACATCTCGAAGCCGAGCAGCAGGTCGTCATAGTCGGCGTACTGATGCGTCGCCTCGATGTGCTCGTCGACGTCGAGCCCGCCGATGTGGCCGAGCATCATCGCCGACATGAAGTCGGTGGTGCTGACGCCGTGCGCGATCCGCTCGATGGCGATGGGCCGATGCTCTTCCTCGTAGGTGTCGAGAATCGAGGGCGGCGCCAGGCCGCGCAGCACGTAGGCAAGCTTCCAAGCCAAGTTGCGGATGCCGGCGAAGCCGGTGTTGTTGCCCATGCCGCCGGTGGGCACCGACACGTGCGCCGCGTCGCCTGCGAGAAAGATGCGGCCCTTCGCGAACTGCGTCACGCAGCCCGGCGTCGGCTGCCACATGCGCATGCTGAGGATCTCGAGCTCCACATCGTCGTCGGTGCCCAGCGCCACCCGGATGCGGGCGCTCGCCGCCTCCTCGGAGATCAGGTTCTCATCGCCCACCACCACTTGGCAGCGCCACCGGCGGCGCCCGTCGAGCGGCTGGAAGATCACCACGCCCTGCGAGGTCGTGGTGTACAGCAGCGAACCCTTGCGGTCGCCCACATACGCGTCGAGATCTGCGTGGAAGATCACGTCTTGGGAGTACACCGGACGCGGCTCGGCCTCGAGGCGGGTGCCGATCACCTCGCGCGTGCTGCTGCCGGGCCCGTCAGCGCCGATGACGTACTGCGCCGTGACCGGTTCGCGTTCGTCGGTCTTCGTGTCGCGCAGTGTCAAGTGGGCACTGTCGTCGGTCTGGCCGAGGTCGATGGCCTCGGTGTCGAAGCGGACCGTGATCATCGGGTCGTCGGCCACCCGAGTCATCAGCGCGGCCTCCACCTCGTCCTGCGCCGTCATCACGGGGATGCACGGGCTGTTCGGCCCCGGCACGCTGAGGAACGTGGGGCTCGGGATGGTCGCGTACGGCTCGGCGGCCAAGGTGTCCGACCACCGGTTGTACGCCGTCCAAGCGGGTCCCAAGCCCGTGTCCTCCACCGCCTTCTCCACGCCGAACTCGCGGAACAGCTCCATCGTGTTGGTGTCCACGAAGCGGGACCGGGGATGGGTGTTCAGCTCGCTGCGCCGCTCCACCAGCAGCACCGGCACACCGTGGCGAGACAGCAGCAGCGCACCGGTCAGCCCGATCGGCCCGCAGCCGATCACGCAGACAGGCACCTCAGTCATCGTTCTGCCCGATCCCCCGCAGTCCTGGTGTCGCCAGCCGAGCCGCCTCAGCCCGTCGGGCGCAAGGCCACGATCGGGATCTCCCGGTCGACGGATTCCTGATAGTCGCCGAAGCGGGGCATCGCCTCGCACATGGCGCTGAACGCCTCGGTGCGCTCGTCTCCCTCCAGGACAACCGCAGCAGCCGACAGCACATCAACGCCCACCTCCAAGGTGACCTGGGGGTTGGCGACAATATTGTGGTACCACGCCGGGTGGCTGGGATGACCGCCTGCTGAGGCCATCACGACGTAGTCGTCGCCGTGACGGTGGTAGGTCAGCGGGCTGGTGAGCTGGCGCCCGCTGCGAGCGCCGGTCATCGTCATCAGCAGCATCGGATTGCCCTCGAACATGCCGCCGCAGCGTCCTTCGTTCTCCCGGAACTCGGCGATGATCTGCTGATTGAACGACAGCACCTGGCCGTCTTCCATTCCCTTCATCGACATAGCGTTGCTGCTCCCCCTCGCATCATTCGACCCGCGAACCCTATGCCAATACTGCGCAAGGCGGCACCGGCCCGTAGGTTGAGGCCGCTGCGGCAGCACCTCGATGCTGAGGCAACGGCACAAGCAACCGGAAGGCAGACGTGGCGAGCAGACGAAAGCGCAAGGCGAAGCGCCGGCCCAGCCCAAAGGGCAATCCGCGTGCTGCGGCTGGCAGCAGCCGCCGTGTGACGCCCAAGGGCTCGGGCGGTGTGGCCGACCGAATCCTGCGGTCTTCGGCACCCACGGATTACGTGCGCATACGCATGTCGTCAATTGTCAGCGACGTGGCGGAGAACCTCGAGATTTGCGACAATGCGCCGTTCGCCGATGTCGAGGAGAACCTCGTCGCGGTGGTCATTTCCGCCGTGGAAACGCCTTGGAATCCGTGGGGCGACAGCGTCGGTGTTGCAATTCGGCATATCGCTGCCATCGGCGGTACTCCAGGTGCCATTGCGCTGGCCGTCCTTGCCGCATTCGGCGAACCGACGGTCCAACCCGAGGCGCGCACCCGACTGCAGCGCCTCGTCGACGACGGCATCGAGGTGCCAGAGTGGGTGCACGACCTCGGGACAGCTGAGCCCATCAGTGCCGTGATGACCAGCGATCAATGGGACGAGTACGTGTCGCTCTTCGTCGACTACCGGCGTCCCGACGGAACGATCCAAGAGATGGTGGCAGCCTTCCACCCGCACGCCTGGGGTGCAGTGCACGGATTTTCTGTCCGTCCGGTGACGGCGTCCGAGTCTCGTGACGTCGCCGAAGGGCACCGCGTCGCCAGCATCAACCTCGCCGAAGCTCGGGCACTGATGGACCATGGGCTCGCCGAGTTCGATCGGGCGAGCCTGCGTCGTTTCGAGGCAGCCGACGAGCTCGACGGTGATCCGGACTGGGGCGAAGCGGACGACGACCTCTGCCTGCGTGCGCTCATCGGACACTTCGTGCGCCTGCTGCCGAGCGGCGGTGAACTGCCCGAAGCTGTCGCGCCCGCTGCAGACCGGCACCTGATCGGCGACGATCCGCGTGCCGACCGCCAGTTCACCGAGGCCGTCGAGCGGTTCGTCGCCGACCGCTCGTTCGCCGAAGATGCCTCCGCTCTGAGTGACCTGGTCCTGATTGCAGCGATGTTTGCAAATTCATGCTGGATCGACGACGTGTTCCGCTGGAACCCACCGAGAGTGAAGATCTTCCTCGAACAGTGGATTCCGAACTTCGGCTTCGAAAGCGGCGGCGCCCACATGGACTCGGCGGACTATCGGGAGACCGTCGAATACGGCTTCGAGCCGAGCGGCGAATGGCTCGCGACACTCGACGCTGCATTTCCGCGGTGGCTGCGGCTCGCAGCCGAGCGGCGCGGCCACAGCGACGAACTGCTTCATGCCAATCTCGCCGCCGCCCGCGACTCCTTGCGAGAACTGCGCCGGAAGATGACCGGCTCGCCCGTACCGCTCACCGACCCACCGCTTCGCTTTCCCTGAGCACGCCAGACCTCTCCATCCCATCAGCGAGGCTGAACCCCGATCAGTCGCCTGCTGATGCCGACGGGAAGTGTCGGCCGCGAACGCAGGCTTCAGCCCGAGGGCCTTCAGACGACTGAGCGGCCCCTCGTCAGCGACCTGGGCGTTTCACCGGCCGCGCGAAAACGGCTTGCAGCGAGTTGGGTGCATCCCTACGTTCACGTCGGCGAACATCCCCGACAGTGACGACCGACAGGGCAGGCATGGCGGCGTTGCGCTCTTCGACGACGCTGCCGTACTCTCGTCATGTGTGCTCGCCTCGAAGACGCTTCTGCGCACGGCCGTCGGGCTCGGCGTGGCGACGGCGCTCGGGGTGCTGCCGTTCCATCCGGCGTCTGCCGCAGGCGCTGTCGCCGATCTGAGGGCCGAGCCCTCGCAGCGCTGGCATCTCGATTTTGATGCGCCGTGGCACCCAGACGGCGGCAACAGAGCGATCGGCTTGCCCGAGAAGGGGTCCGAGGCTCCGCCTGCTGCGATCGTGCTGGGTCCCGGCGAGTATCTGTCTGCTGGCCAGTCGGCAATGTCGCCGAACGGTTGGTATCGGCTGACGCTCGAGCCCGACGGAAGGCTGGTGCTGAGCCCCACCGACGACGGGCTGGGTCTGCGGAGCATCCTGTGGTCGTCCGAGCCGGCCCGCGCAGCGATGCCGCTGTTGGTGATGCGCGCCGACGGTGAACTCGTCCTCTACGACACGGCCCATCCCGCTTTCGGAGCCACGACATCCGACGGGGACGAGGCACGGCTGTGGACTGCCGATACGCGCAGCGCAACAGGCGCATCGCTGCTGCTTGCCGATGACGGCACGTTGTCCGTCCTCACACCACTGGGACAGACCTTGTGGCACGGCGGAAACGGCGCACCCGATGTCGGGATCGTGGGTGCTCGCCATGTCATCTACGACCGGGGCAGCCAGTGGGTCTGGCTCATCGACGCCGACGGCGCCATGGTGGACAACTACCCGGTCAGCGGGCATGCGGAGTCGCCGTTGCCGGGCCGCTATTCGGTCACGTCGAAGTCGGAGGACGCGATCTCCTACAACTGGCTGGTCACCATGGAGCACATGGTGCGCTTCACTACCGACTCCGACGGGGACCAGATCGGCTTCCACTCGATTCCGCGCGGCTGGCGGGACACGCCCGTTCAGACTGAAGCCGAGCTCGGCGAGTTCGGGTCGCTGGGATGCGTGCGCCAGCGCGACGACAAGGCCGAGCGCCTCTACCAATGGGCCACTATCGACACCCCGGTGGTGGTCATCGCCTGAGCGCGCGGGCGCTGGCCGGTAATCGAGTGCGGGCGCCGGTCATGGTCACCAGCAGCATCGGGTTGCCGTCGAACCGCTTGCCGTGTGATCATGCAACCCGGCGTTTGCAGTGCTGCCGCAGGCATCTCGGGCAGCTGTGTTCGGTCAGTACAGGCGGTCTCGGTTGGCCTCGTCCTCGGACGCGTCGATCTCCACAGCGTCTGCACCGTTGATCTGGTCGGCCAGCACTTGCCCGTAGCTGGGATATGCGGACCGGTCGATCTGGACAGCGGGATCCCACAGCCGTGACCGGATGAGCGACCGTCCGCAATGCAGGAAAGCCTCGTCGACCGCGACTCGCAGGCCTGACAGCGGCGGTCGGTCCTTGATCGAATGCGGCGCCAGCAGGTCGGCGTCGGTCACGATCTCGGCGGTGCCGCTGACGCGCAGCGTCTCGTTCATGCCGGGCACCAAGAACAGGAGCCCCACATTCGGGTTGAAGAGGACGTTCTGCAAGGTGTCGACTTGCCGGTTGCCGGGCCGGTCGGGGATCAGCAGGGTCTGGCCGTCGAGCACCGTCACGAACCCCGGCGGGTCGCCGCGCGGTGAGGTGTCGGCCCGCCCGTCGGCCCCGATCGAGCTGATGACGCACAGCGGGGACAACTCGATGAATCGCCGCGAATGCTCGTCGATGCGGTCGAGCACCTTCTGGTGTGCCCGCGCCGCCGGCGGACGGTACGTCTCTCGCAGCTCGGACACGTTCGAGATAGCCATGTTGCCGCTCCCAGCAGCCGTCGTGGTCGGGTGCACATCAAAGACCCCACGAGGCCCTCTGCCCCTCGATCAGAGTACGCCGCACCGTGGCCCGCGGAGAACCCCACCGCGTCTGCAGCAGCATTCAGAGCTGGATTCGGCGGCGGCCTGCTCAGAAAGTGGCGTCTGCTTCGATGCGTTCGAGCACGCTGAGGATGTGAACGCCGACTCGGCTGGTGTCGATCTCGTGCGCTCTTTCCCGCAGGTCGTGCTCGACCATGTAGAAGCAGCTATGCCGTCGCCATCGGGTCGTCGATCAGACCCGGGAATCCCAGGTCTTCGAGCCACTCGCCGAACTCGCCGACGATCTCGTCGGGCGGCGGTGCCTCGATAGTGATGTCGGCACCGAAGTCGTAGAAGTCCATCACGCTCACGACCGTCGATGCCTCGTCGATCTCCGATCCGAGCTCTTCGTTCAACGCTTCGAAGCTCAGCGTGAGCTCCATGCTCATGCGATGTGTCCGCAGATCGTCGTCGATCCACAGCTCGATGGGCAGCTCACCGGGCATCGATGCAAGCACCAACTCCATCAAGCCGTCATCAACAGCATCACCGAGGGCCAGTTCCATAAGCGACTTGTAGTCGAGCACAGATTCGACCCTGATCGTCTCGACGCCCCGCACGGTCTCGCGGCCCACGATGGTGGCTTCGAGCACGAACTCAGCCATCCCGGCGAAATCGTTCGGCGGCACGCACTCCTCGCTGTCAGGCCCCGAAGCCGGCACCGCAGGGCCGCAGTTGAAGCCCAGCAACTCCATCGTCTCGCGGCCCATTGTCATCCAGCCGTCGGGAAACTCAATGCCCGAATCGTCGAGCACCTCCGCGGGAGTGCTCAGCCGGGCGTACACCACGTCGTCAACCATGAGCACTTCGACAATGGACTGCGTCTCGGGGTCGTACGGTTCCAGCCCATGACGGATAAAGGTGCGCGTGTTGCCATGCTCGTCGATCTCGGAATACTGCTCCTGTGCAAAGCCGCCGTCGCCCTCGGTGGCGACGCGGACTCGGCTCGATTCGGTCTGCTGGGCGCTCATGGCCGCTATCACCAACTCTCGAGCACTGAGTTCTGAAGGCGCCAGTTCGACAGTGGAATGCGGTCCCTTCCCCGAATCCGGCCCGACCGTTGGATCTGGTTCGCCTGCGAGCGTCAAATCGTCGGCTTGGTTGCCAGCGATCACATGCTGGTCCGTTGGACTCCCACACGCGCTGACGGCGAATACTGCGGCAACGACGAGAGCCGCCAGCAGTGGCCGCGCTAGACGGCGGATCACCACAGCTCGCTCAGCGGCGGCGATTGCATCGCGTCGGTCGTCTCGCTGGCATCAAAATGCTCGGCGTCGAAGCCCGTGGGCAGCCATTCAGTCAACTCGGCGTGTCGGGCATGGGTCGGTTCGGCAACGGCTTCCAAGAGATCGGCGTAGCCCCACGGACCGCCGCAGTCCTCGGGTGGGCAGGCGCGGCGACCCTTGATGCAACGCGGATAGGAAACATCCGGATCGGCAGCCTCAATGGCCTCCACGACAAGGTCATGCTCCCAACCGTCGCCGAAGTCGTAGTCCCACCGCGCCTTGGCGCCGACGGTGGCGAGCACGTCGGTGAGCCGGTGCTCGGCCTCCTCGAGCGGACGACGGCCGAAGGGAAAGTCGTCCATGAGATCGCATCGCTGGTACACGGCACCTGCAATGTCGAACTGGTGCAGGTGATAGCCCGCCCAACCCATCGCAGCCGTGAGCATGTGAGCGAGTTCGGCAAGTGTCGCGGACGACTCGACCTCGACGCGTCGCCATACGGGCGGCCTCACCGACTTCAGCGTGACCTTGAGCCGGTGAATAGTCGGCATCAACACTCCTTGCCAGCAACAGCGGTTGGCCGATACTAGGAGACCGCTGAGCAAGTGGGGTCGGGGGGTGCTGGTCGGGGGTGTGGTCGCGGCTGGTGGGGTTGTTGGTGGTCGGGGGGCTGATTCAGGCGTTGGGTCGGGTGCGGGCGGGTTGGGCTGGTCAGGTGATGGCCCAGGTTGTGCCGTTGTGGTGCAGGCCGAGGTTGGTGAGGCGTTGGAGGTTGACTGCTGCTGCGCGCAGTCGCAGCCAGTGC
>JAJDZE010000033.1 GCA_022824805.1 Acidimicrobiia bacterium | reverse complement strand
CGTCTGCCTGCTGCGGATGCTGTGGCGGCTGCGAACCGAGAACCAGCGATGGCGCGGTTACGCGAACTTCCTCATCGGCGAGAACCTGTGGCGGGCTGAGCGCTACGGCATCGGCGGCTCGCTGATCGACTTCGGCAAGGGAACGCTGGTGCCCTACGACCACCTGGCCGACGAGCTGATCGAGCTGGTGATGCCCGATGCCGAGGCGCTCGGCTGCGTGGAAGAGGTCCGCCACCTCCGCGCCATCTGCGAGCACGGCACCTCAGCGAACCGTCAGCTCGCCGTCTATCAAGGGGCGCTGGATGACGGCGCCGGTCACGACGAGGCCCTCGCCGAAGTGGTGCGACATCTCATCGGCGACACGCTGGCGCCGCCCGCCGACGACTAGCTCCGCGTTCACCGCCGCGGCTCGGTGCCAAGGTGCACGAGCGGGCGGTTCGCGGCCGCGATTGCTAGTTGCAGGCGCCAGCGGCGCTCGCGGCTCGGTGCCGAGGCGCGCGAGCGCGCGGTTCGTAGCCGCAGCTTCGATTGCTAGTTGCAGGCGCCGTCTGTGCTGATGCCGCGGTGGCTGTAGCAGAGCGGCGTGGCCAGGACGCTGCGCAGCGTGTACGGCCCCAGGTCGGTGGTGCTGTCGCCGCTGTCGGCATCCAAGGAACCTGTGTCTGCCGCCATCTCGGCGACGATGAGCAGCCGGTAGCCGCGCACCGAGTCGTCCGGCTGTCCGATGACATCGACGACGACTTCCAGGAGTTCTCCCGATGCGTCGGGTGCCGATGTGGTTCGGACGCGCGACGCAGGCTCATCGGAGGCGACGGTCGCTACGACCCGGTCGACCAACTCGGTGAATGTGTCGGCGGTCGTGGCGCCGTCGATGTCGGCGGTGACCTGCGCGGAGATGTCGAGCGCGGCGTCCGGCGACAGCGGCGCCAGGTAGTTCGAGCTGGCCCAGCCGACAATCGGGCCCGCTTGGATCTCGTGCCAGGTACTCGTGGCGAGGTCGCGGGTGCGGCCGGTCGCGGTCACCCCCGCAACGCCAATCCTGGCGAATGCGGCCTCGGCGTCCGCATCGCGGACCAGCAGAGCGCTCTCGGCAGGCGACTGCGGCGACAGCTGCAGCGTCAGCGTTGCGACGACTTCGCCGTTGGGCACGTCGCGCACGTTCAGCCAGTCGTCGTAGGCGACGCCGATGACGCCGAGATGCATGCCGGCCGCGGGCCCGAACGTCGCAGGAGTGCCCGGCAGTGCGTCGTCAGGTGTCGTCGTGGCGGCAGGTTCCGCCGGAGCACCAGAAGCAGCGGTGACGACCGTCGCCGAAGGCGTCCCAGTATCCGCCGACGTGCCTGCAGTCGTGGCCGGCGGTGACGACATCGCCGGTTCGTCGTCGGCTTCCGCCACGGGCGTCGCAGAGGCGACATCCCCTGTCGTCCGTGCCGGTTCCACCTCCGTCGCGCTCAACGCCACGAACAACGACAACACTGAGATCACCAAGGCTGCAAAGGCCATCGCGGCAACAAGTCGGTTCGTCATGAATCCGCCACAGCGGCAGGCAAGCTCACAGGCGTTCCGGTATACCGCAGCACCGGGCGAATCTGGCGGCACCAAGCGCAGGCGATCAATCGGCCCGCCCACTTTGCGAGTCGAGCGTGCCCAGAATTCGACTGCCAGTGACGGGCGAGTGATATCGATTTGATACCATCCCTTCCATGGCGATGACGCTCAGGCTGACCGATGACGAGCAGGAGGCGCTGCGGCGGCGCGCCACGCTCGACGGCACCTCGATGCAGGAAGCCGCTCGTCGTGCCGTGCGCGAGTACGTGGCCAAGGCGGGGCATCGCGACCGCGTGGCGGTTGCAGCCGATCTGGTCATGGATCGTCACGCTGAAGCACTGCGCCGCCTAGGCGAGTGAACGAGACGTTCGAGTACCTCGACACCGAAGACCTCGTCGAGCTGGCCCGTCGGCTGCTCAGCGATCCGCCGCCGATACGGGATATCGGCCTCCTTGGCGCAGCGGCAGCACGGCCTCAGGTCTCCGCGTTCGGCGAGGACGCCTATCCCGACGTGTGGACCAAAGCCGGCGCGCTGCTGCACTCGGTTGTCAACAATCACCCGCTCGTCGACGGCAACAAGCGACTCGGCTGGCTCGCCACGGCCGTTTTCCTGGAGCTCAACGACGCCAGCGTGAGCACGGCCAGCAACGACGCCGTCTACGACCTTGTCATGGCTGTCGCCTCTACCGACATCACCGCCGACGAGATCGCCGCAAGATTGCGGACCAGTTGATTGCCGAGGCCCAAGAGCTGGGGCTCTACGGCTGACGAGGAACAATCGGCAGCCCCCGCGACGACGTACAGGGCGATGCCCCGAAAATCACTTGAAGTCGGTCCAAGGCCCAGGGTTAGGCTGCGTTCATCGGTTCGAGTGCGGGAGGAGGCGACCATGGCGGTTCGGAGTCAGGACACCTTGGAAGAGACTGCCCGCCGCGGCGACGAGATCTACGAACGAGACATCAAGCCGACCCTTGCCGAGGACCAGCGCGGCCGCTACGTGGCCATCGATGTCGACAGCGGAAATTGGGCCATCGCTGACACGCTTCGGGCGGCGACTGACGAAATCCACGCGCATCATCCCGACCCATCGGCCGTGTGGTGCCTTCGCGTGGGTTACCGCGTGCTGCGCCATTTTGGCGGCCGACCGTTCCCACCAGAGGGATGATCGAAGGCACGGTCAACGAGCGGCTCGAAGCCGCGGTCACGCTGACGGTAGGCGGCACGTCGGGGCGCGAGAGCAGCGTGGACGCTGTCGTCGATACCGGCTACAGCGGCCATTTGACGCTTCCGCCGTCGATCGTTGCCAGTCTCGGACTGCGGCCGGCAGGCACGAGCCGGGCGATGCTGGCGGACGGCAGCGAAGTCCGATTCAACTTCTACGGTGCAACTGTCCTGTGGGCAGGACGAGCGCTGGACATCCAGGTGGACGAAGCAGACGCGGTGCCACTCGTTGGGATGGACCTGCTCCACGGCCACCGCCTCCAGATCGATGTCAAGAACGGTGGAAGCGTCCTGATCGAGACATCCACTGTTTGAGCGCTGGCCCCTACCTAGGTCGGCACGCTGCTCCTCGGTGGGCGCGGTAGATCTGTTCGAGGTTGAGCCACAACTGCGCCGAGGTGTCGAGCGCAGCGGAGATAGCTGCGGCCAGGTACGGGGTGATCTCGATTTGCGCATCGAGGACGTCCGCGACAACCTGCACCGGCTGACCCGCCAGCTCCGCGAATCGCGGAATGGTCCAGCCACGCGCAGCGAGTTCATCTGCCAGGTGCTCGCCAGGAGGAAACACCTCTGCTGCCACAAGCTTTGAAGACAAGCTGGCGTACCTCCGCTTCGATTTGATGGTCCACGTAACCGACAGTGATCTGAACGGGCCAGAGCAGCGAGTCATCGCAGTCCTGGATGCGGCGTCGGTGCGCATGAGCGGTCCTGCGCCACTTCCGTCACCCGGTTCAAGATCGTACGATGACCGCTGGTGTGCGGGTTGGCGGTCTTGAATCCGGGGACGCTGTGAACGACTACGTGACGCCTGAGCAGTTGGCTCGTCGTGAGATTGACGAGCAGCTGGAGGCCTGCGGTTGGGTGGTGCAGGACTACAAGAGCGCGGCAGTGGCGGCGGCTCTGGGAGTAGCTATCCGGGAGGTACAGACCACGGCCGGGCGTGCCGACTATGTGCTGTATGTGGACCGTCAGGCTGTGGGCGTCATCGAGGCGAAGAAGGCCAGCATGACGCTGACCGGCGTTGAGCCACAGACTCGCAAGTATCAGGCCGCGTACCCCGAGGACCGGCCTGCTGTCGAGATTGAGGGGGCGCTGCCGTTCGGCTACGAGTCGACTGGTACTGAGACCCGCTTCACGAGCGGGTTGGACCCAGTGCCCGCGAGTCGTCGCGTATTCACGTTTCACCGCCCCGAGACGTTGGCGCGATGGCTGGCGGACCATGCCGAGGGGAAGGGCCGCGAGCCTGGCCTGCGTGCCGGCGTGATGCACCTGCCCGGGCTCGACGCAGATGCCGGCCACCTGTGGCCCGCCCAGGAAGAGGCCGTCCGCAATCTTGAGCAGTCATTCAAGGACAATCGTCCTCGGGCCCTGATCCAGATGGCCACTGGTTCGGGCAAGACGTTTACGGCCGCCAACGTCTGTTATCGCCTGCTGCGATACGCAGGAGCCCAGCGAATCCTGTTCCTCGTCGACCGGGCGAATCTCGGCCGCCAGGCACTCCGGGAGTTCCAAGGGTTCGCCACCCCCGACGATGGCCGCAAGTTCACTGAGCTCTACAACGTCCGCCATCTGACGTCGTCGTGGCTTGACATGGCGAACGAGGCGGCCACCAAGGTCCACATCTGCACCATCCAGAGGCTGCATTCGATCCTGCGAGGCGATAACGAGCTCGACGAAGCGTTCGACGAAGAGAAGAGCGGCTTCGATACCGCCTTCCTCGTGGGCCTCACTGCAACGCCCGGCAAGCAGACGTTCGGGTTCTTCGACCAGAACCTCGTCATGGAGTACGGGCACGCCCAAGCGGTGGCCGATCGGGTGAACGTGGACTTCGACGTGTTCCGCATCCGCACGGAGATCACGCAGTCCGGCGGAACCGTCCCCGCTGAGTTCGTCACCAAGTTCCGCGACCGCGACACACGCGAGCACCGCTTGGAGAAGATTGACGAAGACATCACCTACGACGCCAACCAGCTCGACAAGCGCGTGGTGGCACCCGACCAGCTCCGCACAATCGTGCGAACGTTCCGCAATTCGCTGCCGGAGATGCCGGCAACAAACCCGAGGACTTGCTGCACCAGTTCCGCACCAGCTACAAGACACGAATCGCCGTGACGGTGGACATGATCGCCACCGGCACCGACGTGAAGCCGATCGAGTGCGTCGTGTTCATGCGTATGGTCCGCAGCCGCAACTTCTTCGAGCAGATGAAAGGGCGTGGCGTGCGGGTGATCGACAGCGACCAGTTGCGCGCGGTCACGCCCGATGCTGCCGCCAAGGATCGTTTCGTGATCGTGGACGCCGTGGGCGTGACCGAGGCCGAACTTCACGACACCGTGCCGATGGAGCGTCAGCGAACCGTGGGCTTCGATGCGCTGCTCAACCAAGTTGGACTCGGCTCGACAGATCCCGATGTCGTGTCATCGGTGGCGTCCCGGCTCACCTGGCTGAACCGACGGATGACAGCAGCGGATCGGGCTGAGGTTGAGCAGGTGGCAGGAATCGGGCTGACCGACCTGGTGCGTGGCATGGTGGACGCGCTCGATGTCGACCGCCAGTACGAGGCCGCAGCTGCTGAAGCTGACGGTGATCCGACACCCGAGCAAGTCAAGGCCGCCGGCGAGTCGATGATCCGTGAGGCCGTGAAACCGCTGGCAGGCAACTCCGCGCTACGCGAGAAGCTGATCGACGTCAGGCGCAGCTATGAGCAGATGATCGACTCAGCATCGAGGGACCAAGTGATCTCCGGTCAGTTCTCTCGGAAGGCGGCCGACCGTGCCCGTGCCCAAGTCGAATCGTGGCGACAATTCATCGAAAACAACCGGGACGAGATCACCGCGCTGCAGGTGCTGTACAGCCAGCCCTACGGCGGTGGGTTCAGCTACGCCGACATCAGGGAGCTGGCGAACGCGATCAAGCGACCGCCCCATCGCTGGACGCCTGACGCGCTGTGGGAGGCCTACGAGACACTCGACAAGTCCAAGGTGCGTGGTTCGGGTCACCGTGTCAGCACCGACTTGGTGAGTCTCGTCCGCTACACGCTCGGCGAGGCCGACGTGTTGGTGTCGTACCCGGATCTGGTCAACGAGCGCTTCGAAGCGTGGCTGATGCAGCAGTCGAACGCCGGCCGCACGTTCTCGCAGGAGCAGGCGGCCTACTTGGAGCTGATCAAAGACCGCGTCGCCACCAACCTCGGCATCGAGCCTGCCGAATTGGCGGCACCCCCCTTCAGCACCCAAGGCGGCCTCGGCAAGGCACGCCAGCTCTTCGGCGACGGGCTTGACGCACTGCTTGACGAACTCACGGTGGCCCTCGCCGCATGACGACAGACCCACCTCCTGGGTGGGAGCGGGCGTCTCTCGGCGATCTTTGTACGCCGCGCGTGGGAAAGGTTGTACCGGCAGAGGATGACCCGCGCCCCTATCTCTCGCTCGACAACATCGCGGGCGAGGTGGGTCGCATCGAAGGATGGGAATGTGCATCTGACTCGTGTGAGCACTCTGGGGATGTCGCGATCGATGCTCAGCGAAAGTCGCGGTGGGATCGTGGGTGCTGGCTTGGTGGGGTGAGGCTAGGAGTCTGGTCGGAAAGTGGTTGGGTGCTCGCGTTGTTGGTTGGCGCGCGGGAGACTGTGGGGGTGCGTGGTTCTGCTGATGGTCAGGGTTCGTTTTTTGATGTGGATGTGATGGTGGGGGAGCTGTTGGAGGAGGAG
>JAJDZE010000209.1 GCA_022824805.1 Acidimicrobiia bacterium | reverse complement strand
GGCCTGCCGGTGCCGATGCGCCAGCCGGTCCCTCCCACCATCGCCGTCTCGCGCATCACCGAGATGCTGGAACGGCCCCTCGAGCCGTACGACTTCGACGGCCGCGGGGGCCGCTACCCAGACATCCGGCTCGTGTACTGGTCGGGCGGCAACCCCTTCCACCACACCAGGACCTGAACCGCCTGATGCGGGCATGGCAGCGACCCGAGACCATCGTGGTGCAAGAGCCGTTCTGGTCGCCGGTCGCCCGGCGGGCCGACATCGTGCTGCCGGCGACGACGCCGCTCGAACGCAACGACATCGGCGGCGCCGAGACGATGCTCATCGCCATGGCGGCAGTGGCCGAACCGGTGGGGGAGTCGCGCGACGACTACTGGATCTTCGCTCGTCTGGCCGAGCGCTTGGGCTTCGGGGAGCAGTTCACCGAGGGACGCACCGCCGACGAGTGGATCGAGGTCATCTACGAGATTCACCGTGCCGCCGATCCGCAGGCCCCGACGTACGAGGAGTTCCGCGCTGAGGGCTACGCGATGGCCCCCGGCAAGGCGCTGATGGGCGAGCCCACGCAGGTCTATCTCGAGGCGTTCCGCGCCGACCCGGCCGCAAAGCCGCTGCGCACCCCGAGCGGGCGGATCGAGCTGTGGAGCGAGACGATCGCCGGCTACGGCTACGACGACTGCCCCCCGCACCCGGCCTGGATGGAGCCGTTCGAACGGCTGGGAGGTGCGCGAAGCGACCGATGGCCGTTGCACCTGGTGTCGAACCAGCCTCGGGCTCGCCTGCACAGCCAGTACGACCATGCCGCTCCCAGTCAGGCGACCAAGGTGGCGGGCCGCGAGCCGGTGCGCATGCACCCGACGACCGCCGCGGCCCGCGGCATCTCCCACGGCGACGTGGTGCGGCTCTACAACGACCGGGGCGCGTGCCTGGCAGGCGCTGTTGTCGACGATGCCGTCATGCCCGAAGCGGTTCAGCTCTCGACCGGCGCCTGGTACGACCCTGCACCCGACGGCACCTGCCGCGCCGGCAACCCCAACACGCTGACCGCCGACATCGGCACCAGCCGACTGGCGCAAGGACCGTCGGCACACACATGTCTCGTCGAGGTCGAACGCTGCGACGGCGAACCGCCCCCCGTGGAGTCGTACCTGCGGCCGGAGATCGTCCCGCTCCAGCAATCCTGATCGGGTACTGCCTCTGGGGTCCGCTCAGAAGTCGAGCCCCACGGCCCCGCAGAGGAATGCCATCAGCGGGCGGCTCTCGTTGCACCATGCCGTGATCACCGATGGGAACTCCGGCTTGAGGGCCACGCCGTGGTCGAAGTCGCGCACAGCGATGAAGCTCTTGCACTTGAGATCCTCGATCATCGGGTGATCCGCCGACCAATCACGTGGCGAGCGCTTGAGCCGCTCGCCCTCCATGCGCCAGCCATCGGTTTGACAGGTGTCGCGGGCCCGTATCCACGCCGCAGATCGCTCGTCGATGGCAACCCGGTAGGCCGCCAGCGCGTCCCGATCCGGCATCCAGCTGCCTGCGCCGAAGAAGCATCTCTCGGTGTCGAGGTGCACGTAGTAGCCCGGTGCATGCACATCGCTGCCCCGTACATGACGGAACTGGATGCCCACGTTGGTCTTGTACGGCGTCTTGTCGGCGGAGAAGCGCGTGTCTCGGAAGACGCGCATCAGCGAGCCCCCGACCTTCGTGTCCCGAGCGGTCATGTGAGGCGAGATCTCGCCCAGCAGCGCGCCCATGGCCCGGATGAAGTCGAACGCAGGCTCGCGGACTTCCTCCTCGTAGCGCTCACGATTCTCGTCGAACCACTCCCGGTTGTTGTTCGCTTCGAGTTCTTCCAGAAACTCGAACAGCTCGGGTCCGAAAATGCCTGCGTCGTCGCTCATCGGTGTCCTTTCGGCTCAGCCTCTCGTGCCGCCTGCCGCGTTCGCACCGCAGCGATCCACCCCAGGTGGACGAGCATGCGCTGCCCGCACTGATGCGGCCGGCCAAACGTACGCTGTGGCGATGAGCGACGAGACGGGTTCCGCACCGACCGGCACGACGGCACAGGAGTGGCTGGCGGGCTTTGCCGCAGTGATCGGCGCGCCTGCGCCTGATGCGGATGTGACCGACGCGCTGCTGAACCTGGCCGGCGCCGCTGCGCACGACTCCGAACGGATCGCAGCTCCCATCGCCTGCTGGATGGCCGGCGTTGCCGGCGTGGCGCCTGAGGAGGCTCTCGAACGTGCTCGGCAGTACGTCGAGAGCCGGGCCGGCTGAGACGGTTTGTGCAGCTGCCGCCGGGGCCGGCTTCGGCCCGCTGGGCGCCCGTCGTAGGCTGCGCTGGATGAGCGATCACCAGTTCGGGTTCCGCACCCGCGCGCTGCATGCAGGCGGCCGGCCCGACCCCACGACCGGGGCACGCGCTGTTCCGGTCTACCAATCCACGAGCTTCGTTTTCGAAGACACAGCAGACGCTGCCGACCTGTTCGCATTGCAGAAGTACGGCACGATCTACACCCGCATCTCGAACCCCACCGTCAACGCCTTCGAGGAGCGGATGGCAAGCCTCGAAGGCGCCATCGGCGCAGTGGCGGCAGCTTCGGGCATGGCAGCGGAGTTCCTCACTGCCGCGGCGCTCTGCAGCGCCGGCGACAACCTGGTGACCTCGACGGCGCTGTACGGTGGCACCCACACGATGTTCGACGTGACGCTCGGCCGCTTCGGCGTCGAAGCCAGGTTCGTCGACGGTGACAGCGTCGATGCGTATGCGGCCGCCATCGATGAGCGCACGAAGTTCTGTTACACCGAGATCGTCGGCAACCCCTCGGGTTCCATTCCGGACCTGGCCGGCATTGCCGAGGTGGCGCACGCGCACGGGCTTCCGTTGGTGGTCGACGCCACCTTCGCCACGCCGTACCTGTGCCGGCCCATGGAGCACGGCGCGGACATCGTGCTGCACTCGGCCACCAAGTTCATCGGCGGGCACGGCAACTCCATCGGCGGGGTGGTGAGCGAGTCGGGCCGCTTCGACTGGGGCAGCGGGCGCTTTGCGAACATGACCGAGCCCGTCGCCAGCTACAACGATCTGCGCTTCTGGGAGAACTTCGGCGAGTACGCCTTCTGCACCAAGCTTCGGGTGGAGCAGCTGCGTGACATCGGCGCCGCCATGTCGCCGATGAACGCGTTCCTGCTGTTGCAGGGGCTCGAGACGCTGCCCCAGCGCATGGATGAGCATGTCGCGAACGCCCAGGCCGTTGCGGAGCACCTCGAGGCCCACCGCGCGGTGAGCTGGATCAGCTACGCCGGTCTCGAATCCTCGCCGTACCGCGAGCTCGCCCGCCGGTACCTGCCCCAAGGGCCTGGCGCCATCTTCACCTTCGGCGTGAAGGGCGGCCGCCAGGCGGGCTCGGACTTCATCGAGGCGCTGCAGATGATCAGCCATCTGGCGAACGTGGGCGATGCCCGCACGCTGGTCATCCACCCCGCTTCGACCACCCATCAGCAGCTGTCCGATGAGGCGCTCGCCGCCGGCGGCGTGGGTGCCGACATGATCCGGCTGTCGGTCGGCCTTGAAGACCTCGACGACATTCTCTGGGACCTCGACCAAGCCCTCGCGAAGGCGGTGCCCGCATGACCATCACCCATGAGCCGGTAGACGGGTGGACCGAACCCGGTGCCGCTGAGCGCCTGGAGCTCATCGGGCGCACTGAGACCGTCGCGATGGTGGGTGTCTCGGCCAACCCGGCCCGACCGTCGAACTTCGTGGCGACCTACCTGCTGAGCTCGAGCACCGACTTCGAGGTGTACTTCGTGAATCCCGTGGTCGAGGAGATCCTCGGCCAGCCGTGCTATCGGTGCCTCGCCGATCTGCCGGTGGCGCCCGATCTCGTGGACGTGTTCCGGCGACCGGCCGATCTGCCCGGCGTGGCAGCCGAGGCCATCGACGTCGGGGCCCAGGCATTCTGGGTGCAGCTCGGACTGTGGAGCCCTGAGGCCGCCAAGCTGGCCAACGACGCAGGCCTCGACGTGGTGATGGACCGCTGCCTCAAGATCGAGCACGCCCGATTCCACGGCGGCCTGCACCTCGCCGGGTTCGACACAGGCGTCGTGGACTCGCGCCGCACCGTGGGCAAGGCCTGACCGGGGCCCATGCGGCCCGTGAGCCCAAATCGAAGTGAGACTGGGAACAAGAGCGGGAAGCAACGGGTGACGAAACGAGAGCTCTCGCCAGTCAGCGCATTCGGCGAGATGCGGGGCGCCGAGCGGGGCGTCGCTCGCAGGCGCCGCACCCGGTGCTGGCACGCAGGCGTCGGCGTGCTCGCCGCGTTGCTGCTCGCGGTTGCCTGCTCTTCGGCCGAGACCGCCGGGCCGTCGACATCGCCGGGCGACTCGGGCGCGGCCGACGCTGCTGCGCCCGAAGGGAGCGCGGCTTCGAACGAGGCGTCGGAATCGACGGCCCCCGAAGCTCGTGACGGGGCTGAGGACGCCGCCGGCAGTGCTGACGACGCCACCGAGCCGGTGCCGCTGACGTTCGAAGGCGGTGCCTCGGCGCCCGAGTTCCCGGCCGGCTACGACTGGTTCAACGTGAGCCGGCCGCTGTCGATGAGCGGCGACCTGCGCGGCAAGATCGTGCTGCTCGACTTCTGGACCCAAGGCTGCATCAACTGCATCCACATCATCCCGGATCTTCACCGGCTGGAGCAGGAGTATCCCGACGAGGTGGTGGTGATCGCGGTGCACTGGGCCAAGTTCCCCAGCGAGCGCGAGTCCGAAGCGGTGCGGGAGGCGTCGATCCGGTACGGCCGCCGACACCCGATCGTGAACGACGACCAAGAACTGCTGCGCCAGGCGTACGGCATCAACGCCTGGCCGACCGTCGTCGCCATCGACCCATTGGGCCGGGTGCTGGGTCCCATCGCCGGCGAGGGCGTATACGAACGGCTGGCGCCCGCGATCGGCGTCATGGCCGATGAGTACGGCCACAACGGCCTCATCGATCCGACGCCGCTCGGTGAGCTCCTCGAGATTGAGCCGGCGCTGCCGACCGTGCTGAGCTTCCCCGGCAAGGTGCTTGCCGACGAGGCAGGCGACCGGCTCTTCATCGCCGACACGGGCCGTCACCGGGTGCTCGTGGCCACCCTCGACGGCGAGCTGGTCGACGTGATCGGCACGGGCGCCGAAGGCCGGGCCGACGGCGGTTTCGCCGAAGCATCGTTCCGGCGCCCGCAGGGCATGGCCCTGGCGACCGACGGCAACACCCTGTACATCGCCGACCGTGAGAACCATCTGATCCGCGCTGCTGATCTGCGCGCCCGCGAGGTGACCACCGTTGCCGGGACCGGCGAACCGGTCACGGTGTTCCAGGCCGGGCCGGCTGCACAGACCGCCATCGCCTCGCCGTGGGACCTGCACCTCGAAGGCGAACTGCTGTACATCGCGGGGGCCGGCCGCCATCAGCTCTGGCTCATGAACACAGCGACCGGGGCGCTCGACTTCTTCGCCGGAACGGGCGCTGAGGGTCTCGACGACGGCCACCGCCTCGCCGCCACGCTCTCGCAGCCTTCCGGGCTTGCGGCCGGGCACGGGGTGCTCTACTTCACCGATCCCGAGGCCAGCGCCGTGCGGCAGGTCTCGCTCGGCCTCGACGGGCAGCTCGACACGCTGGTGGGCAAGCACCTGTTCGTGTGGGGCGACGAAGTGGGCAGCTTCGACGACACGCTGCTGCAGCACGCCGTGGGCATCGAGTTCGTGCCGGGTGCGCAGGGCGCCGGGCTGCTGTATGTCGCAGACACCTACAACCACCGGATCAAGGTGCTCGACCTCGACACGCAGACGTCATCGGTGCTGGTGGGCGGCGGCACGCCGGGACTGCAGGACGGCTTCGGCGCCGACGCGCTGCTGGCTGAGCCGAGCGGGCTCAGTGCCGCCGCCGACACGCTCTACGTCGCCGATACGAACAATCACCGCATCCGCACGCTGGATCTCGCCACCGGCGAGCTGACCACGCTGGCGCTGTCGAATCTGGAAATCGCCACGGTGACGATGGCCGGCGTGATCGACGACGACGTGGTGCTGCTGCCCCAGCAGGTCGCCCCCGGCAATGTCGAGATCGTCCTCGATCTCAAGGTGCCAGAGGGATACAAGTTCAACACCGACGGGCTGTTCGAGTTCGAATGGTCTGCTGAGGGCGACTTGCTGGCGCCTCGGGACACGGCTCGCTACGAGGCCCGGGGCCCCGAAATGCCGCTCCGGCTGACCGGCACGATCGGCGCGGACAGCGGCACCGGGGTGCTGACGGCTACAGCGGTGGTGTTCTATTGCCCGGCCGTCGATGAGACGTTCTGCCTGATCCGCGACGTGAACTTCACTGCGCCGATCGAGGTCGACCCCGACGGCGCGAACAGCATCCAGCTCCCCCACCAACTGCTGTCTGCCGAGGAGCTGGAACAACGCCTGGGAACGGGCTGACAGCTGGCGCTCGCGCCCCGGTGAAGCGCCGCGCAGCGCGCGCTGCTCCGCTTCGTTCGCGGGTTCTCCTAGCGACGATGGCGCTGCTGGTTGCAGCCGGCTGGTTCGCCGTGCTGCCGGACGCCGGCGCCCAGACGTCGAGCGAGTCGGAGACCCCTTCGTTGGTCACCGTCGCGCCCGACGGGGAATCGGAGGGATCGGAGGGAGCAGCGTCGGCGGCCCGGGTGGTGGCGGTGCTGCGCGGACCGGGCGGCGTTGGCTACTGGGTGATCGGCGCAGACGGCATGATCGAGCCGGTCGGCACCTCGATCAGGCCGATCGTGAGCGACCCGCCCCAACTGGCCACGCGCGTCGTGGGCGCCCGTCTCGGGGCGCCCGGGGCACTCGGCGTCTGGCTCCGTCTCGCCGATGACTCGGAGGTGGCCATCGGCGATCCGGGACCGACAGTCTTGACGGGGGAGGAGCGGCCCTTGGGTTGGCTCTCGGGAGTGGCGGTCCGTCAGCTGCTCTCAGGTGCGTGGTGGACAGATGTCGATCGGTGGTGCACCAGCGAGCTGCCGCTGCCGGTGCGGATCGGCCAGACGATCATGACGGCCCTCGGCGAGCGCTCGCTCGGGTTCGCTGTCGAGGAGGCACGTGACCGTCGGATCGCCGGCATCTTGGTGCACGGGCCGGTGACCGAGCATGTCTGGCGCCGCATCGCCGAGCTGCAGGACTTTGCGGGTCGTATCCCGCTGATCTTCGCCGTCGACGAGGAAGGCGGCCGGGTGCAGCGGCTCGCCGCGGTGGTGGGGCGCTTGCCCTCCGCAGCGGCTCAGACCGCCAAGTCGCCCGCGGAGGTAGCCGAGGCGGCCGCCGATCACGCCCGCAAGATGCACCGACTCGGATTCACCATGAACTTCGCGCCGGTCATCGATGTCGGTGCAGGAGAGGGCATCGGGGACCGCTCATTCGGCAACGACCCGGCCACCGTCACCGAGTACGGCATGGCGACAGTGGAGGGTCTCAGCGCCGGCGGCGTCGTGCCGGTGGTGAAGCACTTCCCGGGCCACGGCGCGGCCACTGCGGACACTCACGACCAACTGGCCTCCACGGCCCCCCTCGACGAGCTGCGGCAGCGCGATTTGATCCCCTTTGTGGCCGTCGTCGGGGCCACTGACGCGGCGGTCATGGTGGGGCATCTGAACGTCCCCGGCTTGACCGGGGGGATGCCTGCCTCGCTGTCGCCTGCGGCGATCGACGGGGTGCTGCGGAACGAACTCGGCCACTCGGGACTGATCGTGACCGACTCGCTGGTCATGGGGGCCATCCGCAGCCAGTGGTCGGTGAGCGAAGCGGCGCTGCTGGCAGTGAGTGCAGGCGCGGATCTTGCACTCGTCGGCGGCCTGGAGGATGCCGCCGCGGCGTTTTCTGGCATCGAGACAGCAGTTGCCGAGGGACGGCTGAGCCTGGAGCGCATCGACGCCGCGGCAACCAACGTGTTCCGAGCCAAGGGCGTCTACGCATGCACACTCGTCGGCCGTGACGGCTTAGGCCGCCCCGCCCTGTACGACCCGACCCTGGTCGGCCGCTAGGCCGACAAATGAGACAGCGGACTTCCCCCCGAGTCTTGGAGGGTTTGGGACAACCCGACCAATACACCGGGAAACCAGACGACCCGTGGACGGTCACCCCACCCGCCAGCGCCACCTATCCGCGCGGCCTCTAAGCGGTGTGAATTCGTCGTCGCGAAGATCGTCGCCGGCGCATATTGGGGACATGCCGCGACGGGCACACCGCTCCAGACAGGCTGTACCCAGCGTCGGTGACCTGCTATCCGATGTCTGGGACGAACACCGCAGCCTCTTCGCCGTGTACCACGAGACGCCGGATGCGTGGCGGGAGGCGGGGGACGAAGCGCGGGCCGTGGCCGAGGAAGTCGAGTCGCTGCTCGGATCGGCCGTTGAGCGCTACGGCGCGGATCACCCGCTCCCTGCGACGTGAGTGGTGAACTCCAGCCCGACTGGGCGATGTGCTCATAGCCGCGCTCCTGAACGCCCGTGCGCTCTGGGATCGAAGGAAGGGGCCTGAGGGTCAGCCCTCGTGAGCCAGCAGGGTTCATGCTGGCCCGGTGGGTCACAGCGCACGAGTTCACCGACCCGAGGTGTCGCCTCATCGACTCTAGGAGACTGCTGAGCAATCGGGTGTTGTGGGTGGGGGTCTGGGGGTTGTGGCGCGGTCGGGGTGTTCGGTGGCTGGCGGCGGTGGGGGGTCAGGTGGTGGCCCAGTTGGTGCCGTTGTGGTGCAGGCCGAGGCTGGTGAGGCGTTGGAGGTTGACGGCGGCGGCGCGCAGCCGCAGCCAGTGCTGGTTGCTGGCGAGTCCGATGTAGGGGCCTCTTCGGTTGCGGCGGGTGAGCCAGGCGATGCTGCGTTCGGCCATGGGCCGCCATCTGCGGTAGTCGCGGGCGAAGCTGTGGGTGCGGGCTTGGGAGCGGGCGGCGGCGAGGAGGTCGTGGTGGGGGTGCAGCTTGATGGT
>JAJDZE010000006.1 GCA_022824805.1 Acidimicrobiia bacterium | reverse complement strand
CAGCAACCTGCCGGTGCCGCGGACGATGCGAGCGGCGATGCCGACGATGCAGATGGGGACGACGCTGCGATCGGCGCTAGCGACGGGAGCGAGGACGATGCCGCAGCCTTGTTCCCGCGGCTGCACGTTGCGTTCGAACGAGTTCTCGCGCGCTGTTCCGCCGCCGTGTGGTCGGTCGACGCCACGGCGGCGCCGACAGCCGACGGTGACCCTGGGCCGAATATCGCCACCGAGTCATGGGTGCCTGCGGCGGGCGATTCCACGCGTTTGGTGACCCAGCTGCGCCGTTTGGCACTGGGCGCCGAGCGACCCGCAACGTCAGAGGCGGCACCGCCTGACCGAGCAGCAGCGCAGCGACCTGATGTGCCCGCAGCGCAGCGACCCATCGTGGTCGTGGCCGCCGAGGGCGATGGCTCGGCTGTCCGGCTCGCCGACGCGCTGAGCGCGGAGGAAGTGCCGCTGCGCCTGCATCGGGCGACTGGCAGCTTCGCGCCCTCGCCTGGCGGCCACGTGCTGGTCGCGCCCCTCGAGCACGGTTTCATCGCTCCCGCAGCCGGGGTGGCGGTGCTGCCGGAGGCGGAGTTCACCGGACGGCGCCGGGTGCACCGCGCAGCCCGACGGCGGACGGGTGTGGCGCCGTCATTCGAAGACATGAACGTCGGCGATTTCGTCGTCCATCACCATCACGGCATCGCCCGATACGCAGGACTCGTCCGGCGAGCCTTCGGCGACGACGAACGCGATTACCTCGAACTGGAGTTCCGGGGGACCGACCGGCTCTACCTGCCCACCGAGCAGATCGACTTCATCCGCCCCTACATCGGTGGGGAAACGCCCCGGCTCAGCCGCATGGGCGGCAGCGATTTCCAGCGCCAGAAAGCCAAGGTGCGAGCGGCCGTGGCTGAGATCGCCCAGGAGTTGGTGGTGCTGTACCAGCGACGCATCACCACCGCGGGCAACGCCTACGACCCTGACGGCGGGGGCATGGCCGAACTGGCCGACAGCTTCGCCTACACGCCCACACCCGACCAGCGCCGCACGATCGACGAGGTGCTGGCGGACATGGCCGAGCCCACGCCGATGGATCGGCTGGTGGTGGGAGATGTGGGGTTCGGCAAGACGGAGGTGGCGGTGCGAGCGGCCTTCTGCGCTGTCAGCGCAGGCAAGCAGGCGGGAATCCTGGTGCCCACCACGCTGCTGGCCCAGCAGCACCACCAGACGTTCGCCGAGCGCTATGCCGATCACCCCGTGCGTGTGGAAGTGCTCAGCCGGTTCCTCACTCCCGCCGAGCAGCGCGCAGTGGTGGCTGGCGTGGCCGACGGCACCGTCGATGTGGTGATCGGCACGCACCGGCTGCTGTCGGGCGACGTGAAGTTCAACGACTTGGGCCTGCTGGTGGTCGACGAGGAGCAGCGCTTCGGCGTGAGTCACAAGGAGGCGATCAAGCACCTGCGTGCCGAAGTCGACGTGCTGACGTTGACGGCCACACCCATCCCGCGCACGCTCGAGATGGCGCTCACCGGCATCCGGGATCTGTCGCTGCTGCAGACGCCGCCCGCTGAACGTCAGCCCATCCTCACCCATGTCGGCCCGTACGACGAGCGTGCAGTCAGCGAGGCCATTCGCCGGGAGCTGCTGCGCGAAGGCCAGGTCTTCTTCGTGCACAACCGGGTTGCCGACATCGAAGTAGTGGCGGCGGGCTTGGCAGAGCTGGTGCCCGAGGCGCGCATCGCCGTGGCGCACGGCCAGATGGACGAAGGCACGCTGGAGCAGATCGTCATCGACTTCTGGGCCGGCGCCTACGACGTGCTCGTCTGCACGACCATCATCGAATCGGGCATCGACATGCCCAGTGTCAACACGCTGGTCGTGGATCGCGCCGACCGGCTGGGGCTCGGGCAGCTGCACCAGATCCGCGGTCGTGTGGGCCGTTCGGGCCAGCGTGCGTACGCGTACCTGTTTCACCCTGAAGGCCGTTCGCTGTCCGAAGAGGCCTACGAGCGCCTCCGCACGATCGGCGAGTCCACCGAGCTGGGCTCGGGCTACCGCATCGCGATGCGCGACCTCCAGCTGCGCGGCGCGGGCAACCTGCTCAGCGGCGTGCAGTCGGGGCACATTGCGGCCGTCGGATACGACCTCTACTGCGAGCTCGTCAGCGAGGCGGTCGCGGAGCTCAACGGCGAGTCACCCGAACGGCCGCCGGAGATCGTCATCGACCTGCCGCTCTCAGCGCACCTGCCCGACGACTACCTGGCCGATGCCGCCGGTCGCCTCGAGGCGTATCGGCGGCTCGGCGCCGTGACCGAGCTGTCGGAAGTTGCCGACGTCGAAGCCGAATGGATCGACCGCTACGGCCCGGTGCCGCCGGCTGCCGAGACGCTGCTGCACATCGCGCTCCTGCGTGCGGAGTGTCACCGGCTCGGCATGCGAACCGTGTCGTTCGCCCCCGGCCACGACGGGGGCCGGGTGCGCTTGGGGCCGCTCGAGCTGACGGCGAGCGAGGAGCTGCGCATGAAGCGCATCTGCGCAGGAACGCCTTTCGGCGCAACGAGGTACAAGGCCGACCCGAGCAGCGGCGGCGAGGTGCTGCTGTCGGTCCGTGCGCTGAACCCGGCCACGGTCGGGCACCTGTTCGCCTTCTGCCAGCAGCTGCGGCCCCCGCCTGAAGCCGAACCCGTGGCCTGAGCGGCCCGCGAGCCCAATCGCATGAGAAGGGGAACAGGAGCGGGAAGCACCGCCGGCGCGGCCAGCACCTAGCCTGCCCGCAGTGCGTGCCAGGGGGAGTTCCATGTCTCGACGAGCTGCGCTGCTGGCCCCGCTGGTTCTGGTGGCACTGCTGACGTTCGCATGTGCGGACGATGGCAACGTCGTCACCATCCACACCGGGCTCGATCCTGAGCCCGATGCCGAGCTCATTGCCGAGCTCGACACCGATGGCGACGGTGTCGTGTCACGAGAGGCGGCGCAAGCTGCCGCCGTTGAAGCCGAGCGACAAGCACAAGAGGACGCCGAGCGTGCTGAGCGTGACGCGGCCCGCGCGGCTCAGGAAGCCGCATATCAAGCGCTGCTCGCCGACGCTGACGCCGTCGCGGCCAATTTCCCGGGCGGACAGATCGTCATCGGTGATGTGCGAGCCAACATCGTCGAGTCGCCTGTCACCCTCATGGACGACCCGGAGAACCCGACGCACGAGGAATTCGTGTCGCGGCTCACCTCGATGATCCAGCTGCGCCTCGCCGGTATCGCACTGGACGAATCGGGCTTCCCGGTCGACATCGGCCTCCCTGACGCAGAGATCAATGCGCAGGTGCAGGCCCACCTCGAGGGCCCCTTCGAGGAGTTCGCGCAGCAGCGCGCCATCGAAGACGATCCCAGCATCGAGCGGCTGGCGACGCCTCACTGTGTGAGCGCGCTGGCCGTGACATCGGAGGCCGATGCCGTCGCGGCATCCGACCGCGTGCACGCCGGTGAGCCCCTTGGCGATGTCGCTGCGGCGGTCAACCTGCCCGGCCTCACCGAGACCGACGGCACCATCGGCTGCGGCCAGCCCTTCGATCTGTTCGGCGGCGGCGAGCTTGCGCTGGCGCTGCTCGAACTCGAGCCCGGCGAGCTGACCGCGCCGCTGCTGCTGCCGTCTGCCGCGAGCCCGACCGGTGAGCTGTGGGTGGTGCTCCGTGTCGACTCACTGCAAACCGATGCCACCGATCTCTCCTCGATCGGGCCGTTTGCGGGCCACCTGCTGACCGAGGCCATGTCGACGTACGAGGTGGACGTCGCCGCGGCGCTCGGCGCATGGAACGCCGACAACCTGCGGGTGTCGTTGCCGATCCTGCCGTGAGCCGCTGCGTGCGCGGGGGCAATCGTGGCCGCTGAGGGCTGCGCCGGCCCCGAGCCGGATCTGGGGCACCGGCTCGTCTCGCTTCATGAGGTCATCGCCAGGCTGCGCCGGGAGTGCCCGTGGGACCGGGTGCAGACCCACGCCACGCTCGCTCCGTACGCGCTCGACGAAGCCGCTGAGCTGGCCGAGGCATTGCAGGCAGCCGAAGACGCGCTGTCCGCCAGTACGGCCGAAGCGGCCACGGCGATCGAGGATCTCGTCGAAGAATTGGGCGACGTGCTGCTGCAGGTGCTGATGAATGCCGCGATCGGCGAGCAGGCGGGAACGTTCACCTTGGCTGAGGTGCTCGAGACCGTCGAGGCCAAGATGCTGCGCCGCCATCCCCATGTGTTCGAGCGCGACCCGAACGCGCCCGAGCCCAGTGATGACGAGCTGTCAGCGCAATGGGAGGCGATCAAGGCCGCGGAGCGTGAAGCCCGAGCACAGCGCATTGCCGCGCGCGGAGCGCGCACGAGCTGATCAGCGCGGAGCGCGCACGAGCTAGTCAGCACCTGCCTTTCGGTACTCTCGCTATGCGTGACAGCGCGCGCGTCCACGCAGATCATCCAGGTGACCGGCCGCGAAGTCCTCGATTCCCGTGGCAATCCCACGACCGAGGCCGAGGTGCGGACCGCCGCCGGCGCCGTGGGCCGCGCCATCGTGCCCTCAGGTGCGTCGACGGGACAATTCGAGGCCGTCGAGTTGCGAGACGGCGGCCGGCGGTATGGCGGCAAAGGGGTCGCCGTGGCCGTTGGGCACGTGAACGGCGAGATCGCCGAGGCGCTGGTAGGTCTCGATGCAGTCGATCAGCGAATGGTCGACCACACGCTGATCGAGCTCGACGCGACGATGAACAAGGCTCGCTTGGGTGCGAACGCCGTGCTGGCCGCCTCCCTGGCGACCGCACACGCGGCGGCAGCGACGCTGGGGCTGCCGCTGTACCGCCACGTCGGCGGCGCCAATGCACATGTGCTGCCCACGCCGATGATGAATGTCATCAACGGCGGCGAGCATGCCGACAACAACGTCGATCTGCAGGAGTTCATGATCGTCCCGGTCGGCGCGGCGTCATATTCCGAGGCGCTGCGGTGGGGCACCGAGACGTATCACGTGCTGAGCGGCGTTCTGCGCTCGCGCGGGCTCTCGACGGCCGTCGGCGACGAAGGCGGGTTCGCTCCCGACCTGGAGTCCAACGAGGCGGCACTCGCGCTGCTGATCGAAGCGATCAGCGAAGCGGGCTTCGAGCCTGGCGCCGACATGGCGCTCGCACTCGACGTGGCATCCACCGAGTTCTACGCCGACGGCGTGTACACCCTGGCCGGCGAGGGTCGCCAGCTCGACGCTGCCGGATTTGCCGGCTATCTGGCCGACCTGTGCGAGCGCTACCCGATCTGCTCAGTCGAGGACGGCATGGCTGAGGACGACTGGGATGGCTGGTCGACGCTCGGCGACTTGATCGGCGAGCGAGTCCAGCTCGTCGGCGACGACCTCTTCGTCACGAATATCGAGCGGCTGGGGCGCGGCATTGCTGACGGCGTCGCCAACAGCGTGCTGGTGAAGGTCAACCAGATCGGCACGCTCACCGAGACGCTCGACGCCGTCGAGTTGGCAGGCCGGTCCGGTTACACCGCGGTCATGTCGCACCGCTCGGGCGAGACCGAGGACACCACCATTGCCGACCTGGCCGTTGCCACCAACTGCGGGCAGATCAAGACCGGTGCGCCGGCACGGTCCGATCGGGTCGCCAAGTACAACCGGCTGCTGCGCATCGAGGAAGAGCTCGGCGAAGCCGCCGCCTACCGGGGCGGCGGCTCGGTACAGGCCGCCACAAGCGCCGGGCAGTGACGAGAGCTGTGACCGGAACGACCCAGAGCGTGCACCCATGAGCGCACGCGCTGCGGCCAAACCAGACCGCCCCCGCGCGGGCAGCGCCGCTCGCGACGGTGTCGCCGCCGAAGCGTCGCCTCAGCGTCGCAGCCCGCCCCGACCCCTGGCGGTGCTCGTCGGCTTGGTGATCGTGGTGAGCGCCGTCGGCCTGCTGGCGGTGCTGCTGTTCCCCTGGCAGTCGCTGACGTCGCAGCGCCGCAGCATCGATCATGCCGCCGACACGCTCGAACGGCTGCAGGCAGAGACCTCTCACCTGGCCGTGCAAGTGGCCGAGGCCAAGGATCCGGTGGTGGTGGAGCGGATTGCGCGTGAACAGCTCTCGCTGGTGCGCGAGGGCGACACCCTGTATCGCCTCAACGTCGACCCTGCCGACGTGGTCACGCTGCCGTCGGCGTGGCCGCTGCCCGGCGTGGCCCACCTGCTCGGCGACGGCGAGGGTTGACGTTCGCTAGTCGGTCATGATCTGCAGGGCCCGCCCGATGATCGCGTCGCGGTGAGCGTCGGGTTCCACGCCGCTTTGCTCGAGCGACAGGCGGATCGTGCCCACCGCGGCAGCCGCACGGATCCGATCCTCGACCTTGGAAGAAGAGCCGGTGAGCCAGGCGAACAGGTCGCGTGCCTGTGCCCGCAGCCGCCGGCCCGCAGCGCTTTGCTGCACGGCGAAGTCGTTGGCCACGAAGCGGAAGACGTCGATGTCCGCGGCGAGCAGGTCGAAGTAACGGTTGAACACCTCGCGCAGCGCCGCCGGGCTGCGTTCCAGCTCAGCAATGTGAGCGAGCAGCGTTGCGCCGCCGCGTTCCATGCCGGCGATGACTCCATCGAGCACGCTTTCCTTGCTGTCGAAGTGGTAGTAGAGCGCAGCGGGAGTCAAGCCCAGCCTCGACGTGAGCCGGCGCACCGAGGTGCCTCGATATCCGTGTCGCGAAAACATCTCTCGTGCCGTTTGCAGTATCAGGCCATGCGTGCCGGTGGCCGCGCCAGCACCTGCGTCAGCCGCGGGAACTGCGTCGGCGGCGCTTGGGCGTCGGTCCGTTTCGCTCATGCCCGCAACGGCCTGCCCGGTGTCACATCGCCAAACTACTGCCGCGCTCACGGCCCGCTTGCCCCGTGTCTGCGCGTGACCGCCGCATGGTGCATGATGGTGCGCGCTCGGCTCTCGGGTCGTGCGCAACGTCGCCCGGCCTGAGGGCCGCGGAACAATATGCTCGGCCGCGCAACCGGCTGACAGACTGCTCGGCCTTGGGCCGACGAAACGGGAGAGGTCATAGTGGAGATCAGCGTCACGGTGAACGGCGAGACTCGTACCGGCGATGTCGAGCCGCGCACGCTGCTCGTGTACTGGCTGCGGGACGACCTGCGGCTGACAGGCACGAACATCGGCTGCGATACGTCCTCGTGCGGCGCCTGCACAGTGCATGTGAACGGCGAATCGGTGAAGTCGTGCACGATGCTGGCCGTGCAGGCCGACGGCGAGGACATCCTGACCATCGAGGGCTTGGCGCCGTCAGAAGACGAGCTGCACCCGATGCAGGAGGCCTTCCGCCAGAACCACGGCCTGCAGTGCGGCTACTGCACTCCCGGCATGGTCATGGCGGCGGTATCGCTGCTCGAGGAGAACCCCGACCCGTCCGAGCGAGACGTCCGCTTGGGACTGGAAGGGAACCTGTGCCGCTGCACGGGATATCACAACATCGTCAAGTCGGTGCTGGCCTGCGCGGCCGGCGAGACAGCGGCCTGAGAGGAGCGCAGCAATGATTCCTGCAGCATTCGACTACGTACGGGCCGGCTCCGCGGAGGAGGCCATAGCGCTGCTCGGCGAGCATGGCGACGAGGCCAAGCTGCTGGCCGGCGGCCATTCGCTGCTGCCGATGATGAAGCTGCGCTTGGCGGTGCCGAGCGTGCTCGTCGACATCGGCCGCGTCAGCGATCTCAGCTACATCAACGACGGTGGCGATCACGTCGCTGTCGGTGCGCTCACCCGGCATCGCGCGCTCGAGACCAGCGACCTGCTGGCTGCCGAGTGCCCGCTGCTCGGCCATGTGGCCGGTGAGGTGGGCGACCCGCAGGTCCGCCACCGCGGCACCCTCGGCGGCTCGCTGGCCCACTCCGACCCGGCATCCGACCTGCCGGCGGCCGTGCTGGCACTGGGGGGCACGCTCGTCGCCCAGGGTCCCAACGGAAGCCGTGAGATTGCTGCTGGTGATTTCTTCACCGGCTACTTCGAATCGGCGCTGGCCGACGACGAGATGCTCACCGAGATCCGGGTCCCGAAGGCCCCCGGCGTCGGCTGGAACTACCAGAAGTTCAACCGGCGGGCCCAGGACTGGGCGATCGTCGGTGCCGCCGCGGTGACCGTCAACGGCGGCACGAACGTGGCGCTGGTGAACATGGGCTCAGTGCCGCTGCGTGCCAGCGCGGTCGAGGCGGCGCTGGCAGGTGGGGCCTCGGCGGCTGACGCTGCCGAGCAGGCTGCCGAGGGCACAGACGCCCCCACGGATCTGAACGCCACGCCCGACTACCGCAACCACCTCGCCCGGGTGCTCACCCGCCGAGCACTCGAAGCAGCCGGCGTCTCCTAGGTCGGCTCTCAGGCGGGAACCTGCCGAGCAGCCGCCCGGCAGGGAGCTGCGTATCACGAGTTCTCAGCCTTTGTTGAGTTCTCACTTTTGGGTTTGTTGTCACATAGGGACGACGAATGCGAGCGTGCTGGTCAAGGCGGATTTCGCCGAATGTCCGTCGAGCCGTCGGCGTCGCTTCGTTGCTCGTGTTGTTGCCATCTGGCTGCTCAAACACGCTGGAAGCCGCGTCTCAGGTTCAAGCGTCTGCGACTGAGTCCAGTCAGTACATGGCTGAAATGCCGACATCTGCGCCGATGATTGTTCCTGAGACGAGCGTTCCCTTCGACTTTCCGGCGGGGGTTCTGGTGGGTTGGGAAGCTCAGACAGGTCTTCGGCCAAGATCGCAAGCTCCCGGAGCGCCCCCGCCCCAGGATGTCTGGCAGTCGCGCATGCGAGCGGTGTGCGAAGCCCCGATCTGGCAGCAGGATGCGGCGCGCCGCTTAGCCGAGCAATACGTTGCCGAAGACAGTGGGGACACGAGTTCGATCAGGCTCCTAGAGGCCGCTGCCGAGTCTCTCTGGCTCATCGCGGTTCAGGTGTGCCGCGATCACTTTCCACAAGAGGCCATCGATCGCGGCCCGCGCTTTAGTTTTTCTCGATAGGAGCAGAAAGGCTCCCGAGATCAGTCGAGCAGGCCGGTGGCTTGGCCGCCGTCGATGAGCAGGCCGGTGCCGGTGATGAACTTGGCCTGCTCGCTGCACAGGAATGCGACTGCGGCGCCGAAGTCGTCGGATTCGCCGCAGATGCCCATCGGGTTGCTCTGGCCTGCCTGCTCGCGGTCCATCATCTTGGCGACCCGGTCGGTCCAGTGCGTGCCCGGCTGGGCGGAGTTGACGGTCACGCCATCGCCTGCGACCTCGCGGGCGGTGATCTTGAGGAAGCTGGTGAGGCCGGCCCGTGCGACGGAGCTGGCGAGCAAGAACGGGATCGGCTGCTTGACGCCGACGCTGGTGATAGCGCAAACCCGGCCCCAACCGCGCTCGCGCATGGGAGGGATGGCAACCCGGCACATCTCGATCATGGCCTTGCAGTTCATGTCGAAGGCCATCTGGTAGGCATCCATCTCGGTGCTCTCGAACATGCCCGGCGGCGGCCCGCCGGCGTTGGTCACCAGGATGTCCACCGAACCGAGGCCGTCGATGGCCTGCTCCACGAAGCTGCGCCCGTCGGCCGGATTGCCAAGGTCGGCCTCGATCACCAGCACGTCGCCGTCGATCTGCGCCGCCGCAGCCGCCAGCCGCTCCGGATCCCGCCCGCAGATCGCCACGCGCACACCGTCGGCAGCCAGCGCCTTCGCCGAGCCGAGCCCCAACCCTGCTGACCCCGCAGCCACTGCCGCAGTGCGTCCTGAAATCCCCAAGTCCATCTTCGATCCCCTTCTCTCAGCCGACACGCCCACAAGGCGCGTCCGCGCGTGGCCGCTACGAACCGTAGCCAACCTCCGTCGCCGCCGACAGGCCAGCACGTGCGATGTCGTCGAGGACGGCTCTCATGGACTGCTGCCAAACGCTGAGGGTCGTAGCATCGAAGCGTGAGCGTGACTGCCGCGCCGCCGACGCACGACGAGCTCGTGGCGAAGATGACTGGGGGCATGACCCGGGCGGACCTGCCTCGGTTCGAGGGGTCGGACCGCCTGCGTCCAGACGGCCGGCCCAAGCCCGCGTTCCGGGCGGAACTGCGTCGCATCCCCAACTTCGTCAATGCGATCGAGGTCGTTGCCACGATGGCAGCGCCGGTGGCAGTCATCGCCGCGGTGATTGCCATCGGGCACTGGCTTGCTGTGGTCGCGGCGGTGCCTGTCATCGGCACGCTGCAGCTCCGGTGGTTCATCCTCCATCACGAGGCCGCCCACCGGTTGCTGTTCTCGAATCGCTGGCTGAACGATCGCATCGGCATCAACCTGCTGGGCTGGCTCCCGCTGGGCACCGGTTCGCACTTCTACCGCCGGGGCCATGCGAACCACCATCGCGACGAGTTCGGTCCCAAAGAACCCGACTTTCTGCTCTATTCCTTCTACCCGATCTCGGCAAAGTCGCTGGGCCGGAAGCTCGTGCGCGACCTCGTGGGTGTATCGGCGTGGCGTATCACCAAGCCTCGCTTCACCGGGCTCGTGAAGCTGAAATATGTGCCGCTCAGCCTGCGGTTCTTCGCAGGCCAGGCGATCGTGTTCGCTGCGTTCTGGCTCGCAGGGCACCCCTGGCTGTACCTGCTGTTGTGGGCACTGCCGTGGTTCACTTGGTACCAGTTCATCAACCGGCTGCGGGCCATTGCCGAGCACGGCGGTATGACCCGTACCCCCGACCGTCGAAACACGACGCATCACATCTGCCAGAGCTGGCTGGCCCGGGTGCTGTTCGTGCCGTACCACGTCGGATATCACCTGGCTCACCACGTCGATTCGGGTGTTCCGGCCCGCAACCTGAAGCGGCTGCAGCGGGCACTGATCGACGACGGCTACCTGCCGGCGGACGCATCGTGGCCGACCTACCGCTCGCTCTGGCGGGCGCTCGCCACCGGGACCCGTGGCCCGAGCGGTCCATGAGCCCGATCACTGGGTCACCGGCAGCACGAGCGCGAAACGGGAGGATCTCCGGCGCAACGGTTCGCCGGTCGGCACTTGCTCTCGGCCCGCGTCGCAGCCGTCCTGATGCGCTGGCGCGGGCAGGCCGACGGACCAGGGCTGCCGTCGAATACGTTTCGGGGCCATGTCGCGACTGAAATCCACCCAGCTCGGTTCGAACTGCGGTCTGTCGGTATCGGAGCTCTGCTTGGGAACCATGAACTTCGGCGTTCCCGGGCGGGGCCACCAGGGCGACTGGACCCTGGGCGTTGAGGAAGCTCGTCCTATCTTCGAGGCCGCCATCGAGCGCGGCCTGTACTACTTCGACTGCGCCGACATCTACGGGGTGGGAGCTTCCGAAGAGGTGGTGGGGCAGATCCTGCGCGATCTGCTGCCGCGCGAGCAGTACGTGCTGACCACCAAAGTCTCGATGCCCATGGGGCGCAACCCCAACGAGGGCGGCTTGAACCGCAAGCACATCATGGAGGGAGTCGACAATTCGCTGCGCCGTCTGGGCGTCGACTACGTCGACCAGCTGATCATCCACCGCCACCCGCACGGCATCCCCGGCAGTGCGCAGACGCCCATCGCCGAGTCGCTGGAAGCGCTGCACGATGTGGTCAAGGCGGGCAAGGCGCTGTACCTCGGTGGCTCGTCGATGTTCGCCTGGCAATTCGCCGAGCTGCAGCTCACTGCGGAGATGCGCGGCTTCACCAAGTTCGTGTCGATGCAGAACCACTACAACCTCATCTACCGCGAGGAAGAGCGCGAGATGAACCCGTACTGCGCACGCACCGGGGTGGCGCTCACGCCGTGGTCGCCGCTGGCGCGGGGCATTCTCACCGGGTCCTACCAGGGCAGCCTCGACGCCGGCACCACCGATCGTTCCCAGGGCCAGGATCGTGCCCGCACCGCAAGCCTCTACCTGGGCGAGCGCGACTTCGACATCGCTGCGCGGGTGTCAGAGGTGGCCGAGCGACTCGATGTACGCCCCGCCCAGATCGCCTTGGCATGGCTCGCCAACAAGCCCGAGATCACCGCGCCCGTGGTCGGCGTGTCCAAGATCAGCCAGCTCGACCAGCTCGTCGAGGCCACCACCATCGAGCTCAGCGCCGACGACACGGCATATCTGGAAGAGCTCTACCAGCCCGTCGACAACCTGCTCTCGCTCGGCACCAGCTGATCGGGATGATAGCGGCGCTGGCATGCATGCTGGCGGTGACCAGAGTGCGGCGGATTCCCCAGATTCTGCCGCCCTCGCTCCGTTTCGCCGGTTTCGCTGGGGGAGTCGCCGGCGGCGCGGGCATGGGTGCGTTCATCGCCGGACTGCAGCGGGGCCCGCTCAGCGAGGTAGCGGTCGCAGCGTCGCTCTATCCGGTCGTGACGATCGCATTGGCGGTGCTCTTCGACGACGACACGCTGCGCTGGTGGCAAGGCATCGGCATCGCTGCAGCGCTGGCCGGCACGTCGATGATCGCCTTGGGCTGAGCCCGACGGGCTGCCGGATGCGCCCGCATGCGTAACGTGAACGATCCTCATGGCTTTCGCAGGTTTCGTGAGGGATACTGGGCAACTGGGGAGCAGTCATACAGCCAGGAGGTTCGGCAAACAGCGATGGCGTACTTCGATCTGGGCTCGTATCGATGGCCGGTCACGACCCGAGACGCCGAAGCCCAGCTCTGGTTCGACCGAGGCATGGCGTGGTGCTACGGCTTCAATCACGAAGAGGCAATCGCCTGCTTCGAGCGGGCACTGCTGCACGACATCCACTTCGCCATGGCTCACTGGGGCATCGCGTATGCGATCGGGCCGAATTACAACAAGGCGTGGACAGAGTTCGATGACGCTGATCTGCGCGTCTCGCTGGCGCGTGCGCGCTCGGAGATCGCGGCTGCTCTCGATGCCGCGGGGGGCACCAGCGACCTCGAAGGGGCGCTGATCGGTGCACTTGCGCATCGCTACCCGTCCGATCCCGAGGTGCCCGACGAAGACGACTTCGGGCGATGGAACGACTCCTACGCGGACGCCATGCGCGAGGTCTACCGGTCCTGCCGCGATGACCTCGATGTCTGCGCTCTGTTTGCCGAGGCGATCATGAACCGGACCCCTTGGGAGCTGTGGGACCTCGATACCGGTGAGCCGGCTGCGGGCGCGGGGACGCTCGAAGCGGTCGACGTGCTCGAGACCGCCTTCGAGCGGCTTGACCAGATGGGCGCCAACAGCCACCTGGGCCTGCTGCACATGTACGT
>JAJDZE010000091.1 GCA_022824805.1 Acidimicrobiia bacterium | reverse complement strand
TGGCGCGCCTGACTTCATCGTGCAGCGGCGACAGGTGCCGATCGGACACATCGAGTGCAAGGACATCGGCACCAACCTTGACGCGGTCGAAGAGAGCGAGCAGGTCCAGCGCTACCGCGAGGCACTGCCCAATCTGGTCCTCACCGACTACCTGGAGTTTCGCTGGTTCGCCAACGGCGAGCGGCGCGCCACGGCGAGATTGGGCCGGTTCGATGGCGACGGCCGCTGGCGCCCCGAGGCCGAGGGCGACGATGCCGTGCGTCAGTTGCTGGCCGACTTCTACGACGCCGAGGTCCCCATCGTCGGGCAGCCCGCCGAACTCGCGCGACGCATGGCTTCCAAGACACGGCTGCTGCGCAGCGCCATCGAGCAGATCCTGACCGGGGATGCCAACGGTGCTCCGGCGCTTGCGGGATTGCTTGCGAGCTACCGAGAGGTGCTGATCAACGATCTCAACGTGAGCAAGTTCGCCGACCTGCAAGCACAGACGGCCGCGTACGGCCTCTTCGCCGCAAGGTGCCTGCACACCGGACCAGCCAGCGCATTCAGTCGGCAATCAGCCGTCTTCGCTGACACCACGCCGTTCCTGCGGGACGTGTTCGTGCATATTGCAGGCCCCAACGCCGACAGCCGCATCGCCTGGATCATCGACGATCTGGCACTGCTGCTCGCGAGGGCCGACATGGCGGCTGTGTTGGAGGACTTCGGGACGGCGACTCGCCAAGAAGACCCGATCGTCCACTTCTACGAGGACTTCCTCGCCGCGTACGACCCCGACCTGCGCGAGACGCGCGGCGTCTACTACACACCCGAACCGGTCGTGTCCTACATCGTCCGCAGTGTCGATTGGGTGCTGCGTGACCGGTTCGGGCTGTCTGACGGCCTGGCTGACACGGCCACAGTCGACGTCGCTATGGAAGAAGGCGAGACGCAGACGCTCCCGCGGGTGTTGGTGCTCGACCCTGCGGCCGGCACCGGCACCTTCCTGCGCGAGGTCGTAACGCACATCCGTGACGACTTGGCGAAGCGAGGGCTCGCTGGTGCTTGGAGTTCGTACGTGCCCGAGCACCTCCTGCCCCGCCTGTTCGGCTTCGAACTGCTGATGGCGGCCTACACCATCTGCCACCTCAAACTCGCACTGGAGATCAGCGGTGACGCCGAGCAGTACACGCTGCCCGCCGACGAGCGCCTGGGCGTCTTTCTGACCAACTCGCTCACCAAGGCGCACGA
This sequence comes from Acidimicrobiia bacterium, assembly GCA_022824805.1. Lineage (GTDB taxonomy): Bacteria > Actinomycetota > Acidimicrobiia > Acidimicrobiales > Poriferisodalaceae > Poriferisodalis. Next base: position 4,716 of record JAJDZE010000091.1, on the reverse strand, counting down.
AGATGCCAGCGGCCCGATGTTCGCCGCCGAGATCGTCCGGGAAGCTCGGGAGGCGGACGCGGTCAAGCGCGACCACCCCGTCATGGTGGTGATCGGCAACCCGCCCTACTCGGGCCACTCGGCCAACAAGGGCCAGTGGATCAGCGACCTGATGCGCGGTCGGGACGCCGATGACCCGCAGAGCTACTTCAGCGTGGACGGCAAGCCCCTTGACGAGCGCAACCCCAAGTGGCTCAACGACGACTACGTGAAGTTCATCCGGTTCGCACAGTGGCGCATCAACCAGACCGGCGAGGGCGTGTTGGGCTTCGTGACCAACCACAGCTACCTCGACAACCCGACATTCCGCGGGGTGCGGCAATCGCTCCTGGAGACGTTCGACGAGATCTGGCTGCTCGACCTGCACGGCAACTCGAAGCGAAAGGAACGCTCACCCGACGGCAGCCAGGATCAGAACGTCTTCGATATCCAGCAAGGCGTGGCAATCGGCATCTTCGTCAAGCACGCTGATAGCCACGGCGGCCTCGCGACTGTCCGGCATGCCCACCTGTGGGGCATTCGGGGGGGCGACGACACCGGAAAGTACGCGTGGTTGGCTGAGCACGACGTCAGCAGCACGCAGTGGCTCGAACTCTCACCGCGCGCACCCGACTACTTCTTTGTTCCCATCGACTACGCACTGCTCGCCGAATACGAGACCGGTTGGAAGCTAACCGATTTGGCCCCGTTGAACTCGGTGGGGATCGTTACGGCGCGTGACAAGCTCGCCATTCAGTGGTCGCACGGAGACATGCGCCGGTTGGCGGCCGAATTCGTCGATCTCCCCGAAGCTGCTGCTCGGCAGAAGTACAACCTCGGACGCGACTCCCAAGACTGGAAAGTCGCCTCCGCCCAAGACGATCTCCGGGAACACGACGACGCAACAGAGTACGTCAAGTCGATCCTCTACCGGCCGTTCGACACGCGGGCTACGTACTACACGGGTACCGCAGGCGGATTCATCTGCCGACCACGAAGCAATGTCATGTCCCACATGCTTGCTGGCCCCAATCTCGGCATTTCCACCACCCGTGGCACCGAGATCGCAGGCGGGTGGGAGCACGTTTTCGCGGCCTCAGGACTCACCCAACACCACACAGTGTCCAACAAGGAAGTCAACTATCTCTTCCCGCTGTACCTCTACCCAGCAGGCAACGATGCGCTCAGCCTTGATGTCGCCGGTCGGATACCGAATCTGTCGTCCGAGTTTGTCGGCATCTGCTCTGCCGCGACGGGTCTGGCCTTCATCCCGGATGGCGAGGGAGATCTGAAGTCGGATTTTGGGCCGGAGGATCTATTCCACTACGTGTACGCAATCCTGCACAGCCCTGAGTACCGGCGTAGATACGCCGACTTTCTGCGATTTTGGTTCCCTCGTATCCATCCTCCGCGCGATAGCGCGCTCTTCGCGGATCTCGTACGGATCGGATCGCGGTTGACCTCGCTGCACTTGATGACGGACCACGGCGATGATCTGCCTGCTTTCGGAGTCACAGGTTCAGGCCGTATCGAGCGCGTCCAATTCAGCGATCCCACGGCCGACTCTCTCGGTCGTGTCTGGATCAACCGCGACCAGCACTTCGAGGGAGTGTCGCCCCAGACATGGTGGTTCACCATCGGTGGCTACCAACCAGCGAAGCAGTGGCTCCAAGACCGCAAAGGACGCGTCCTCGACTTCGAGGACATCCAGACCTACCAACGCATCTGCGCCGCACTCGCCGAAACGCCCCGCGTCATGCAGCAGATCGACAACATCATCGATACCCATGGTGGTTGGCCCCTTAACGCACCAAGGCACTCGGCCTAGTGTCCTGAGTCATCAGTCAGTCGCGTTTGATTTCGGGTGGGCCACCGTGGGATCCTCGAAAACGGTCGGAGGCTGAGATCGTGAGCGAACAATGACAGCCGTGTCTGGGACTGACTTGCTGGCACCGGACGCACGGTTCGGGCATTGGTGGATGCCCCACGAGTCCGGTTCCGACGACCGAATCAATCGCGGCATGCTGCCCGACATCTGCGCGGCAGGTGTCGTGGGAGTGCAGAAGGAGGCGCACTGGTAGCTGTTGAAGTCCGCAACCGGAGTGCGTCGATCTGACACTCAGGCGACATCGTCAACGTCAGGCATCGAGCGACTTCACCGGAACGGTCGCTGTGAATCGCCTCGTAGGTGAAATCAGGGCTGTAGCCACCTGTGCCACCGGGCGATGCAACCCGTCACCGCCTCAGCCGTGCGGGGCTTGAATGGCCGTCGACCCTCAAGCGTCCTGACCACGCCCAGGTACGTCTTCACGCGGTCACGATTGCGTTCAGCGGGGTCGTGGCCATTTTCGAGACACCACAGCACGTAACGCCCAACGCGCCGCAAATAGGCGGTTCTGTCGTCCGATGTGGCAGCGGACGCTTCCACGCGGGTTGCCCATGTGCCAAGCCGTCCGCGGTTCTCATCCCACCAAGACTGACGAGCCACTCGCCGGACGCTACCTGTGCGCTCTGTGCGGCGCGGCAGCGGGACCGCTTCCAAACGGAGTCAAGGCGAGGGTCGCCAAGGCCGAGAGGGATAGCGGCAGCAGCCTTCAGACCCGTGTTGGACATGCGGGGCGTGCTCGCGCTTCGTGAGCTCCGCCTCAGCATCATCCAGCTTCGACTGAGCGCCTGGCCGTGCTGAGAACTCGTCGTGCAGTTCGGACAGCAGCCGCAAGTCCAAGTCACGACGCCAATGGAACCAACCCATGCCGATGACGCCTCTCAATCCGACAGGTAGTGCGGTCCGGGGTACGGCGTGGGATTCTCCAATGACCAGCGGTGGAGAACCTCTGCCGAGCGATGGGGCATGGCCCCGCCACGCGGGAGTCGGTCCTTGCGAACGACGACCACGGGAACAACCGGAGCGCCAGCGTCGAGCGCTTGTCGCAGGATGCGTGCGTAGTCGCTCTGGTCTTCTGTCACGACGACCCGATCCTGTGCGACCGCGGCGCTGTACACAGCCTCGTCAGGGCAGATCGGAGCGCTGTGGCTGTGACGCACACGGCGTCATGGCCTCGCTCATTAAGGACCTGAGCAGCCGCATGCGGCGACATCTCGTCCAGCATCCATCGCATTGGCCTGGCTCAGCGCTGCAGACCGGAATGCGGATCCCGTGGCTTCGTCCGACTGGAGTTGCCTGCTTGCCCCAGCGCAATGGCGTGCTCGCGTTCGGCGATCATCTCGTCGATCAGTCGACCGGCGGCCACGTCATCGGCAATCTTCGCCTCGATCTCGTCCGGGCAGGACTCATAGAACTGGATGGCGAAATTGACCTGTCGCTCATACAGGTCCGATTCGATGCACACCGTCTCGATGGGGTCGTACCGGTCTGCCGGCACGCTGCGCAGCGCCTTGATCACTTGCCAGATGTCGGGGCCGCCCGCCAAGCTGGCTCGACGTCCCGACGGGCCGTCCATGTAGACGATGCCTGGGAACTGGCGGGTCTTGAGTCCCTCGTCGAGCAGTGAGGCGGCCAGCACGGGCGGCGGTTGATCGCTGGCCTCACCCTCGGCGCGCAGACGTTCAGCCAGTTCCTCGGAAATCGGAAGGGGTGCCGTACCGGTCACGACCACAAGCGTAGGCGCCCAACTCGCGCGACTCCTAGTGATTTTCGAGATCAGGGGCAGAGGATGGGGCCTCGGTAGCCGAGGGTCAAGCCGTTGATGAGGCGCCACGGCAGTGCTGGATTGATGGGGGCGTAACCAGCCAGAGCGCCGTACGCGCCTGCGAGAATCCGCTGTCGATCGGGCCATGCAACGTTCGCCCACTGCTTGGTGCCGTTGCGGATTTCGCTGGCGTGCAACTCGAACTGCGTGTGGTCATGTCCGAACGGATGGAGCTTGCCGAACAGGAACGAGTCGAGGCGCTGCTGCAGATGCCACGCGTCCTCTTCGTGAACGATGATGCCCCCGACCACCAACACGGGGCTGCTGCCGTGCGTTCCGGATTCGTCAACGAAGCACAGGTACAACTGTCCCCCATCGCGTCCGTGCCCCGCCGGAGCGGGGCACGTTCTGCGAGTTAGCAGAGGAGCAAGCTCACGGCACCGGATACTTCGGTCCTCTCCGCTGAGCAAACTCTACACACACCGATCAGAACGGACCAACCCGGCCAGTCGCGAGGTGAATTCGCAGGCAAGCAGCATGATGAATCGAAAGGGAAGCAGCACCGGCCACGAGGTCTACCGCCGCCAAAACGGCATCGGCCTGATCCCAGCGATCAGGGGCGGAGGGTGGGGCCTCGGTAGCCGGGGGTGAAGCCGTGCTCGATGAGCGCGTCGTGGATGGGGTGCTCGGCTGCGGGGCCTGCGTCGATGCGGGCCAGCTCGACCTTGGCGAGCCGGCCGTCGGCGAGTGCTTGGCGCAGCGCGCTGATCCAGCGCAGGTCGGTTGCGGCGTGCTCGAAGGTGTGCAGGGTGCGCCCTCCGCGGTCGAGCGCGACGAGCGGCGCGCCGTCAGCCAGCACTACGTGCGCGCCGGCGGTGCGGCTGGGTCGGCCGTCGCTGGCCGGCCAGCCCAGCGCGGCGCCGTACGGCTGGGCTGGGTCGGCCGCGGCCAGCACCACCAAATCATCCGGGCCCCGGTTGTGGTTGGGCGGGCGCCCGGATTCGGCGGCATGACCAGGGCGGTCGGATAGTGGAGTCGGCTGGTGCTG
>JAJDZE010000134.1 GCA_022824805.1 Acidimicrobiia bacterium | reverse complement strand
CCAGCAGATGCCCGCACACCGCCGCCGCGTCCAACAACACCCGATCCGAACCAGCCACGCCCTGCATACCCCCATAATCCCGCGCGCACCCCACCCACACGCGGAAATCCGACCCAATAAATCAGCAGTCTCCTAGCGCCGAGGCTCGACGCCGACATCAACACCGGTCGGGCGACACCTGCAGAGCCAGATCGGCGACCACTAGCGCCGAGGCTCGACGCCGACATCAACACCGGTCGAGCGATACCTGCAGAGCCAGATCGGCGACGGCTGACGCGTTACGGGGCGTCGAGGAGTTCGATGGTGGGGTCGTAGGCGGCGGCTGCGAACCAGAACGTGTCGATGTGCTCGATGGGCTGCAGCTGCGCGCCTGCCAGGGGGCCGTCGAGCGCCCGGCCGAGTATCGACCAGATGGAGCTGGTCTGATCGTCGATGAATGCTCCTGGCCCGGCCGAGCTCGCAGCGTCGGGCATGCGGCTGAACGTCAGGGCCTGACCGTCGACGTTGGGGTCGAACACGCCGGTCGCGCCCACATCACGGCCGAAGGCCACCTGCTGGTTCTGGATCGGTGTGGCCGTGCCGGGAAGGTGGAAGGCGACTACCGGCGTGCCGCCCAGGTCCAGCGGCAGCACGCCGGCAGAGCTCAGCGTGTCGAGCTGCACTGCCACCGAGGCGCCGCTGTGGCGCACGACCAGCACGCGGGTCTGCGGCGGCAGGCGATCATCGGATGTGCCGCCAAGAGGGAAGATCGGACTGCCGACGGGAGTGTCGTAGTTGACGTAGGGATTGGTGCCGTATGAGCGCCCGAGACCGCCGGGACGGGTCATCACGAGGCCGTTGGGATGCTCGTCGAGGAACGTCTCCCATGCCACGGTCGCCATCGGGATCAGGTCGAGCTGAGACCCGGTGAGCACGCCGGCGATGGCTTGGCCGGTGTAGTGGGCCCACAGGCTCTCGGTTTGGCGGTCGTACATGACCAGCGCCGAGTTGTAGAGCCGGCCCGAGGTGCCGAAGTCGAAGATGCGCTCGCCGAGCTGTCGGTAGTACCCGATGGCCGTGTTGCACAGCGGGCAGTAGGTGACGGTGACCGGCTCGCCGCCGACAGTGTCGTTGACGATCTCGTGCCACAGCATCACCTGCACCGGGTAGGCGCGGGCGTCACCGTTGAGCGTGAGCGTGACCACGGCTTCCTGGGGCTGCAGGAAGCCGACATCGGTGGCCCGCTCGAACTCCGGCGCGTCGATGGCGGGGATGGCATCGGGCGCCGGCCCGCCGGAGAGGACATCAAGGGGCGACACCAGCGGTTCAGGCAGCAGGGGCGCGGTCATGCCCTCGCGCAACGCCGACACGGTGGACTCGCGCGGGCCGCCGGGGATCTGGGTGACCCCGACGTCGACGATCACCTCGGCCTGCGTGGTTGGCGGGGGTGCCGCTGCGGCCGTGGTCGCCGGCGCGGTGTCGTCGGGCGCTGTTTCGATGGTGTCGGGCTCGGACGGCTCGTCGCTGGACGAGCTGTCGGCACATGCGAGCGCGACGAGCATGAGTGCTGCGGCCAGCAGCCCTGGTGCGCCGCCGGCACGCAGCTGTCGTTCGGCCCGTTGTTTGCCGCTCCTGTTCGCTGGGCTCACGGGCCGCTCGGGCCACGGCTTCGCCATTCGGCTCAGCCTCTCGCGGCGGCTGGTTGTCGTGCCGACGCGGACTTCAGCCGGAACGGATGCCGCTATCGGAAGAGCCATCGTGCGACGCTACTCCGGCAGCCTTGGCCTCGATGTTCAGGGCGGGGATGCAGGTGCGCTCGGGCAGATGCCAGAGTGCCCACGAAGCGGCAGGCTCGTCGACGAGGTGCCGGGCGTTCGTGCAGCGCTGCGGCAGGTCATCGTGGGCAATGACCAGCTCTGAGCACGGTCGGTCGCCGACGTCGAGCCTCACCCGTTCGTGAGCGATCTCGGGCAGCTCGAGGCGGTACAGCCACAGTGCGTACTCAGGCACCGACGACCGATCGTGGGCAAGACACGTCAGACCGTCATCGACGGCCTCGGACACAGTGCCTGCCGAGACGACCTGGTCTCGGGCGACAGCACCGACATCGGCGAGGTGGCGGTGATTCGAGACCGTCGCGGCCGCTCCTAGCGCGAGCACTGCTGCAACGAGCGCACCCAGCGCGATATCGGCGACGCTGGCCGCGAGCCGGCGAGCATCCCGGGGGGGCCTGTCCGATGTCGGGGGCAGCGCCAATGCAGCCGATCCTCCGCCGCTCAATGCAGTTCTCGTTCCTGACGCCGAGAGCGGGGCTGAGCCGACCGAGCCGGGCACGCTCTGGCGGTCGTGGTCGCGAGCTGCTGTGTGTCCGCGCAGCGCAACAGCGACGAGCACCACGCCGACGAGAGTCGAGACGAGGGCAGCCACGGCCACGGCGCTCAGGTGCTCGTCGAACCATGTCCACGCCGGGCTGAAAGACAGCGTCATGATGCGGCGGGGCGCAGCGTCGTAGCCGCCTGCATTACCGACGACCACCGCGCACGCGACCACCGCCAGGGCCGCGGCTGTCCCGAGGACGGCCGAACCGCGAGACGACAACCGACTGCGAGGAAGCGCCTCCGGCCCGGCAGAAGCGCCGGTGCCGGACGTCGCCGATTCGCTGCGAGGCGTCGTTGGCCGGGACGCGAGCCAGGCCAGCGCGGCGACAGTCAGCGGCACTGCCCATGGGTCGACATAGCGCCCGTACAGCAGCGCATCAGCCCGTGCGCTGCCGGTCAGCGTCCAGCCGCCGAGCAGCACCGCTCCGAGCGCGCCGAGCGCCAAGCAGACCAGCGCCGCCGCGAGCGCATCCAGCTTCTTGATGCGCGCAAGCGCAGGCTGAGCGGGTGAACGGCGCCAAGCACCCCCGCGCCGCCGCTGTGAGCTGGGCCGCGGCCCGAACGGTCCACCAGCAGTCGCTGTCAGCGCTTCTCCGGCAGTCGGCTCAGCTGCATCATCGAATGGCCGTCTTCGGCACAGTTCGAATGCAACGCACAGTCCGGCCGCCAGGCCGATCAGGCCGAGCCCGACCGTGCCCCCGCCCAGGGCCAACAGCTGTCCTGACACGGTGGCGACCGGCTCGGTGCCGCGATCCAACTGCGCCGCTTCGCTCAGCCGTTCCGTCGGCCACGTGTCGGTGAGGGTCAGCGCCGTGGCCGTCGCGGCACCACCCGTGAGCAGTCCAGCGCCGAGAGCGGCCCAGGCCCGGCGACCGATCCGACACAGCAGCGCCGTCCCCA
>JAJDZE010000171.1 GCA_022824805.1 Acidimicrobiia bacterium | reverse complement strand
CAACACCGATCCCAGCAGGGCCTCGACCCCTACAAACGGACCCTCAACCCACCGTCATCCCAAAAAATCGCGAAGAGCCCATTTTTGACGGTCCCCTGTTCGGAGTCCTGGCATACTCCGCGCTATCGCGCAGATTTCGCTCGTCGATGAATGCGCCGACCACTACCGTGGCGGTCCGTTGAGAGGAGACCGGTGCGCTACGAACCGAACCTGAAGCACAAGTCAGCCGCGCCCGGTCGCAGGGGTTCGCGGTGTCCGAAGGACGCAGACGCCATCAGCTTGCTCGACAGCAGCATTCCTCACCGCCAGAAGCGATATGCGACCGACGGCAGACGGGCCTATTGCGCTCAGTGCCACGATGGGGCGCGTGACCTGTGGCACGGGTATCCCGTCAACTGGAACGAGGTTCCTCCGTCAATCGTGAACGACTGGGTCGCTGCAGGCGTCGTCGCGCGCCGGACGGTACGTCAAGGAAACAGGCGCACGCGATGAGCGTCCGCTGGGAGAGGCTGTTCGGCGAGCCTTCGTCGTTTGCTGTGAGAGTGGCGTTTCTCGATGATTCAGACGGCGGTGCCGCGGCATCGCCCGAGATGGCTGCGAGCTGGGGCGCGTTTCAAATCTGGGTTCACAATGTGAACGTGTGCGCCCATGTGGACGAAGGCGAAACGCTGCAGTACTGCCACTGGTACCTCCTTCCTCTGCTCGAATGGCTGACCGAGAACTGGGATCCGATGCTGCACGAGGAACGGCACCCCTCAGCAGTGCGGCCAGCCGCGACCGCCGCTGAAGCCAGCAGCATTGTTTCGGCGCCGAGCCTCGGTTCAACCGGCGCCGGGAGTGCATTAGCCACGCAGGAGGCATGTTTCGCCTGGCAGCAGAGACATGCTCTGCGATCAGCTCGCGATGGTGGCATCTTCCCCGATGTGCATCTTGGGCGATACAGAGATGAGGTCGAGGTTTCTTGGAAAGCCGATCGCCTCGCGGGTGCCGAAGACATCGGCTTCATGGCAACCGAAGGGGCAGCGCGAAGCGATCTGGCCGCAGTTGCCGACGCGATGTACGAGATGTTCGACAGCGCATCGGGATGGCTCCATGCCCAGGTACCCGAATCACAGCGATGCACATCGCTCGTTGAGTCAATCCAAGCGATACGACGGCCGCACCGATCTGAGGAGCGAACTGCGTGGCTCGCAGGGCTACGACCTCGCCGAAGAACTGCTTGACGAAGTCGGTATTGATGTCGCGGCCTCAGGCACGAGTTTTGACGCATGGCTGGCCGACTGGCGCATTCATGTGGACGAAATCACTCTGGACGATCCAGAACTGCGAGCTGTGTCGTTCGTCAGCGCCCATCACGCCCCCCGAATTGTGCTGAACCAAAGCCACTGGTCAGCACGCATCCCACAGGCGAGGCGATTCACGCTCGCTCATGAGCTCTGCCACTTGCTGCACGATCGTTCATCTGCGACGAGCTTGGCAGTCGCTACCGGTCCCTGGGCCCCGCTCTCGATCGAACAACGCGCCAATGCATTTGCGGCATGGCTCTTGATGCCGCCCGACCGTTTGAATTCTGCGATCAGGTGGGCCGAGCACCCGATCAGCACTCCCGAGGGCGTCTTGGCCGTGGCTGGCGAACTCGAGGTGAGCAAGCCTGCGCTGATCGAGCACCTGGGCAACTTGGGCTTCCTCAGCGAGGAAGACCGACACCGGCTGCGCCTCGAACTCTGAACAGCCCTCGCCACATAACCCCACACCACCGCGCATTTCAGTGAGCACAGAACGCGACTACCGATGAGCGCTCACAAGGACTGTCGGAAACTTGACAGTCCCATAGGCGGCCCAGACGTGTTCAGTCGATGCGGCGGGCGTCGGGGATGAGGTTGATCTCCCAGATCACCTCTTCGAGCCGGTCCTCGGCCGAGACCGCCTCGTAGCGGCACCGCCGCTCAGGCGTGACGGTGGACGGTGCCGGCACCAGAATCGTGGACGGGCGGGGGTGGCAGAACTGCACCACGCTGAGCCGGCTGGTGTGCTGGCCTGCGTCGGCCTTGACACGGTGCCAGCCGGCGCCGATCAGGCCGTTGGTGACGTGCTCGAGCATGATGCCCGAGTTGATGATGACGTGATCGTCGGGCGGGGCGGCATCGATCCACTCGCTGTCGATACGCACCTGCAGCCCGCGGTCGGTGGCCCGGGGCAGGGCGGTGATGAGGTTGATGTCGGCGTGCTCGTCGGCCCAGATGTGGCCCTCCCTGCCGCCGCCCGGGGCGTGTGACATCGGCGGGTAGTGAATGGCCCGCGACAGGTGCGTTCCGTAGGTGGTCATCCGGTCGAAGTAGGTCTCGTGGGCGCCGATGCCCTCCGCGATGACGCGCAGGAAGCGTCGCTGCAGCTCGACGAGCCGCCGGTGGAATTCGGTGAGAATGGCACCGGCGCCGTCGATGTCGTCATCGGGAAGGATCGACGGCCGGTACCAGCGGCTGTACCTGGTTGTGAGCGGGTGGCCGGCAGGGGGCTGATCGCTCCAGTTGAACATCTCCTTCCAGTCGGGGAGGTCGGAGATGGCGGCGGTCTCGGTGAGGCGTCCGGTGTACCCGCGGGCGCCGAACGACTCGGGGTCGACGTAGCGCTTCTTGGCGTCGGCTTCGAGCGCGAAGAACCGGCCCAGCACGCCGTACGCGTCGTCGAGCAGGCCGCCTGAGAGATCGTGCGCCGTATAGACGAAACCCGTCCGCAGACTCGCCATGACGCCGTCAGTGACCGCCTTGCGCTGGGCCGACGAGCCGTGCTCGAAGGCCAGCAGGTCGACGTCGAGGATCTCGTCCATAGCGTCCTTCAGTTTTCTCGCCGGCGCGCCAGCCAGGTCTCATAGCGCGCCGGGTCGGTCCAGGCGCCGGTTTCTGTGTCGAAGCGAGCCGCCTCGGGCGTCATCAGCGCCGGGTCGGTGGTGCGGGCCTGGGTGCTCGACACGGTGCCCACCCAGTCGGGCAGGTCGAGCACCAACTCGGCGGGGCAGTCGTGCGGCGGCCGGGCGGCAATCGCCACCGCCGGCAGTGCAGCAATCGACGCGTCCCGCTGTGCTGGGTCGTTGCCGTAGAACACCGGGTCGTGGATCTGCTGCCACTTGTCTGCGCCCATGACGATCACGTCGAACCCGGTGCCGATGTCCGACAGCAGCTGTGCGTCGGTGACATCGATTTCCAGCCAATCGAGCGGGGCGGCGACCTCTTCCAGCACGGCGACCCGGTCGGCGAGGCGCGGGCGCTGCACGTCTTCCTTGGCGAGTGCCACCCGGCTCACCGACCACACGAGCACATCGAGTCGGTGCTGACCGACCACGGCCTCGCTGATGGCCAGATGGGCGGTGGTGGGCGGGTTGAACGAGCCAGGAAACACACCCCGACGCCTCATGCCTGCGGGCGACGGGGGTGATCCTGCCGCCGCGGTCGCTGTCGCTGCGGAGTCGCCGCTCGTGCCGTGCGAAGCGACCACAGCGATCCTCAAGAGCTGAGGCGAGGACCCGAGCGTCCCGACAGTGAAGGCGAACGAGAGCTGAGAACATCAGGTGGTGCGACCGGAAGGGTCGCTCGTCCGTGCATCGTCTCAGCCCTCGTCAGATCCGGTGTCTCCGACGATTGCACCGGTGATTGCGATGGCTCCGACTGTGGCGCTGCTGCCGTCGGCGAGTTCGCCGATCACTGCGGTCTCATGGCCGTTGTCGCGCAGCTCGCGCACAGCGTCGTCGGCGCGTGCGGGATCGCAGCTGAACAGCAGGCCGCCCGAGGTCTGCGGATCGCCGAGCACATTGCGGGTGAGGTCGTCGCCGCCGTCGAGGCACTCGGCGAGGTGATCCAAGTTGCGCCCGGTGCCTCCGGGCACGAAGCCGCCGGTGGCGAGCCCGATGACATCGGGCAGCAGTGGCACTGCACCGGCATCCACCACGGCCCTCGCCTTGCTGGCCGCAGCGAGCTCTGCGAGGTGTCCCAGCAGTCCGAAGCCGGTGACATCGGTGGCCGCGGTGGCGCCCACCTTGATTGCTGCGGCGGCGGCCGCATCGTTGAGCCTGCACATCTCGGCCACGCCGGCCTCGTAGGCCGCATGCAGATCGCCGCCCGGCTCGGTGGCTTCGGGGCCGGAACGCTTCAGCGCGGTCGCGAGCAGGCCGGTGCCGAGCGGTTTGGTGAGCACGAGCGCCTGGCCCGGCTGCCCGCCGGCATTGGTGAGCAGACCCGCTTCCCCGGCGCCAGCGGCGATGGTGCCGGTGACCGACATGCCATAGACCGGCTCTGGCCCGTCGATCGTGTGACCGCCGGCCACGACCCAGCCGCCGTCAGCGGCAGCATCAGCGCCGCCCGCCAGCACTTCGCCCAGCAGGTCCAGCGGGAGCACATCGCGGGGCCAGGCCGCCAGGTTGAGGGCGAACAGCGGGCTGGCACCCATGGCGTAGATGTCGCTGGCCGCATTCGCAGCAGCAATGCGCCCCCATGTGCGCGCGTCGTCGACGATCGGCGCGAAGAAGTCGGTCGAGTTCACCAGCAGCCGGTCACCGTCGAGCCGCCACACGGCGGCATCGTCGCTGGTATCGGTGCCCACCACCAGATCCGGGTGCGACGGGGGCGTCAGATGGCGCAGAACCTGCGCCAGCTCGGAGGGTCCGAGCTTGCACGCTCAGCCCGCACC
>JAJDZE010000130.1 GCA_022824805.1 Acidimicrobiia bacterium | reverse complement strand
TCAGCGGCTCGCGTCACGTCCCGATGCGATGGGAAGCGGTGCCGGAAGCCATGGAGACGTTGTTCGAATTGCTGGGCGACGAGACCGAACCGTCGGTGGGTGCAGTCCTGGGGCATTTCTGTTTCGCATACATCCATCCCTACCCGGACGGCAACGGCCGCTTGGCTCGGCTCATCATGAACACCATGCTCGCTTCGGGCGGCTACGCCTGGACCGTGGTGAGAATCGAAGACAGGCAGGCGTACATGGACGCATTGGAGTTCGCGAGCGTCGGGCAGTCAATTGAGCCGTTCGCCGAATTCATCGCCGAGCGAGTCAGGAATGCGGCGCCCGCAGCGGACAGAGACGATTCGTCTTAAGGCCTTCCTGCGGGTGTCCTTCATGATCTTCGGTCTGTCAAGCTGACTTGTCGGTTGCAAGGTCCTCTGGAACCCAGCACTGATGCAAGGCTGCATTTTCTCCGACGCTGACAATACAATATCTCGGCTCCCTATGATACAAAATCTCCACTCATAGAAGTGCAATCGCCCCGGTGCTCGCCCGACCCGAGTTCGCTGTTGATGATCGAGCCGTGCTTGCCGAGCTCTCCGAGCGCCCGACCCCGTCTCCGGGGATCATCGGCATGGCGTCGAACTGCTCAGACGCGAGCTTCTGCTGCGTAGGCCTTGTTGTACCGCTCCCGGCAGATGTAGAACTCGTCGGCACTCTGGAAGGCCTCGTGGGCGACCAACAGGTCGAGATTGCGCCGCACGAGACGATCGGGCGCCACTCGGGTCGCCAGCACTTGGATCGCCCCGTAGCCGACGGGCCCTGTGCCCTCTGCGGTGTTCCGGCCGTGCGTCACGCCGAGCAAGTATTCGATCTCGTCGAGCATCGCATCGAACAGCGTGTCCTCGGTGGTGCGGGGGACGAACTCGTCGGTCATCGAGCGCAGCGTCATCCACAGCCGCAGCGAGGCTTGGATCGGCGCTTCGTCGGGCTTCTTCAGGCGGTCGCAGTTGACCAGGTAGGTGACTCGCCCGACCCTGCCGTCCTCCTCGGCTCGCACGGTCCCGATGATCCTCGCGAGCGGATCGATCCGATCTGCAGCAGCGCCGCCGAAGGCCACCGCGTAGATCGCGAGCAGCGTGACGTGGTGCTGCAGATTGATGGCAGGTCCGCCTTCGGAACTCGTGTAGGGGATCCGGTTGGCCAGCAGGCGCACAGCGTGAGCCCAGGCCTTGTCGTGATCGGCGCAGTTGGAGAAGTACGAGCCGGTGACGAGCAGCCCGATCAGTTCGGCGGACGCCTGCTCGTAGGCCCGCAGGCACTCGTCGTATCCCTCGCAGTCGGCGCTGCGGAGCGCGTCGATGGTTCGCAGCGTCTCATCGCTGATGAAGTCGTGGAGCTCGATGCGCCCTGCCGGATCGGAGAGGAGTTCTTTGAGTTCGGCCACAGTGGCCGTTTCGGGCTGTGACGTCACGCGGCCAACAGTACTGCGCGCACTTCCACGTACATTGCGCGGCGAGAATGGCGCTGTGGCAGTGAAGCGGCGGTGATTATGTGGACAAACGATTTCACCTTCAAGGCGGCCAACTGGCTGAACCGCACGGCAATCCGGCTGAGCGGCGGTCGCCTCGGCTGGATCCACAAGGGCACCCCCATCATCGAGGTGACCATGACGGGCCGCCGCAGCGGTCAGCCCCGCACGACGCTGCTGTCGGCGGTCGCCGAGCGGCACGGCGCCTTCGCCGTCATCGGCTCGCGTGGCGGCTCGGGCCATCACCCCGCATGGTTCTTGAACATGCGTGACAACCCTGCAGTCACCGTGCGCAACCGCAGCGGCACCCGCCAGATGACGGCTCGCCTCACCCAGGGTGACGAGCGTGCCGAGCTGTGGGACCACATCGCCAGCCAGGGTGATCACTACGTCGAATTCCAGCGCAAGACCGACCGCGAATTCCCCATCGTCATGCTCGAGCCCGCCGAAGGCGCCGAAGCCGGGGGCAGCTGAGCGCACCTGGGCCGAGATCGGCGAAGGCTCAGCCGACGGTCGGAATTCTCCGCAGGTGCACGAACCAGTTGGCCAGCGACACCGCGACGCCGCCGACCACATTGCCCAGCGTCACGATCGCCAGGAAACCGGCGAACCACGCCGCGTTCAGGCCGTCGAGCTGGGCTGATGAGAGCCCGGCAGCCGCAACCGCCTCGGACTGACCCGAGACCAGCATGCCGATCGGCACGAAGTACATGTCGGCCACGCTGTGCTCGAACCCGCCGGCCACGAACGCCGAGATCGGCAGCACTACCGCCACCAGCTTGTCGATGAGCGAGCGGCCTGCGGTGGCCAGCCACAGCGCCAAGCACACGAACACGTTCGCGAGAATCCCCCGGGCGAATACCGTGCCGAGCCCGAGATCGATCTTGGCGTGCGCGTTCGTGAGCGCCGCGGCGCCGAACGAGTAGTCGGCGATCTCCCACCAGCGCGACCAGAACACCACCAGCACCACGGCCACGGCGCCGATGAAGTTGCCCAGGTACACCGAAATCCAATTCCGGATGAGCTGGCGGACGGTGATCTGGTGGTCGAGCAGCCCGATCACCATGAGGTTGTTGCCGGTGAACAGCTCCGCGCCGGTGATCACCACCAGGAACAGCCCTGTCGACAGTCCGATACCCATCAGCAGCCGGGTGGGGCCGAGGCCAAGGCTCGACGATGCCGAGATGGTGCTGGTGAACATGGCGCCGAGCGCGACGAACACGCCCGCCATCGCAGCCAGCACCGACATCGAACCGAAGCTCAGTGCTGCGCGGCGTATGGCCAGGTGCGACACCTGCGTCGCGATGTCCGACGGCGTCAACGGCACGACGGGATTGCCGGTTGGCACACGAGGCCCGCTCGGACCAGACATCAACGAGGACGCTAGTTCGTGGCGCCCCTGCGACCCGGTTGAGGACGCGCCGGTGTGACGACGCCTCGATGGGCTGGCCTACGAAGCGGCCCGAGCGACGTCGAGCCAAGCGTCGACCGTGGTGCGGTTGTCCGCAATCCACTCCGCGGCCAGCTCAGCAGGAGCAGCGCCTTCATCTTGTGCCACATTGGCCAACGACACTTCGATCACCGACAGGGTCACCACCTCGAAGAGTGCCCCGGCTGCCGGGTTGGCCTCGAGGAACTCAGTGTTGGCGGTGACGAGAATGTCGGCCGCGGCCCAGCCGAGCGGGCACAGGCCCTCAGCGTTGTCTGCGGCGGATGGACACAGATCTGGCCCAATAGCGGCATAGCCGCCGGTCCCGTCGGCGCCCCGCTGATCGTGTGCCTCGCCGCCCTCGAAGCCAGTCGGATTCGAGTCGTCCAGAATCTGCTCGACGCCCAGCCAGTACACGTTGTCGCCGGGCCGGAGCAGCGTGATGTACGCCGATGGCGTCCACGTGTAGATCACCATCGGGGCGCCGTCGTCCGCATCGTCCACCGCTTGGGCGAACATGGCGTCGTACCCGGCGATCGTCTGCTTGATGTTTTCCCATCCCGAGAACGCGATCTGCGACTCGATGATGTTGTCGCAGGTCCACGACTCGGCACACCCGAAGATGTCCGCGATGCCGTTGCCGGGCACCGGATCGGCCGCATCAAAGGCTGCCAGCGCGTCCGCGTTGCGGTCGAGCTCATCCATCGTGTACACGCCGAACTCATCCGCGAACGACTTGGTGATGAGGAAGCCTTGGATGCCGCCGGCGATCATCTGCTCGCCGACAACAGTCAGGTGATCGCGCACGAGCGAACCGTCGGGCAGCTCGCCGGCGAGCCACGACAGGTGCAGCGGGTACCAGCTGTCCGCCCAGAAGTCCATCTGGCCTTCCGCCATTGCGACATAGGCAGCGTTGGGGCCGAGTTCCAGCTCTGCGGGATCGGACACGTCGTAGCCGAGTTCTCCGAGCAACTGGCGAAATATCTCGGTCTGGAAGTAGCCGCTGCTCCAGTTCGGCCGGCCCAAGTTGACCGACACTCCCTCGCCCGGCGTCAGCGCGGCCTCATCGGGCATGGCGGCCTCGGTCGGCGCGGGTTCTGTGGTAGCCGCCGGCGCTTGGCCGTCGCCGGAATCTCCACACGATGCAGCGAAAAATGTTGCGGCTGCGATGAGCACCGCAACCCTGAAGATCCGCAGGTTCCTCACAGCAAAGCGTCTCCTCAAAGGCGAGAGCAAAGCGTCTCCTCGAAGGCGAGGTTGCGGCGCCTCGACTTGCCTGCACGCCACCGCTGCGCCGCACCCGACTCTAGGTCGTTCCCTGACAGTGCCTCACTGCGATCCGAGTGCAATCGCGTCGGCCGCGGCGTCTGCGGCGATGACGTCGAAGGTCATGTTGACGAGGCGCCAGTCGGGTGCCGCCGCGGCAGCAGGCTCGGTCGTTGCCCCCGGCGCGGCGACCGGGGCCGGCACGGCCGCAAAACCCGGCCGCTGTCGGCGCGGCAGGCCCAACGAGGCGAACATGCCGACTACCGCCAGCGCGGCCGAGAGCAGGAACACCGGTGCGAACGTACCGGCCGTGTCGGCGATGAAGCCGCCGAGCTGCGGCGAGATCATCTGGGCGATTCCGAACGAGAACGTGACAGCGGAGAACGCCGGTCCGTAGTCGTCGGTGGCGGTGTTGTTGACCACATAGACGGTCAGTACCGATGGCATCGAAGCGAACAGCAGACCCACGGCCACCGACAGAGCCATCGTCGGCACGAGCCATCCCGGCAGCAAGAGCGTCGTGACCACCGCCCACCCGCCGAAGGAGATGGCGAGCGTCGATCGGGCGCCGATGCGCTCCGACAGGGCGATGAACAGCGGCCCTCCGAAGATCATCGCCACGCCGACCAGCGTGAACGCCAGCGACGCTTGGGTGCTCGTCCAACCGCTGTCGTCCTCCAGCCGGGTGGTGAGGAACGAGATGACCAGCAGGTACAGCAGACCGAACACGAAGAACGCAGACACCAACGGCGCCCAGCCCGGTACGCGCCGCAAGGCGCTGAACCCGCCGAGACCTGTCCGTGACGCCAGGCGCTCTTGGCGGTGG
The DNA here is from genome assembly GCA_022824805.1 of Acidimicrobiia bacterium. Classification (GTDB taxonomy): domain Bacteria; phylum Actinomycetota; class Acidimicrobiia; order Acidimicrobiales; family Poriferisodalaceae; genus Poriferisodalis. Next base: position 49,481 of record JAJDZE010000130.1, on the reverse strand, counting down.
CCGATGGCGAGCAGCACTGCGGCGACCACTGCCGCGCCGATGATGAGCTGCACGAAGTACACCGTCCGCCACGAGGCGTCGCCCATCGTCGAGCGGACAAATCCCGAGAGCTGGCCGGCGAAGACGACGCCGAATCCCATGCCGGCGCCGAGAAAGCCGACGGCCAGACCGCGCCGTTCGGGAGCTATCGCGTCGGCGGTGACGACCGGGGCGGGGATCCATGTCAATGCGCCGCCGAGGCCCTGCGTGAACAGCCCGATTCCCAGCACGACCGGTCCTGGCGAGATGGTTGCGAGCGCTTGGCCGAGGACTGCCACCACCATGCCGACCCGCATCACCGACAGCAGGCGGAACCGGCTGGATGCCGTCGCCACGATCAGGCTGCCCACCAGGTAGGCCGCCATGTTCACGGTAGCGAGCGACCCTGCGACCGTATTCGACAGGCCGAGATCGTCCCGCACTGCGGGAAGCAGCACCCCGTAGGTGAACCGCCCGAACGACTGGGCGAGGGCGGCGACCAGCGCCATCAGCACTACCGCGGCGGCGCCGGTCAGCCTGCGCCCACGGATCTTCGCTTCGCTGCCGAGGTCGGTCACAAGTGTCCATGCAACAGGCAATCGCTCGGTTGTGCACGTGTCGCCCGCAACTCGGGTGCCCGCGTCGGATGCGGGGCTCGCAAGATGACGAGGGCACTCACAGCCGGCAGCGAAGGAATCCGCCGGGCGGCGGTCTTCGGAGTACACGGGTGCGACACTCTCGGGATGGACGCTGTGCGACCTGCCTGCCGGGCACGACCATCACGGCATGTCGCAGCGCGAGACCGCCAGCGGGCGCCGTGAGCGGGGACCAGTTCGCCAACTTGGTGGCCGTCGTGGCCACTGCGGTCACGTTCGTGCAAGTCGTGCCCCAAGTGGTGCGGCTGGTGCGCCTGAAGCGGACCGAAGGCGCCTCGCCCGCCTGGGCGGCCATCGGCATGGTGATCAACATCGGCTGGACGGCGTACGTGATCGCCGAGGAGCTCTGGGTCACCATTCCTGCGGTGCTCGCGGCGGTCATCGGCTTCGGTCTCGTGCTGTACCTGCTCTGGCGCAATGGCGCCGAGGTCCGCGCCGCCGTCATTGCCGGCATTGCCGTGGGGGTGGCATCAGTGGGCTTGCAGTTGGTCGCGGGCTGGACGGTGCTGGGCACGGTGCTCGGCCTGTCGAACGGCCTGTACCTCGGGCCGTCGGTGTGGGCCGCCTGGCGTTCGTACGCGCCGGTCGGCGTGGCCTCGCTCACCTAGGTGCTTACGGCAGGCGAAGGCATCTTGTGGGGCTACTACGGGGTGCTCGTGAAGGCCATACCGATCATGGTGTACGGAAGCACTGCGTTCTTGCTCGCAGCGCTCATACTGCTGCGATTGTGGATCACTCGCCACCGGATCCGGGCCGAGCTCACGTCGCCCGACTGACCGCCGGCGTTCTGCTGCCCCGCTCTCGATGCTCGATTAGGCGACGAGAATCGGGCAGGCGACGGCTCGGTAGGTACGCAGCCGCTTGCGCAGCGTCCACACCAGGAGCGTGAGTGCTGGCAATCCCGCCCATCCGCGCCCCAGCTAACCCTCAGACTCGGGCGTAGTCAGCGTTCGAGTTCGCGGAGGGTTTCGAGGAGGGTGGCGGTGTCGCGCATCCAGCTCACGACCCGGTCGATGCAATCCGGGCGGGTCACGTCGAGCAGCAGCGTGGCAACGGCGACCGTGGCACCCGTGTCGTCATCGGCGACCATCGTGGTCGTCGGCCGGAGGCGTGCATCGGCGGCAACCAATACTCCAGCCGCACGGAGCTGACGACGCTGCAGCTCGCCGCCGTCATCGTTCATGAGCTCATCTTCCATATATTTCAATTTACTTCAATATTTTCCAATCTTCCAAGCGATTTTCCGGCGAGCGCTCAAGCAGGCTGAAGCCACCACATCCACGAATCGCCGTCGACAGGCGGGTCGGCGAGGAAGGCAGTCAGCGCTGCTACCAGATTTCCCGGATAGGCCAGCGACGCCCGGTTGAAGCGGGCGGGGTTCGTGAGGATGACGCCCGGGTGCGACTCTCCAGCAGCCACGCGGCGCTGCACCAGCACCGAGAAATCGCCGACGTTCTCGGTCACCAGTGCCCGGCCAGATTCCATCGCGTGCTGCAGCAGGCTCGCATCGCTGCACCCACGAAGAGCGGAGTCCGCCGCTACGGCCACGACGTCGTGCCCTGCGTCGACGAGTGCGGCAGCGACCGTCGGCGCATGCATTTCGTCGAGGAGCAGCCTCACGCCTCAAGCAGTGCCTGCTGGCGGACCCAGGCAGCCTCAGCCTCTTCGGCCTCCCTCGCCCGTTCGGCGATCTCCGCGTCGATTTCGTCGGTGAATTCGGCGTAGTACGTGAAGGCCGCGTCTACAGCGGCCGGACTGATGTTCAGCAGCTCAGCCGCTCGAGTTCGTCGTTGACCGGCCGGCACATCGCCCCCGATGAGCGTTCCGATGACATCGACGATCTCCGGTCCGGCTGCCAGCGCTGCCCGGCGGCCCCGTGGACCGTTCCGAAACATCACCACCGGATGGGCCTGCATGCGCAATCCTTCGTCGATCAGACGCTCCGCGAGTGTCGAGATTCCCTGACTGTGACGTCGTGCGTTCTGGCGAAGCCGGTCATACAACTCGTTATCCGAAATGCGGACCGACACAACTGGCATGACTACAGTGTAGTCATCTGTCGTTACCACCTTGCAGTCGCGGTAGGCCTTCCCCGGCTGCAGGCGTAACTGCCAGATGCTGCGGCCCAATCTGAGGGCCGACGTGACTGGCGGCGGCGTAGAGTCGCTGATCGGTCGGGCCAACTCGCGGAATGAGATCGTCGTATGGATGCAGACAATCCCGCTGACGACGCCGAGCCGGGCTCGGTCGCGGTTGGGCACCGGTTTGCAACGGCGTTGCGGGAAGCTGGACTGTCGGTCATCGCCGAGATCAAGCGGCGCTCGCCGTCTCGCGGGGCACTGAACGCCGATGCCGACGCTGCCGATCTGGCATCGGAGTACAAGGCGGGCGGGGCTGCCTGCCTGTCGGTGCTGACCGAGCGCGAGCGGTTCGGCGGCGCCCCAGAGGATTTGCAGGCCGCCAAGGCGGTGACGGGTCTGCCGGTGCTGCGCAAGGACTTCCTGCGCGCGCTCGATGATGTGCGCGACAGCCACGCCATGGGCGCCGACGCAATGCTCGTCATCCTCGCCGACATCGACCCGGCACAGCTGCCGCCCATGCAAGAACTGGCGCTGTCGCTGGGCATCGACGTGCTCACCGAGGTCCGCGACGAGGCAGAGCTGGAAGCGGCAGTCGATCTCGGCGCCTACATGATCGCCATCAACCAGCGCGACAACCCCGAATCGACCAAGTTCACCGTCGACTACGACAAGGCCGTCCGTGTCAGCCGCTGTTTCGAGAACATCGACGACCGAATCCTGCTGATCGCTGCCTCAGGCATCGGCGTGCCCGGCGGCACTTCCATGCGAGCAATTGCCGAAGCCGGCTACGACGCTGCGCTGATCGGCGAGGCACTGGTCGTCGCCGACAATCCTCCGGCCCTCCTGAGAGATCTGCTCGCCGACGCCGAACACGACTAGCCCTTTGCCCGATCCCATCCGGGAGTTGCGCATCCGATCAACGAGGCGCTGAAGCCGAGAGCGATCAGCCGGGGGTGAGGGCGTCGGTCACGACAGCGTCAGGGATCGCGCCGCCACCCGCCTGCTCAGTGGCGTCCGCGCGGATCAGCAGCCAGCGGGGGTGATAGCTGACGCCGAGCGCTCTGGCGAGCTGATTCTCGGTATCGGGCAAGTTCGGCATGTGGCCGAGTCCGTAGGAGCTCACGAAGCGTGAGATGGCCGACGCGGTGTCATGTCCCCCGACGCTGACGAGGGCCAAGTTGCCTCCGTGTTGTGTCTTCAGCGCTGCGACCGCAGGCGCCTCCCGCTGGCAATTCGGTCACCACGGCGCCCAGAACCACACCAGCACGTCGCGGCCAGCAAATGCACTGACGTCGAGCGTCGTGCCGTCGACTTGTGCGACGGCCAGCGCAAGCACCTTGGGCCGATCCTCGCTGGGCTCGGCATCGGTGACAGCCTCTTCGGCGTCATCTCCCTCTGGGTCTTGCTCGACCTCCTCAGCATCGCCCTCGTCCTCGGTGCTTGCAGAATCGTCTGCCTCGGCATCTTCGGCGTCGTCCTCCTCGTCGGACACCTCACTGCCGTCGGTCTCGTCCTCACCCTCGTCGGATTCATCGTCAGCCCTGTCGTCGGCTGGATCATCAGTGATGTCCTCAGCCGCCCCCTCGTCGACAGTGGCGCTCTCGTCGGTCTCCTCCCCACCCTCGTCGTCGGCCGGCTGTTCGGCGGTCTCGCTGGATTCGCTTTCGGCCGGTTCCGCCTGGTCCCCACCGTCGCTTTCGTCGCTGTCAGTCGGGGCCTGGTCGTCGCTTGCGTCGCCGGGCTGCGAGACAGCCGCCTGATCCGCGCCGTCGCCGACATCCCCGTCATCGGTCTGCGCGGCGGTTTGGTCGGTGGCATCATCGCCCGTCTCGTCAGCGGTGTCGGCGTCCTGCGCAGAGCCTTCGGATGCTGCTTGCTCAGCAGATGCAGGGGCCGTTGTCGGACTCGCTGGCAGCTCGGTCGTCGCGGCCGCTGGTGCGGCCGTGCTGGCAGCCACCGTCTGGGGTGTTTCGTCGCTGTCGCTGCTGCAACCGGCCAGCAGGCCAGCTCCCACGACGCAGCAGACGACCACCGAAGTCACTCGCCACGCAAGCCGCTTCACCACTGCGAGCGTAACCCGCGTCCGTGCCGGCTCAGAAGCAGCGTCGAACCCTGGACCGAGCGCTTCGGGCATGCCGGCCCAGAAACGGCGTCGAAACTGGAGCCGAGAGTCTCAGGCGCGCTGGCGCAGAACCGGCCAGATCCTGAGCGGAGGGTCTTGGGCAAGGCGGCGACACACCGCTAGGTTCACGCCGTGCCGCGCCTGTTCGTCGCCATGTGGCCGCCCCCCTCCGTCGTCGACGAACTGGCTGGGCTGCCAAGACCGTCGGCGCCAGGCGTCAGCTGGACCAAGCCGCACCGCTTGCACATCACGCTCCGGTTCCTCGGCGAATGCGACACCGGCGAAGCGCTCAGCACCCTCGGCGGACAATCATTCGGCGAGACATCGGTAACGCTCGGTCCCGCCCCCGAACGACTGGGCCGTGGCGTGCTCATGCTTCCGGCTGCCGGGGTCGACGAGCTCGCTGCGTCCGTCATCGACTGCACGCGCTACATCGGCGACCCGCCGCCAGACCACCCATTCGTGGGCCACTTGACCATCGCACGCTTCCGCAAAGGGCGGCCATCAGTCGACTGGCCACGCCTCGGCGAGACGTTCGACGTCAGCGAGATCTGCCTGGTTGAGTCAGCTCCGTGGGGCGAGTACCTGAATGTGGCGAGCTTCGGGCTCAGCTAGCGCAGCTCGCCCGACCGGCCGAGCGAAGCGGCGTAGCTGGAGGTGAGAACCTCTGCGGTGAACACCGCAGCTGGGGGGCCATGAGACTTCACCACGTCGCCGTCCGGGCCACGCCAGAGCAGCAAGAGGTTGTGCGGCCGGCCCGGTGCGCCGGACGTCCCGGTGCACTCCATCTCGGGCGACCCGTACCTGACCGAGCCCGCTGGCGCCCGCGCCGAAGCCGCCGACCTCATCGCCGACTGGGTCCGCACCCACACGGGCTAGACCGCCACGCGCCCTCCGCAACTACCGTCTCAGGCGACGAACGCAATCTGGGCTGAACGCGGAGGCATGCACCGGAGATGCCCGACTTCCTCGACACTGAGCACACCGAGGTGCTGCGTACCGCCGAACGCCTGGCTGGCGAGCTGGTGGCGCTGGCGGGCCGGGTCGACGAGAGCGACGTCAGGACAGAGGTGCGGAACGCATCGAAGTCGGCAGGGGTGTTCGGCATGACCCAGCCGATGTCGGTCGGCGGCACCGAGGCCGGCGCGCTGGAGCTGGTCGTCGTGCGTGACACACTCGGAAGCCGCAACGTGGGCCATCTGCCGGGCGTCTTCGGACCGTCGCCGGGAGTGCTCGCCGATGTCGGCGAGCCGCTGCGCAGCCAGTTCCTGCTGCCGTATCTGGCCGGGGAGCTGCGCAGCGGTTTCGGGTTCACCGAGCCTGCAAATGCCCCGCGCCACACCTGGGCGCGGCGTGACGGCGATGACCTTGTGGTCAACGGAGCGAAGTCATACGTGACCGGCGGCGCGGACGCCGACTTCATCAACGCTCTGGTCGAATTGGAAGGGACCGGGTCGGCGATGGTGCTCATCGAGACCGACCGGGCCGGCGTCACGCTCGAGCAGCGATTCGGCACCCTCGACGGCAGCCACCATGCTGCCTTCACGTTTACCGACGCGCGCATTCCGGCGACTCACGTCATCGGCGAGGCTGGGCGCGGCCTGCGGCGGGCGATGAGCCAGATCAACGCCACGCGTATGGCAATTGCAGCCGACTGCATCGGCCAGTGCCGATTCGCAATCGACGTCGTCGAGCGGACGTTGGTCGAGCGGGCCGCACGGCACAGTTCGACCGAAGGGCCGGCACAGGTTGGCACCGACCTGGAGCGGGTGGCACTGGGAGACATGCGGATCGCCGCCTATGCGGCTCGTAGCGCGCTCTACCGGACGGCACGCCTGCTCGATGACGGCGAGAACGCCGTCAACGAGGTAATGGCCGCAAAGTCGCTGGCCACCGAGACTTTGAGCCGGATCTGCGACGACGCCGTGCAACTCGTCGGAGGAACCGCACTCGTAGACGGCCATCCCCTAGCCGACATCTTGCGACGCGTGCGCGCCCTGCGGCTCGCAGAGGGGCCGACAGAGGTGCTGGCCGCGAATGTGGCCCGCGGTCAACTCGACCTCGGCCTCGGCCGCGTCTGACTACCGAGGACTCGAAGCTGCAGGCACCGATGCCATAGCTGCGGCGGCGGCAGGAGACTCTGCGACGTTGCGACCTGCTGGATCGCTGGTCGCTGAGGATTCTGTCGCCGCCGCAGCGGGCGCGCATGTGCACCCAACTGCTCGGCCGGGTCAGTCCCAGCCGAGCTCGTGCAGCCGGTCGTCGTCGATGCCGAAGTGATGGGCGACCTCGTGCACGACGGTCACCAGCACTTCTTCGACGACATCGTCGGCCGTCTCGCACATCTCCAGGATCGGCAGCCGGTAGATGACAATGCTGTCGGGCATCGCCAGGCCGCCGTAGTCGTGGCGCTCGGTCAGCGGGATGCCCTCATAGACGCCGAGCAGGTCCGGATCCTCCCCGCGGTCCTCCACGAAGATGGCCACGTTGTCCATCAGCGAGCGCAGAGCGTCCGGTATGTCTTCGAGCGCCTGTTCCACCAGGTCGGCAAAGCGGGCCTCGTCCATCTCGAGCACGCCCCCATCCTGCCGGGCCAGCCGGCCCGCGTCAGCGGCAAGGCACTGTTGGGGGGTCGGGCGCTGTGCTGGGGCCAGCAGTAAGTTGCAGGCATGCACGAGTTGGTCGTCACGGGAAATGATCCGGATGCCGCTGCGGACGTAGCGGCCAGCCTCGGGGGCGTGTGTTACGCAGCCGACCCCGACGATCGCCGCGAGTTTCCCTTCCGCACGCTCGTGCGCGCCATGACCGATTCCCCCGACCTGCTGACGCCCGCAGCGACGATCGGCACATACCTGGCGTTCTCACGAGTCATCCGCGAGCGCCCGCTGGGATCCGACCCGGGCACTGCCTCGCCGGGCCTCACCGCCATCTTCCCCATGGTCCATCACCCTCGGCTGACCCACGCTCAAGGCGACAGCCACTGGCGCGACACCCACGCTCCGCTGGCGCTGCAGCATCACCCGGGCATGTGGGACTACACCCAGCTCAGCGTGGTGGCCACACTCAACGGCCCGTCCTATGACGGCTTCGCCCTGGTCGCTTTCGCCTCGCTCGACGACATGCGTGAGCGCTTCTTCGGCGATGACCACGACCGCGACGTGATCCGTGCCGACGTGGCGAAGTTCGCCGACACCGAACGCTCGCCCCGGCGGGTGATCGCGACGGAGACCATCTACCGCCAGCGTCCCCCGCTGCCGGCAGTGACCTGGCCGCACGACTGATCCGCTCACACCTGCCCACACCGAGCCTCGCCTTCCTCGCGCCATGAACCACACAGCGGGCCGATCGTGACTGCCGCGCCCCATGCCGAGATGTTCAGCCGCGCACGCCGGATCGGCACGCTGCTGACGCTGGCGGCCGCGGCGGCGGTGTCGCAGTCGTTCGGCCGCTTCACCTATTCGCTGCTCTACGCCGACATGCGCGACGGGTTCAGCCTTTCCAACACCGTGGCCGGCGCTCTCGGCTCGCTGAACCTGCTGCTGTACGTGATGGGCTCGCTGGTGGTCGCCCTCACGGTGGGGCGCACGGGCCTGAGCGGCGCCGTGCGGATCGGTCTCGCCGGCAACGTGGCCGGCTTGGCCCTGCTGGCATGGAGTCCGAATGTGGGCGTCGCGGCCTTCGCGCTGGCGTTGACGGGCTTCTGCGCGGCCGGTGTGTGGGTGGGCACTCCCGGGCTCGCCGCGGAGCTGCTGGGTCCCGAGCGGCGAGGCGCCGCGGCCGGCTGGATGACCGGCGGTGTCGGCAGCGGCATGGTCGCGGCGGCGGCAATCGACGCGCTGCTGAGCCGTTCCGACGGCACCGAGCCTGGCGAGGCGGTGCTGATCGCGGCCGACCTCAGCCATCCGCGCAACGTGTACCGGATCGAACTCGTCATCGGCGCGGCGATACTGGTCGCGCTCGCCCTCGCCGTGCGCAGATGGTCGCGCACACCCGGTCGCATGGGTTTCGAGGGTGCCCGCGGCGCTCTCGCCAAGATTCCCCGGGCGGGCCAGCTCATCACCGCCTACACGCTGCACGCTTTCGTCGTCACGACAGTGCTCACGTTCATCGTGGACCACCTCGAGGGCTACGCCGACCTCTTCAGCTCTCGAGACGCTGCCATCGCGTTCTCGTCGATCGGCATCGGCAGCATCGCCGGCGGGCCGATCTTCGGACGCTCAGCTGACCGGCTCGGCAGGCGGCGCACCGTCACCATCGGGTTCTGCGTGTCGATGATCTCCATCGTCTTCATGACCGCGTACCCCCTGCTCGAAGCAGGCAAGCAGGCGCTGGCGTGGGCGGCGGCGTTCATTTTCGGCACGGCCTTCACCGGCATCATTGCCTCGATCGCAGCCCGCGTCAGCGACAACCTCTCGGGCAACGAGTTCGGCGCCGCCTACGGGGTGGCCACGATTGTGTTCGGTCTCGGCTTGGCTGCCGGGCCGTGGCTCGGCGGCGTGACGGCCGACTGGTTCGACAGCTTCGGTCCCGCGTTCGGGCTTGCCGTTGCCGCGTGCGTCGCGGGCATCGCGCTGACCGGCTGGGGCGACGACCCTGTGCCCAGAGAGCAGTCCGAGGCCTGAGCCGGCTGGCCCGGGCCAGCCGAATTCGGGGTCAGCTGAATTCGGGCTCGTCCCACCAGGGGAAGTACTCGGGCAGGTCCTGGGTGGGGCGCAGAGAGAATTCCGGCGACCGCTTCTCGAGGAACGACGCAACGCCTTCGTGAGCGTCGGCGCCCCGCCCGAGGTGGAAGATCCCTCGGGAATCGATCTTGTGGGCTTCCATCGGGTGGTCGGCGGCGAGCATGCGCCACAGCATGTGGCGGATCACCGTCACCGAGATGGCCGAGGTGTTCTCGGCGATCTCGGCTGCGATGGCTCGGGCTGCCGGCAGCAGGTCGTCGGGCTCATGCAGGCTGCGCACCAGCCCGCCCTCGAGCGCTTCGTCTGCGTCGAACACCCGCCCGCTGAAGCACCACTCGAGCGCCCGCGACAGTCCGACCACGCGCGGCAAGAAGTACGACGAGCAGGCCTCGGGCACCACGCCCCGGCGGGCGAAAACGAACCCGATACGGGCCTTGGTGGATGCCAGCCGGATGTCCATGGGCAGCGTCATCGTGACGCCCACGCCGACTGCGGGGCCGTTGATCGCAGCGATCAGCGGCTTGTTGCATTCGTACAGGCGCAGCGTGAGCAGCCCGCCGCCGTCGCGCATCCACGCCAGATCGCCGCCCTCGCCCCGCTCGGAGGCTCGCTCGGTCTTGCGCTCATCTGATTGGCTGTCGAAGTCGAAGGTGTCGGCGCCCCCGCTCAGGTCGGCCCCGGCGCAGTAGCCACGGCCGGCGCCACTGAAGATCACCGCCCGCACGTCATCGTCGGCATCGACAAGGTCGATGGCGTCCATCACATCACGCAGCATCTGGCTGTTGAACGCGTTCAGGCGCTCGGGCCGATTGAGCGTGATCGTTGCGATGCGGTCGTCAACCTCGTACAGGATCGTCTCGAACTCTGGCACAGCGCCCCCTCAAGCAATGGCCGTCCGGGTGGCGGACGGCGGTGTCGGCGGCTTTTCTACACGCCCGACCGCTCCCTACGTCGAGCGGCTGGTGCAGTCGGGCCCGGCTACACGTCGAGGAAGCGGCTGGCCGCGAACGCCGAGCCGATCATCCCCACGAGCACGCCGGCGATCACCGTCACGAACACGACGGTTGTGAACTGACTGGACGTGACCACGAACGACCGGAAGAACGCCAGGACGTCCGAGCGGGAGAACAGGCCCTCCACATGACCTCGCAGCGCTCCCGCGGCTATGGCACCGATGATGCCGCCCGCGAGACCGTGCAGCATGCCTTCGAGCATGAACGGGAAGCGGATGAAGCTGTTCGTGGCGCCGACCAGCTTCATGACCTCGATCTCGCGTCGGCGGGCGAACATCGCCACGCGGATCGAGTTGAAGATGAGCATGACGCTCGCGCCCGACAGCACGATCGACAGCAGCAGCACGATGCCCTGGAACGACGTGAACCAGGTGCGAATGGCGTCGACCTCCTCACGCCCGGTCTGCACTGACATCACGCCGGGTCGCTGGCGGAACTGGGCGGCCAGCGACTCGATCAGCTCTGCCTCGACCGACCGGGGCACCACGCGGTATGAGGCGGGCAGCGCCTCGGGTGACACTTGGGCGAGCAGCTCGGGCTGGTCGGCCATCTGCTGGGACACCAGCGCGTAGGCCTCCTCAGCACTGAAGAACTCGATGCGGTCGATCTCGGGATGAGTCTGCAGCTCGATGCCGAGCGCATCGATCTGACTGGGGTCGATCTGGGGATTCAGGAACACCTCGAACTGGACGCCGCCCTCCCAGCGATCGAGCGCGTTCCCGCTGGCGTAACCCGCCATGAGCCCCATGCCCACCAGCATCACGCCGACAGCCACGGTGAGAATCGCGGCGAATGTCAGCGTGAGGTTGCGCCGGATGTTGGTCCAGGTCTCCCGCGCGAAGTAGCGGATCCGGCTCACGGACTCGCCCCATCGACAGGATGGATCCCGAGCGTCTCTGGCGAGTCGGTCTCGCTGCCATAGGCGCCGCGCTGCTCGTCACGCACGAGTTCGCCGTGGCGCAGCGCGATCACCCGGCGCCGCATGCGATCCACGATCGTGCGGTCGTGAGTGGCCATCACCACGGTGGTGCCTGTGCGATTGATCCGGTCGAGCAGCGACGTGAGCTCTTCTGAGGTGTCGGGGTCGAGGTTCCCCGTGGGCTCGTCGGCGAGCAGGATCAGGGGCCGGTTCACGAATGCCCGGGCGATGCTCACACGCTGCTGCTCACCGCCCGACAGCTCGTCGGGAAACCGCCGGTGCTTGTCCTCGAGGCCCACCAGCTCCAAGATCGCCGGCACCTGCGTGCGGATGACGTTCTCAGGGCGGCCGATGACCTCGAGTGCGAATGCCACGTTCTGGTAGACGGTCTTGTTCGGCAGCAGCTTGAAGTCTTGGAAGACCGAGCCGATGTTCCGCCGCAGGTATGGCACGCGCCAGCTGTTCAGCTTGGACAGGTCCTTGCCGGCCACGTGGATGTCGCCGGCGGTGACCTTCTCCTCGCAGGTCATGAGACGCAGCATCGTGGACTTGCCAGAGCCCGACGGTCCCACCAGGAAGACGAATTCGCCCTTCTCGATGTTCAGCGTCACGCCGTCGACCGCGCTCGTCTCGCCCTTGTAGATCTTCGTGACGTTGTCGAAGCGGATCATGCGCGCCCCAGAGGCCGAGCCGGACGGTCATCAGTTGTGCGGCGGGTTCGCCCGCGCCGACATCACCAAATCGCTTCCCAAGGTACGCCAGAGACCCGCCGCAACCCGGTCACCAATCGGCCCGGTTCTCTAGGTCTCGCCGGAGGCGGGCTGCTGCGAACGCTGCCAGCGCAGGCAGGCCTCCATCAGGCCGCTGAGGTCGCCGTCAAGCACGGCGTCGACGTTGCCGATCTCCATGCCGGTACGCAGATCCTTGACCTGTTGGTACGGGTGCAGCACGTACGAACGGATCTGGCTGCCCCACGCGACGTCGCGCTGCTCTCCCGCGAGGGCCGCGACTTCGGCCTCTCGCTCCTGGCGCTGCAGATCGGCCAGCTTGGCCGCCAGCATCTGCATCGCCCGGTCCTTGTTCTGGTGCTGGCTCCGCTCGTTCTGGCAGGCCACGACGATCCCGCTGGGCAGGTGTGTGATGCGCACGGCGGAGTCGGTGACGTTCACGTGCTGGCCGCCCGCGCCCGACGAGCGGTAGGTGTCGATGCGCAGGTCGCTCTCGTCGATGGGCACCTCGTCGGACACCTCGTCGAAGAACGGCACCACCGACAGCGACGCGAATGCCGTGTGCCGGCGCGATTGCGAGTCGAACGGCGAGATGCGCACCAACCGGTGCACGCCCCGTTCGGCTGCGAGGAACCCGAACGCGTGGCGGCCCTTCACCAAGAACGTCGCGGAGCTGATCCCGGCTTCCCCGCCGTCGGTCGCCTCGGTCAGCTCCACGGTGAAGTCGTTGCGCTCGGCCCAACGCTGGTACATGCGCAGCAGCATCTCGGCCCAGTCGCAGGCGTCGGTGCCTCCGGCGCCGGAGTTGATCTCGCACACGGCGTCGTTCTCATCGTGCTCGCCGCCGAACAGCGCCATCAGCTCGATGTCCGCGAGCCGGCTCTCGGCAGCGGTGACCACCTCGTCGATCTCGGCCTGCAGCTCCGGGTCGTCTTCTTCGAGGGCCAGCTCGACCAGTGCCGTTGCGTCATCGACCTCGGCTCGTGCCCGCTCCCAGCGCTCGATGTCGTCGCGTACCCGCGACAAGCGTGTGGTGACCGCCCGGGCCCGGTCGGGCTCGTCCCACAGCGACGGCTCTGATGCCTCGGTTTCCAGACTGTTCGCCACCGCACGCGCCTCGTCGATCCCGAGGTACTGATGCGCCTCGCCGACGCGTCGATCCAAGTCGGTCAACGCGTCGGCAAGATCGCCCAAGGATCGGCTCACCTCAGCGGCCGCAGCAGTGCTTGAGCTTGCGGCCCGATCCGCAATGGCAGGGATCGTTGCGGCCCAGCTTCTCCTGAGCCGACTTGACCACGGTGCCGGTCGACGCAGCGGCAATCCGGCGCGACTGCGACGGCCCGCTCGGGCCTCGCTGAGCCGATGGCGCGGGGCCGGCAGCCGAGGCGCCATTGCCGGCGCCGACGGTGGCGGGTGTGAGGTCTGGCGCCGAGTACTGCACGTCGGTCGTGCGGGAGGCGCCGTCGGCCGAGGCCGACCGAGACGGCCCAGCCGGCGGGGCTGCGCCGTCGGTGGCTGTCTCGCCGTCAGGCGGCGCCGTGGTGACCTGTACATGCATCACGTAGGTCACAAAGTCGCGGTAGACGCGTTCGAGCATGGCGCCGAACATGTCGAAGCCCTCGCGCTGCCACTCCGCCACAGGATCCTTCTGGCCGATGCCGCGCAGGTGGATGCCCTCGCGCAGATGGTCCATGTCGGCGAGATGCTCGCGCCAGCGCTGGTCGATGAGGCGCAGCATCACTTGGCGCTCCACCTCGCGCATCGCCTCGGGGCCGATCTCGGCCTCCCGGGCCTCGTAGTGCTGCTCGCCGTCGGCGCACACCAGTTCGACGGCGTCGTCGATGCGCCAGTCGCGCTCGCCGTCGCCCGACAGCTCCGCGGCCGTGAGCTCGGTGGGCCAGTAGGTGCCGATCGTGGCCAGCAGCCCGTCGAGGTCCCACTCGTCGGGCACCTCGCTTGCGCAGTGATCCAGCACCGCAGCTTCGGCAGCGTCGCGGAGATACCCCAGCGACTCGGTGCGCAGATCGTCGCCGCCGAGGATCTGTTCACGCCGGGCATAGATGACCTTGCGCTGCTCGTTCATCACCTCGTCGTACTTGAGGACGTTCTTGCGGACCTCGGCGTTCTTCTGCTCGACGGTGTTCTGCGCCCGCTCGATGGCCTTGGTGACCATCTTCGCCTCGAGCGGTACGTCATCGGGCAGGGTGCGATCCATCACCCAATTCACGGCGCCCGTCGCGAACAAGCGCATCAGGTCGTCTTCCAGCGAGAGGTAGAAGCGACTCGCGCCGGGGTCGCCCTGCCGCCCTGCGCGGCCGCGCAGCTGGTTGTCGATGCGCCGTGACTCGTGCCGCTCGGTGCCCAGCACGTACAGACCGCCCAGCTTGCGCACCTCGTCGCCCTCGGCACGGCACTCGGGCTCGTAGCGCTCGGCCCGGGCCGCCAGGTCCGCGGTGTTGCCGGCATCGTCGGGGTCGCGCTTCTCGCGAAGCATGTCGCGACGCGCCAAGCCCTCGGGGTTGCCGCCCAGCAGGATGTCGACGCCGCGTCCGGCCATGTTGGTGGCCACGGTGACCGATCCCAGCCGGCCCGCCTGGGCAATGATCTCGGCCTCTCGCATGTGCTCCTTGGCATTGAGCACGTTGTGATCGATTCCCCGCCGTTCGAGCGCTGATGACAGCTTCTCGGAGTTCTCGACGCTGACCGTGCCGACCAGCGTGGGCTGCCCGGAGCGGATCCGCTCGGAGATGTCGTCGACGACCGCCTCGATCTTGGCGGCCTCCGTCTTGTAGATGAGGTCGCCCTGGTCGTCGCGGGCCACAGGCAGGTGGGTCGGCACCGGCACCACGTCGAGTCCGTAGGTGCCGTTGAACTCGGCGGCCTCGGTGGTGGCCGTGCCGGTCATGCCGGCGAGCTTGTCGTAGAGGCGGAAGTAGTTCTGCAGCGTGATGGTGGCGAGCGTCTGGTTCTCCTCCTTGATCGCCACCCCCTCCTTGGCCTCGACCGCCTGGTGGAGACCTTCGCTCCAGCGCCGCCCCTCGAGGATGCGGCCGGTGAATTCGTCGACGATCTTCACCTCGCCGTGGGAGACGACGTAGTCCTTGTCGCGCCGGTACAGCTCCTTGGCCCGCAGCGCTGCGTTCATCTGGTGGACGAGATTGGCCGAGACCTGGTCGTACAGGTTGTCGATATTGAGCGCTCGCTCGACCTTGGAGATGCCCGGCTCGAGCACAGCCACGTTGCGCTTGTCTTCTTCGACCTCGTAGTCGACGTCGCGGGTCATGGTGGCGGCGATGCGAGCGAACTGCTGGTAGAGCTTGGCGGCGTCCGCGACCCGGCCGCTGATGATGAGCGGGGTGCGGGCCTCGTCGATCAGGATCGAGTCGACCTCGTCGACGATGCAGTAGTTGTGGCCGCGCTGGACCTGTGCGCCCCGGGATGGCGCCATGTTGTCTCGCAGGTAGTCGAAGCCGAACTCGTTGTTGGTGCCGTAGGTGATGTCGGCGTCGTACTGGCGGCGCTTGTGGGCTGCGTCGTAGGGGCCGGGTACCACGAGCCCCACATCGAGGCCCAGGAACCGGTGGATGCGTCCCATCCACTCGGCGTCGCGAGCGGCCAGGTAGTCGTTGACGGTGACCACGTGGACGCCCTTGCCGCTGAGCGCATTGAGGTACACCGGCAGGGTGGACACCAGTGTCTTTCCCTCGCCGGTGCGCATCTCGGCCACCCAGCCGAAGTGCAGCGCCGCGCCGCCGATGAGCTGCACGTCGTAGTGGCGCTGGCCGATGACCCGGCGTGCGGCCTCGCGGGTGACCGCGAAGGCATCGACCAGAACGTCGTTGAGGTCGGCGCCGCGATCGATCTCGGCGCGGAGCGCGCTCGTGCGGGCTCGCAGCCCGTCGTCGGAGAGGCGCTCGATCTCGGGCTCGACGGCGTTGATCTCGGGCACCAGCTCGGTCAGCAAGCGCAGTTTCTTGCCTTCCCCGGCACGGAGCACGCGCTGAAACAGAGCCACAAGCGCAGGCTACCGCTGCCCCTCGGCGCCAGAGCCGAGAATTAACCGCCCGAGGTCGACTCTCAGGCGTCGATCTCGATGAGGCCTGCGTCGCCGTCGGAGCGGAGGTACACCACGCTGGGCTTGCTGGTGTCTGCGTTCACGAAGAGGAAGAAATCGTGATCGAGCAGCTGCATGCGGGTGACGGCCTCGGCGGGATCCATCAGCTCCAGGTCGAAGCTCTTGCGCCGCACGATGCGCGGCACCCACTCGGGATCGTCCGGCGCCGCGGTGGCCTCAGGCGCCGACGCGCCGTTGACGAGGTCGTTCTCGAGGCGTGCCAGCGGATGATGCGCCTCGTCGCGGTGCAGGTTGGGACGGTGCCGGCGCACCACACGGGTCTTGAGCTTGCGCAGTTGCTTACCCAGCTTGCCGACCGCCAGATCGACCGCCTGGTGCTGGTCGACGCCCGCGACCGAGGCGCGCACACGGTGACCGTGCCCGAGCAGAGTTACTTCCACCTGCTCCCGCTCGGCGATGCGAGGATTCTTCTCCTCACGGAAGACCACCTCGGCACGATCCAACCCGCTGACGAATCGGTCCAGTGCCCCGATCTTCCGCTCCACCGCAGCCCGCACATCGTCGGGAACCTGAACTTTGCGACCCGTGATGGTGATCTGCATTGCCTCGGCTTTCTGAGCATCTGCACGGCGGTTGCAGCTCTGCTCCAACTGAAGGGAGTGCCATGTTAGGCACCTGCGTGAGCGAGGTCGCGACCCCGTCGAGCACACGCTGCCACATGAACCGCCGCCGCACCGGCATCGGTCAGCGCAGCGGTCGCTGCCCGCAGCGTTGCCCCGGTCGTGACCACGTCGTCCACGAGCAGGATGCGCCGCTGCGCCGCGCGAGCGCGGCCCTCGAAACGAGGGCCCGCCAGCCGCGCTTCCCGGCTCGCGCCTGACTGCGCCGTCCCGCCGATCCGCCGCAGCAGCCGCATCGGACGTGCCCGCAAGGCCTTGGCAGTGGCCCTCGCCAGCGTCTCGGCCTGATCGAATCCGCGTGCCCGCCGGTGCGCCGCAGTAGTAGGCGCCCACGTCACTGTGTCGATCGGCGCCAGCCCAGCCGCCGCCGTGTCGATCGGCGCCAGCCCAGCCGCCGCCGTGTCAATCCGCGCCAGCCCAACCGGCGCGGTGTCACTTGGCGCGATCGAACCCAGCGCGGCGAGATGAGCAAGCGCCAACGACTCGCCCAGCCACCCGGCAATGGCCCGCTCGCCCCGGTACTTGAGAGCATGAATGAACTCGCGCCCGACATCGGAATGCGCGAACAGCAGAGCGACTGACTGTGCGCCCCGAACCAATGCCGGCTCGGGATCAACCAGCGCCTCGATGCACGCCTGACAAGGGCACCACCCCAACACCCCGCACCCAGCACACCGAACCTCGAACAACACCCGCCCGACCGTAAGCGCGCCGAGCTCGACCACCAACGGCATTTCGACGCGGTCAGGTGAACGCGCAGACAGCCGAGCGGCGAGGGCGGCAGGGAACTCGGCGACGTTGCGACCAGCTGGATCGCTGGTCGCAGAGGGCGCTGCCGCCCTCGCTGCGGGCCCGCCGGCAAGCTCAGTAGCGGTAGCGATCCGCCTTGTATGGACCGT
This sequence comes from Acidimicrobiia bacterium, assembly GCA_022824805.1. Taxonomy (GTDB): domain Bacteria; phylum Actinomycetota; class Acidimicrobiia; order Acidimicrobiales; family Poriferisodalaceae; genus Poriferisodalis. The sequence goes on along the minus strand of JAJDZE010000130.1, from coordinate 31,608 downwards.
CCACATCCAAACCGAGATACGAAGCCTGCCCTGGCGTCAGCCGCGTGAGCTTCGCCCCCAGCCGATCAAGATGCAGCCGAGCCACTTCCTCGTCCAGCCGCTTGGGCAGCACGTGAACATCGGCCGCCAACTCCTCGGCATGAGCGTGCAGTTCAAGCTGAGCGAGCACCTGGTTCGTGAAGCTCATCGACATGACAAAGCTCGGATGCCCGGTCGCGCAGCCGAGATTCACCAAGCGGCCTTCGGCCAGCACGATCACAGAGTTCCCGCTCGGGAACACGAACTCGTCCACCTGCGGCTTGATCGATCGGCGCTGGACATCGGACATCGCGGCCAGCCCAGCCATGTCGATCTCGTTGTCGAAGTGGCCGATGTTGGCAACGACCGCCTGGTGCTTCATGGCCGACATGTGCTCAGCCGAGATGATGTCGCGGTTGCCCGTCGCGGTCACATAGATGTCGGCGATGTCGAGCACGTTCTCGAGCCGATCCACCTCGAACCCCTCCATGGCAGCTTGCAGCGCGTTGATGGGGTCGATCTCGGAGACAATGACCCGGCAGCCCTGGCCGCGCAGCGCCTGCGCGCACCCCTTGCCGACGTCGCCGTAGCCCGCCACCAAGGCCACCTTGCCGCCCAGCATCACGTCGGTCGCCCGGTTGATGCCGTCGATCAGGGAGTGCCGGCAGCCGTAGAGATTGTCGAACTTGGATTTCGTGACCGAGTCGTTGACGCTGTAGGCCGGGAAGGTCAGCTCCCCCCGTGCTGCCATCTCGTAGAGCCGGTTGACGCCAGTAGTGGTTTCTTCGGAGACACCTCGCAGGCCGGCCGAGATCTCGGTCCACAGGCCGGGCTCGGTGCGCCCGATCTCGTCGAGCAGCTCGTGCACCGCCACTTCGTCGGGCGATGCCGCTTCCGGGCCGTCGGCCTGCAGGCTCGGCACGCTGCCCTGCGACTCATAGCGAGCCCCGAGGTGAACGATCAGCGTGGCGTCCCCGCCGTCGTCGACGATCAGCGTCGGGCCGGGACCGTCGGGCCAGCGGAGTGCGCGGAAGTTGCAGCGCCAGTATTCGGCGAGCGTCTCGCCCTTCCATGCGAACACGGGCACGCCTTGGGGGCTGTCCACTGTTCCGTCGCGCCCCACCACGACCGCAGCCGCGGCCTCGTCCTGGGTGGAGAAGATGTTGCAGGACGCCCAGCGAACCTGCGCGCCCAAGTCGACCAAGGTCTCGATCAGCACTGCTGTCTGCACGGTCATGTGCAGCGACCCCGTGATGCGCGCGCCTGCGAGCGGCCGGGAGTCCATGTGCTGCGCGCGCAGCGCCATGAGCCCGGGCATCTCGGTCTCGGCCAGCTCGATCTGGAGCCGTCCAGCAGCCGCCAGACTCAGATCGGCTACTTCGAAGTCTTGGCTCAGCCTCTTGGTCATGGGATCACCTCGTTCGCCGTTCGGCCGACAGCCTGCCGTCTCAGGCAAGGAATGCCTTCAGCTCTTCGAGCAGGGGGATCGGGCCGGGATCGCGGCGGGCGGCTGCTGCCACACGAAGGCTCAGCACGTCGACCTGATAGATGAGGTCGAACAGCTGCGCCATGGCGCCGTCGCCCGCGGCGTGAAGTTCGGCATGCGGTACGGCGATGCGGGCACTGTCGAGCACACCGCTGGTGAAGTCGAAGCGGCGACCTGTCTGTGGGTGCTCGAAGCCGTGACGCAGCGCTATCACCGCCAGCGGCGATCCGTCGACCAAGCGTCCGGCTTGGTCCCATCCGGCCAATTCGTTGTGGCACAGCTCGGGCATGAAGCTGGCAAAGGCAGGGATCTTGGCGTTCTCGTTGATCTGCGCCTTGGCGCGGCCTGCAGCCACTGCACCGAGCGCACCTCCGCCGTAGAACACGGGAGTCATCTCGCCGTTGCCCACCGCGCTCACGATGCCCTCGAGCGAGTCTGCACCGGCGCCGGCGGCATCGCGGCGTGTGCGCAGCTGGGCTGCCGCAGCGTCCACCCAGCCGGCAATGCCAGACAGCAGACCGGCTCGCTCAAGTGCGACGAGCGGGGCGATGGAGATCGCGCCCACCGCGGCCCGCGGCATCGGGATCGCGCTGTCCACCTCGTAGAGGGGTACAGCCCACTCGCCGGCCAGCTCAGCCAAGCGCCCGCCCGATGTGACGGCTACCACCGAGGCGCCCGCATGGTGCGCAGCAGTAGCGGCGGTGAGCGTCTCTTCGGTGTTGCCGCTGAATGAGACCGCGATGACGAGCGTGGTCGGGCCGATGAACGCCGGACACTCGTAGCCCTTGGCAACGGTGACCGGCACCGGCATCAGGGGTGCCGCAAGCGCCGAGACGATGTCGCCGGCGACACCGGAACCGCCCATGCCCATGACCACGACGTTGGCGATGCGGCTGCCGTCGACTGCTCCCGGTGTGGCCCCCGACGAGGCAAGCGCGGCCTCCATCTGCTCGGGCAGACCGGCAACCGCTCGCGCCAAGTGGAGGGAATCGACCGCAGCCTCAGGGGCGGTCGTCACAGGGTCGTCATCGCGTAGCGACGTCACGGCTGGAATGTGGGGGCGAGTTCGCCGCTCGCAATGCGAGCGTCGAGCGCCGCAGCGGCGGCCGGGTCGGCGTCGGTGGCCTCGGCGATCAGCAACACCGGGATGCCGCCGTCGACGGCGTACGTCTTGCGCAGACGCGGGTTGTACAGCAGATCGTCGCCCGGCACGAAGTAGAGGGGTCCCTTGTCCTGCGGGCACGCCAGCACGTCGGCCAGGAGTGGGTCAAGGCCCATGCGTACATCCCGGACGCGGCGCCGAGAGGCTGAGCCGGCGGGCGAAACCGTGGCTCGGGCGACCCGTGAGCGGTTCCATGCGGCGATCATGCCAGCAATGTCGTGATCTCACTCACGCGTTCGGCAACCGCCCCGGCGTCAGGCGCCTCGAGATTCAACCGCAGCAGGGGCTCGGTATTGGACGGCCGCAAGTTGAACCACCAGTCGCCGCCGTCGACTGTGAGGCCGTCGAGGTGGTCCTGAGAGAACGGCGCGAAGTGTGTACCGACCCGCCGCAGTACCTCGACGACGTCGGCAACACGAGTGTTGATCTCGCCCGAGGATGCATACCGGTCGAGCGGCGCCAGCAGCTCCGAGAGCGGCACCTGCGCGGCACTCAGCTGCTCGAGTGCGATGAGCGCCGCGATGAGGCCGGAATCTGCCCGGTAATTGTCAGCGAAGTAATAGTGACCGCTGTGCTCGCCGCCGAAGACGGCCCCGGTGCGCGCCATCTCTGTCTTGATGAAGCTGTGACCCACCCGGGTGCGCACCGGCCGGCCGCCCGCTTCGACGATCGCCTCGGGCACAGCGCGTGAGCAGATCAGGTTGTGCAGGATCGGGCCCGGCCCGCTGCGGCGCAGCATGGCCTGTGCAACCAGCGCCGTGAGCAACGATCCGCTGACTGGCGTGCCCCGCTCGTCTACGAGAAACACCCGGTCGGCATCGCCGTCGAATGCGAGGCCGACGTCGGCGCCGACAGCGCGCACGCGCTCGCTCAGATCCACCAGATTCTCGGGCTGGATCGGGTCTGCGGGATGATTGGGAAACGTGCCGTCGAGCTCGCCGTACATCAGCTCCCACTCGAACGGCAGCGGGTCGAAGACTGCTGGCACCACCAGGCCTCCCATGCCGTTCGCCGTGTCGGCCACCACGCGCAGCCGCCCGAGCCGTGAGACATCTACGAACGAGCGGACGTGGGCGGCGAACGTGTCGAGCAGATCGCGGCGGGTGAGCCGGCCGCCGCCTGGCGGCGACGAGGCGCCCTGAGCCGTCCGCTCTGCAATCTCGTCGAGCCCGCTGCCCGCACCCACCGGCGCTGCACCCGGCCCACACAGCTTGATGCCGTTGTAGGACGCCGGATTGTGCGACGCCGTCAGCATGGCACCCGGCATGCCCAGGCTGCCGGAGGCGAAGTAGAGCAGATCCGTGGATGCCAGCCCGATGTCGATGACATCGACCCCGGCCGCTTGAGCGCCATCGGCGAACGCCTCGGCCAGCGAAATGCCGCTCGGCCGCATGTCGCGTGCCATGACAATCTGCGGCGCTGTCGACCACATGGCAAAGGCGTAGCCGATGCCGCGCGCCACTGACGGACTGAGCTCCTCAGGGCAAATGCCACGTATGTCATATGCCTTGACAATGCCTGCCAAGACGCCAGTAGATACAGAGTCGATGCGGGCCGCCATACGCCTGCAAAGCCTAAAAGACCGCGCAGCGGTGCGCGGCCATCGCGCGCAACTCGTTTGCAATCCGCACCCTCGTTTCCCTAGGGTGGCACCACAGAGTGGGATGCGGCCCTGCCTGAAGCAAGCGAGAGAGGCGATGACGAAAAGAAAATACCAGCCAACAGATCGGGAACAATTGGTGCTTGACGAGGTCGAGAACCCGAGGTACGACCGTCAAATTGTCAATGGTCTCGAACCCTTCATGAGTGGCTCCGCGCCTGAGGATTTCCGTACTTTCTACACCGAGAAGGAGCTCAGCGACTTAGGCAAACTGCGCGGCACTGACCGTGACGTTGAAGACAGAATGCCCGTCAAACTGACACGGCATTACTTTGAAATGGCTAAGTCAAGCTCGGCACTTCAGAAACTGGTCAAAGCATCACCTGATGAAACTGTGGATCTCGAGGGTGATCCAGACCCGGCGAATCAACTTGACTACAGCCCCATCGAAGGACTGTTGCACAAGTATGAGATGGCGCTGCTGTACGTTATTTCAACTTGCTCCGCTCATTGCAGGTTCTGCTATCGCGAGGAGTTGATTGGGCGCAAAGAGATTGAAAGGTCGGACGGCACTGTCAAGAAAAAGGGTCTCGCACAAGTCGGCGATATTGTGAACTACATCCAGTCACACAATGAGGCCGTTGCGACGAACGGCGGAACACATCCGGAGACCGGCAGGCCGAAGCTACGCGAGATTCTGTTGTCGGGCGGCGATCCTATGGTGCTGCCGAATTCCAAGCTGGCAGGATGGTTCACGGCATTGGCCGAAGCGGGCGCCGAAGCAATCCGCGTCGGCACCAAGGAGCTGGCGTTCTACCCCGACCGCTTCGATGACGCCTTCTTTGCAATGATCGATCGCTTCCACGAGGTGTATCCAGACGTCTCGATGCGGTTCATGGTCCACTTCAACCATCCAGACGAGTTCCTGCTGAAGGATGCCGAGGGGCGGTATATCGCCGATGAGAAAGGATTCCTTCAGTGGCGTGCGAGCACACGTCAGGCAGTCGATTCACTGGTCGAACGCGGTTGGATCAGTGTCGAGAACCAGACACCGATCATCGCGGGAGTCAACGACGACGCCGATTCACTGCGAATCCTCCAGCGCACGCTCAAGAGCGTCGGCGTCGAGAACCACTACTTCTTCTGCGGGCGGAACATCGTTGCCTACAAGGCATTCAATGTGCCCATCGAGACCGCGTGGCAACTCCTCAACGATTCCCAGCGCGGGCTCTCGGGTGTGGAGTCGCATGCGCGGCTGACCATCGTGCATTACAAGGGCAAGACGGAGGTCTCAGCGGTGACCGACGAGCCGATTGCCGGCTTGCCGGGTGCCGAGAACGGCGTGGTGATCTTCAAGGTGCTGCGAAATCCGGCCCACGCGCCAGACCGAGGCAAGGTCACGATCGTCGGGCGGAATTCCGAAGCACTGTGGTTCGACGAATACGAGGACCGGGTGCTGCTCGACGAAGCGGGCCTGTTCTCCCAGACCCGTCCCAGCGGCGTGACCATCCCGCGATCGCGATCACGGCACCACGCACCGCCGAAAGGGCGCACGCCCCCTCAGGCACGGCCTGCTCCGCTTCTGGCCGTCGTCGCAAGCAACGAGCGCCGGCCGCACCCCAAGGGCCGAGCGAGCGGCCCGGCACCTGCTGTACAAGACGCTCAAGCCTGAGCAGCAGCGCCCGCTGCGGCGGCGGCAGGAGGCACTCGAGGGGCGTCATAGTCCCCGGCGGCGGCACGGTGACGGATGCGGCTGATGTCGGCCACAACTTTGAGCGATTGGGCAACCAGGCGGACGGTGGTGTCGGCTGAGTGATCCACGCTGACGGGCACTTCGGCGGCAGTCAGCTCGAGGTGCTCGACCAGGTAGAGCACCTCGACGTCGAAGGCGAACCCGTCAATGACTGCACGGCTGAAGATCTCCCGCGCAGCCTCGGCGGTGAAGCCCTTGAAGCCGCACTGCGTGTCTCGGTAGCGGCGCAGGAGCACGAGGCGCGTGAAGGTGTTGAACATGCGGCTCGCGAACGCCCTGGCGGGCCGCGCCGGGCTGATCGTGCGTGCTTCGGCGTGGCGCCGGTTGCCCAGCGCGACATCGGCGCCGTTTCGGAGCGCATCGATGAGCGACGTGAGCTGCCCGGGCGGGTAGGCGAGATCGACATCGGTGAACAGGCGCAGACGGCCGCTCGCTGCCAGCATCCCCGCGCGCACCGCTGCGCCCTTGCCCCGGTTGGCCTCCAGCGACACGACCACATCGGCGCCTGCTCGCCGGGCCGCCTCTGCGGTTCCGTCGGTCGAGCCGTCGTCGACCACCACGATCTCGAGCGGGCCATCCAGAGCTTCGTGGCCACCCAGGGCTGCACCGACCTCTGACACGGCTGCGCCGACGAGGTGCGCTGCCTCGTACGCCGGCAGCACGACCGAAACCGGCGGCGGCGAGAGCGCTGCCTCCTGCTCGCCGGTGTCCCGCGCTGGATCGGGGCCGGATGCCAGGTCCGTTTCCGGCGGCTCGATTGCGGTGGGAGGTTGCATACGGGCCGCTGGGGCGGGGACCTCATCGGGCGGGCGGCGCCGGTCGAAGCGCACCGGGGGCCGCACGGCGACGAGCGCGAGCGCTATCGCTCCGAGCACAGTTGCCAGCCAAGCCAGATACTCCACTGCGGTGGCGCCATAGGTCAGCTCGACTCGCCCCTCGGTCGGGATCACCACCATCCAATTGGGCGTCACCCGGTACGGACCCTCAGCGCCGCGCACGGACCAGTTCGGGAAGTACGACACCTTCACCAGCACCGGGACACCCGTCCGATCCACCGAGAACGACAGCCGGTCCCGCTCCACCTCAGGGGGGCTGACGTCAACCGGCGGCAGGGCGCGCCTCGGTGCTGCACTGAATCGCGTCAACGAAGCAGGCGGCGCTCCATCGGGGTTGGGGGGCGCCAGCAGCGACACCCTGGACCAGTGCTCGGGCCCATCAGCAGCAATCGGCACAGCCCACGCCGCCGGGTCGTTCCACCAGATTGCGGCCGGATCGGTCCACGCTCGTCCGGCATGCGACGCATTGTGGGCCACGGCCGGCTCGAACGGCAGCGGCGACACCAGATCGCTGTCGGCGACGAGGAAGATCGACCACGGCCCCGCCGTGGCAATGTGCCTCAGGTCGGCCGAGCCCAGTGCGGCGGCGGTGGCCTCGGAGCTGAAGGCCGCGTAGTAGCGCACGCCCGACATCTGCAGGTGCGCAACGCCCAGCTCGAAGTTCAGGGCGTTGTAAGGAAGGCCGCGCATCGGACGCGAGGGCGATGCCGACAGCTCCGACTGCATGAGGAAGTGGAACGGCACCGTGGGCGACGACTCGAAGTAGAGGCCCTCCATGGAGGCGATGCAGCCATCCGTCCAGTGCGGCAGCAGCATCGGGGCCATCGGCGTGCCGTACGCGCCCACGATGTCCCGGTCGTACTCCCACAGCAGGCGCCCGCAGCGGTATTCAGGCGTCTCGCCGATATCGCCCATCGCAGTGACGAATTCGCGGTACTCGGGATACGCCGGGCGACTCTCGTAGCCGCGGAAATTCCAGCGAGCCCAGCCGGAGACGAAATTGCGGTCCTCCGACGACACCGTGAACGGACCCCAGCGATATGCGCCCTCGGCGTTGAGTCTCGCGCCGGGCGCGTTGCCGAGTTGCAGTGACAGCAGGCTTGCCGCCGCTGCCAGCGCCACGACCGGAACGAGCATGCGCACCCAGTGCGATGCGGGGGCGAGCTGGGCGCCTACGCCCCGGGGTCGAGCCGAGTCGTCCTGGGCCGAGCCTTCCTGTGTCGAGTCTCTCTGGGTTGGACTTGCCTGGGTCAGAGCCTCGACGAGCAGCCAGAGGCCGATCGCCGCCAGCACGTACAGCGCCAAGTACCAGAAGGGCAGGATGCGTGCGTTCCACAGCCGGTGCTGAGGCCAGTGGACAAACCCCATGGCCATCGTGACGGCAATGACCGTCCACGTCAGGGCCGGGCGGTACCAGCGTGCGAGGCCGACCACGGCGCCGACGCCCGCAAGCACGAGCAGCCAGGTGATGCTGTGGTGCGCCCCGTCACCGCTGATCTCGTCGGTGAAGAACAGGTGCTCCCGGACCGAGGTGAGCCGCTCCCAGCCCATGTCGTTGAGATACGCCCGCCGGGCAGCGAACGGCACCGTCCAGAATGCCGACAGCGCGCCGCCGATGATGCCGATGACCAGTGCGTGCCACGATCGGCGCCACTCCATCGCCACCAGCGCCACGACGGCTCCCGCAGGCACCGCCAGGCGAGCCAGCGGAGACTCGGCGAGGTTCCAGACGGCGGCCCACAGCATGATCGTCGCGACAGACGCACCCAGCGCCGGGATCCGGCCGATGCGGCCAGGCAGCCCATGGAGGCCGCGCACCGCCACCATCAGCACGCTGGCGGTGACAGCAAACGCCAGCGGGATGGGATGGCACAGGGCCACGAACGCCAGCACCAAGCTCGCTCGTGCCCGCCCGGTCCCCCGTTCCAGCGAGCGCCAGAGCATTCCCAGGTACACGAGCGTCGCCGACAGCGCGATCGAGAACGCGAACTCCCCTGCCAGCGTCGAGGCAGCATTCCCGCCGTAGATGGTGAAGTTGACATCGAAGACGAACAGCAGCAGCGCCGCGGGCAGCAGCATCCGCAGCGGCTGTGCCCAGCCCGCCAGCCGGCCCATGAGCCAGGCAGCGGCCGGCATCGACACGACGCCGCTGATCGCCACCAGCTTGAATGCCACGCCGTAGGGCAGCACCACGTCCGCCGCCACGATCATCAGGTACGGAAGCACCATGTAGAACTGCATGGCGGGCATGCCCGCGTACCACTCCGGCGACCAGCCGCGCAGCGAGCCGGCCGGCAGAAGTTCGTTGCGCAAGAACGCCGGGCCCCAGACGTGGGCGCCCATATCGCCGCCGGTCGGCGTCGACGCCGACACGATGCCGCCTGGGTCGAGCCACGCCACCACTGCCGCGCAGCTCGCCACGACCACCGCAGCCTCGACCCACGCTCGCAGCACCGACCCCGGGCGAGGGGGGCGCGTGGTCAGTGCGGCCACCTGCGCAGGCTAGAGGCCCGGCGGAGAGGCGACGACGCGGCCGGCTCGGGCCACGGCATCGCCGCATAGCGGCTCAGCCTCTTAGCATGAACCCATGGCATCTGAGGTGCCCTCGGGCGAGCCGCACTCCCGCGCGCGCAAGCCGCGCGCCAGCGAGCCTCCCGACGCGCCGGCCGAAGACGCGCCGAGCGACGGGCCACGGCACAGCGGCACATCCCCGGCGGGCGCCGGCGCCCGCCGGCGCGGGGAGCGCTGGCCGCGCTGGTCGATCTGGCTGCTGGCCATGGTGCTGCTGTCGGTGATGTTCCTGCCCGGGCTGCTGCGCAACGACGGCGGCGAGCCCATCGACTACAGCGCACTGATCGCTGAGGTGTCCTCGGGCACCGTGAGCAGCGTCACCGTCACCAACGGCACCGGCGCGATCACCGGCGAGTACGCCGACGGCACCAGGTTCTCCTCAGAGGGGCCGGTGGAGCTTCCCGAGACCGATCTGGAATTGCTGCGAGCGCGTGAGGTGTCCATCGAGTTCCACACCGACCGGCCCAACCTGCTCGTCAGCCTGCTGCCGTTCCTGCTGCCGTTCGGCTTGATCTTCCTGCTGTTCTGGTGGATGCAGCGGCGGGCGCAGGGCCAGATGTCGGGGATCATGTCGATCGGCCGGAGCAAGGCCAAGACCTACACCACCGAGCGGCCCTCGACGAAGTTCGAGGACATCGCCGGCTACGACGGCGTCAAGCAGGAGATCACCGAGGTCGTCGATTTCCTGAGAACGCCCGAACGCTTCACGGCGATCGGTGCGAAGGTCCCCAAGGGAGTGCTGCTGGTGGGCCCGCCGGGCACCGGCAAGACGCTCATCGCCAGGGCCGTGGCCGGGGAGGCCGGCGTGCCCTTCCTGTCGGTGACCGGCTCGGATTTCATGGAGATGTTCGTGGGTGTCGGCGCCAGCCGCGTGCGAGATCTGTTCCAGAGCGCCCGCAAACTGGGGCGGGCGATCATCTTCATCGACGAGATCGACTCGATCGGCCGCAAGCGAGGCGCAGGTCTCGGGGGCGGCCACGACGAGCGCGAGCAGACGCTCAACCAGATGCTGGCCGAGATGGACGGCTTCGAGGAGAGCGGCGGCATCGTGATGATGGCGGCAACCAACCGGCCCGACATCTTGGATCCGGCCCTGCTGCGGCCCGGCCGGTTCGACCGCCAAGTGGTGGTGCCGCTGCCGGAGTTCTCCGAGCGGCTCGCCATCTTGGAAGTGCACTCGAAGGACAAGAAGACCGACCCCGACGTGCAGTTCGACACCTTGGCGAAGGGCACGCCGGGCATGAGCGGCGCCGACCTGGCGAACTTGGTCAACGAGGCGGCCCTGCACGCCGTGCGGCGCGACTCGGAATCGATCGCTTTGGCAGACTTCGAGGCGGCGCGCGATCGTGTGCTGATGGGCCAGCGTCGCGAGTCAGTGGCGCTCACAGACCGCGAGCGAGAAGTCACCGCCTACCACGAAGGCGGGCATGCGCTGATCGCCACCCTGTTCCCGCACGCCGACCCAGTCCACAAAGTGACGATCCTGCCCACCGGTCAGGCGCTGGGCGTCACCATGCAGCTGCCCGAGGAACGACACGCCTACAGCCAGGAGTACATCGAGGATCGGCTGGCAGTGCTGTTCGGCGGCCGCATGGCAGAGGAAACCGTGTTCGGCGTGACCTCGACCGGGGCGGCAAACGACCTCGTGCAAGGCACAGAGCTGGCGCGCAAGATGGTCTCGGAGTGGGGCATGAGCGACCGGGTGGGTCCCATGGCCTGGGGGTCGCACGCGCAGGTCTTTCTCGGCGAGGATCTCGTGTCGGGACGCGACTACTCCGACGAGACTGCCCGGGTCATCGACGAGGAAGTCGAGCGGATCCTGCGGACACAGCAGGACCGGGCACGCAATGCGCTCGTCGAGCACCGCGCAGCCCTCGACCGCATCGCTGCGGCCCTGCTCGAGCACGAGACCGTCACGGGCGAGCAGATCACCGAGCTCGTGGCCGGCTAATCGGCGCGGGGCGCGACCTGCGCCAAGGCCGCGGCCAGGCCAGACAGGTCGACGCTACCGACCCAGCCATCGACCACCCGGCCGCCGACATCGGCCACCACCGTCGTCGGCACGGTGTCGATGCCGTGCTGGCGATGCAGTTCCCGCTCGATGCCGAACGGCACTTCAGCGACGGGCAGCCCTGCGCCGGCGGGACCCCGCACCACGGCGATGGCCGATTGACAGGTGCGGCAGGTCTCTTCGGTGAAGACCACCAGCGCGGGGCCTTCCGGGATGCCCACCGCCACAAGATCGACCACCGGAGGCAGCTCCGACCTCGGCACTGCCGTGGCTGACGCACTGCGGCGGCGCTGGGCGAGCGACGCGATCGCAATCGCGATCACGATCAGGACTGCGGCAATGACGAGACGTTCCATCGCTCGCTCACCAGGCCACCGGATGCGCCACGCTCAGGCCTGCATCGGACACTCGTGCCTGCCACAGCAGCACTGCGAACGGCGTGTCGGACACAAGGAGGCGGGCCGTGGCGCTGGCTAACCGGTGAGTGATCACACCCGATGCAGGCACGTCGATGACGGCCACGGTCTCGCGGCTCAGCGTCGCGACGACCACGCGGCCGTCGCCGCCTGCCGACGCAGCTGAAGCGCCGTCATCGGAGGCATCGGTTTCGGCCGGCGCGGACGGATCCGTCATGATGGTCACAAACGCCTCGCCGCCGGATTGGGGCGCAATGACGACCAGCCACCGGTCGCCCGTCTGGACAACACCCGGCACAACAGCCAAGCCCGACCGCGCCCGCAGCACTGGGGGGCGGGCCTCGACTGTCGGCTCGTCGACAGCTTCGCCAGCAGCGTCAGGCTCGGCGGCGCCGTTGGGGTCGCCGGTCTGGGCAACCACCGTGACGGACTCGTCCCCCGGCTCGGCTTCAGCGGCAGCAGCCGGATCGGCCCCGAGGTCGGTGAGCGGGCTCGTCGCACTGCCCACCAGCGTTTCCGCCCACACGACAATGGGAACGTCATTCCGCGAGACAACCGACACCCCGAAGGGGGCGCCGGGCGTGGCGAGAAGCGTTTCAAGTCCCGGTGACAGCTCACTGGGCGGGGCGACTGTCAACTCCACCACGTCGTGCGACGCCACGGCGAAGGCCAGATGGTCACCGAGCGGGTCGTCGGACACGATGGACGCAGCGACTTCCGCCACATCGCCGGACGGGTTGAAGATCCGCACCCACAACCGCGTGCTGTCATCGATGCCGGCCACCGGCACAAGCCAGCGTCGGTCGGCAGCCACGGACGCCAACTCGGCAGCCAGGCCGCGGCGGCCGACGCTCCCGTCATAGGCCACGAGCGAGTCCACGGCAATTCGGCCCGCGCGGGCCCGAATCGATGCGGCCACAACATCCCGACGGCGCGCATGCTCGCCGATATCGACGGCGACAGTGCTCCACGCCGGTACCACGACCCCCGTCAGCGCCGGCGCCACAAACGGGCCGAATTCTGCTTCCGAAGCAAACGTGACATCGACGATCGCGTCCCGGGGCAGCGGATTCATGACGGCCAGCACCGCCAGCGCGTCGCTCTGCGTATCGCCGACGGGAACGTACCAATCCGGCGCCAGCACGCTCGAACAGCGAGCCTCGTCGATCCCGAGCGGCGAGGCGAACCTGCGCGTCACTGCCAGCCCGCCCGACGAAGCCTCCACCACTGCGCCGGTGACCTCGTCACGCACATAGTCAGACATGCTGACCACCCCGGTGCTATGCGGCGCAACATCGGCCATCACATACTGCCGTCCCGTTGTGCGTCCTCGGAACTCGACCGACACCGATGCCACCTCGGCCGTCATGTTGGTGAGCAGCACCTCTGTGGTGACCTCGCCGAAGCCCTGGACTGGTCCCCGCATGCCGACGAGAGGGCAGAACCAACTCGAAGTCAGCGCATCGGGGGGCGGCACTGCGACCTGCGTCTGCGCCTGCGGGCCTTCGGCCGCAACGGAGGCCGGCGCCCGGTCGTCGCGGGCGTCGATCACCAGCGCTGCTGCAAGCGCCAGCGGAATCAGCAGCCGCGGCAGCCACCGGACAACGCCCATCACCGTGCTGTCCTCACTGGTCCACCGCCGTACCGCCGGAAACGCCGCGCCGCTGCGACCTCCGTACTGTCCTTCTCATGAGCGCAGCGAGCCGGTCGGCGAGGGGGGTGGGCTGGCCGATCGCCAACCAGATCAGCGCAAGCCAGATCAGCACCTGCGCAGCGATCCGGTTGGATGCCACGGTCGAGCGCTCGAAGCGCAGCTCGGCCGGGCCGGCTTGGGGCGGATCGAATCGCATCGCCCAGCCCAGCGCCGGTGCCGGCTCGACTGCAGCAGCGCCTGCGCCGTCCGCGTCGTCCGCGGTGCCGATGTGGAGTCGCCAGCCCGGATCGTAGGACTCGGCGACCAGCACGGTGCCGGCGCCCACCGGTCCGAACTGGCTTGTGGCCGACCGGTAGTCGGTGAGCACGCCGATGCCGTCGGTCAAATCGCTCACCACGAGATCCACCGGGTCGTCGGCGAAGCCCGCCGGAATCGGCCGGGAGAACTGTGACCGCGACGACCACCATGCCTCATTGCGGAACACTTGCACCGAGGGATCTGCCGCCAGCGGGCGCAGATCGATCTGTGAGGCGAGCGCCTCGGAGACCGCCGCAGACACCGGTCGTGCCCATCCCTCGGCATAGGAGGGCCCGGAACGTTCCACTACCACGACATACCGGACGCCGAAAGAGCCCAGCAGCCGTCCCAATCGCAGCGTGTCGCCCGCCAGCCCCATCCGCACGGCGTTTGCCAGGCGTTCATCGCCGGGTGCCTGCGGTGTCGCCCACGAGTGCCGGATGTCGGGATACCCCCGCACCGACATCCCCACGGCGAGTCCCTCCACACCGAGGTCGGCACCGCGCAGCGGCAAGACCTCAGGGGCGCCGAGCCAGAGCACCCGGTAGTCGGGCCCGACATCGCGATCATCGACCAGCCCTAACGGCACCCGGTGGTCGAAGCTCGGTGCCGACCAATCGCCGTCGATCGACGCCCACGCCGTCGGGACCACCATGGCGCCTACCGCAATGCCGCTCAGCACGACCATGGCGCTGCGGATCCGGGGCGGTGCGTCTCCGTCGGCGGTCGCCAGGGCTGCCGGTCCTCCTGCGGCGGCCCAGCACAGGCCGACGGCCCCGAATGCCAGCGATACCTCGGCGAGCGAGAGCCCTGGCGTTGCGCTGGCGAACAGCTCATCCGCCCAGCCGGCCACGATGACCCATGCGAGCGCGAAGCCGGCCAGCGCTACCAGCCAGCCGCGCACCGCCAGCCACAGCCGGGCCCCGCTCCCGACCAGAAGCGGCACTGCCGCTGCAGCCAGCAGACCCCAGCCGAGCGGCAGATCGCCCAGCGGACCGGTCTGGAACCGCAACAGCTCCCCCAGCGACGACGGCGTCGAGGGGGTGGAGCCGCCGAGCGAGACTTCAACCAAAGCGCGCAATGAACCGAACTCGAACAGCCAGGGAAGATGCGCCACTGCCGCGAGCGCCACGGCCACAGCGACCCGCAGCAATCCGGCGACCGGCGCACCGAGCGGCTCGCGCCGCAGCGCACGGCGCACCAGCTCGACAACGGTGAGGGCCACCCCCGCCGCGGCGGCCAGCACCACGATGAACGGCTCGAACGCTGCCGCAACAGCAAGCAGCAAGGCGAGCGAGGCCAGCCTGGCTGCGGCGCCGCGCCGAGAGCCGTCGCGTGGCGGCCGAGCAGCCGAGCTGCCCACCAGGCGGCTGGTGAGCAGCACGATCGCAGGCGCAGTTCCGTATGCCAGCAGTACGTCCCAGCGGCCGGCCGCCAGCGCGTTGTACGGCAATGGGCACACGGCGTACAGCACGAGAGCCACCAGCCGGCCATTGCGGCTCGGCCCGCGTGCGCCCGAACCGGTGGCGCACAACCGCCACATGCCGACGGGGCCCGCGAGCACCGGGCCCCAGATGGCGATGTTCCTCAGAGTCCCGACAGCGCCCAGCAGCACAGCGCCAGCGAGGCCCAGCAGGCCCATTGCGGGAGGGCCGATCCCGGCTGCACCGACCCCGTTGTCACGCCAGCCGTCCAGATATGCACCGAGCATCGTGGCGGCGTCGGGGAACTGTGCGAACTGGCCGTATGCCCCGATGCCGCCCGTGAGCAGGTGGCGTGAGCCGAAGGCGATCAGCCCGAGCACCCCCAGCCAGACCACCCACACTGTCCGGTGCGCATTGCGTCGCCAGGTGCCCAGGATGCTCTCGTCGATCGTGGTCCGTGCCGCCAGCCCGCCTTCGGGACTCAGGCGATAGCGGAACCAGTCGGCGACACGCACCGAACCGCCTTGCTGCAATCGGCGCAGATCGGCATCTCGCACCCGCCGGTAGCGCTTGGCAGCGCCGCGTAGTGCGAACGTGCCGCCGAGGTGGCGGGCGTTCCACAGCCATGCCAGCGCCACGTCCGAGGCCTGGGCGAACCGCCCGCGCAGCGCGGCCAGCAGCACCTCGCCCGCAGCCAGCACTGCCGCAAGAAGCACCGCAGGCAGCAGGTGCACCCACCCGTAGCACTTCGCCACGGTGCGCAGCCGGGCTCGATGCTCATGCTGTCGTGCCGAGGGTCCGTGAGCGGCCGGCGCTGCATCTGACTGCACCGTCCCGGTTGCCGACGGCACCACCCGCACCCGTGCGCCGCAGAGCTGGATCC
This sequence comes from Acidimicrobiia bacterium, assembly GCA_022824805.1. Lineage (GTDB taxonomy): Bacteria > Actinomycetota > Acidimicrobiia > Acidimicrobiales > Poriferisodalaceae > Poriferisodalis. The sequence goes on along the minus strand of JAJDZE010000130.1, from coordinate 15,497 downwards.
GCCAGCAGAAGTCGACAACAGCGCCGTCGCCTTCGAGCGCTGGATCGAAGCCGCCGACGATGCGGAAGATGTCCTCCCGCACCAGCATTGCCTCGCTGGGCGCCACGAACAGATCGCGGGCCTCGTCGTGCTGCTCTTGGTCGAGTTCGTCCTGACCGGCAACAGGAATCCGGACCCCGAGGCGGTCAGCGGTGCCGCCAAGATCGCGCAGCGTCAGACCGTCGCTGGCGTCGAGCAGCTTGGGACCGGCGACACCGACGATCCGGCCCGGGACGTTCTCGGCATCGTCGACGAGGATGCTGATGGCATCGGACGCCAGCGCGACGCGATCGGACAGGAAGAGGAGGTAATCGGCGCCCCGGACCAGCGAGGCTCCCCGGTTGTTGACAGCGCCCATCCGCCCGCGCTGCGTCCCACGGCCTCGACTCCTGCGAGACGACACGGGATCCGTCACGGCGGCGGTGGGAAGCAGCTCTCGAACCCGGCGACCCTGCTCCCCTTCGGCATCGCACAGCACCAGCACCGCGAGCCGCGGGTAGTCCTGGGCGGCGAGCGCCCGCAGGGTGAATTCGGTATCAGACCACTGCGAGCCCGTCGTGACGATGGCAGCAACCGCAGGCCGAGGCACCAGAACGGCTGGTTCCGTCTCAGCGGACAGCGGCAGCTCCTCCGAGGTTGGCGAACTCACGGCCAGCTCAGTTCTCGTCGTATCGCCATTATTTCCCGCTCTTGTTCGCTGCGCTCACGGGCCGCTCGGGCCACGGCTTCGCCATGCGGCTCAGCCTCCTAGGGCACGGATTCGGCAGCGACGACGCCGAGTCCCGCCCGGGAGGTGCGGTAGTCCGGCGCGTCCCCGTAGTTGAAGCTGGTGCCGTCGCTCCACACCAGCCAGTAGCCGTTGCCGCTGGCGGTGGCGGCGAATCCGACCGCTCGCAGCCGGTTCTGGCGGTCGGCGCGATCGCCATGGTGGTCTGCCGCGCCAATGGCGTGCACTGCTGTGTCGGCGCCCGCGAGCCAGTAGCCGCCGCCGTCCGGCGAGGCTGCAAGACCGATGCCGGCCATGCCAGAGCGCAGCAGCGGTCCGCATCCGAGATCGCTTGCGTCGCCGAATGCCAGCACGCGCCCGTCATCGAGCGCCAGCCAGTAGCCGTCGCCGGTCGGCGAGGCCTCGATGTCGACGACCTCCGCAGCCAGCCGGAGGTGCGCGACGGCGCCCCAGTGCCCAGCAGCTCCGAAGGCGAACACGTTGCCCCCGCTGGTCGCGAGCCAGTAACCGTTCCCATCTGGATGGGCCGCCATCGCCACCACGGATTCGGCGCTTCGGGCACCGACCGCGTTCCCGTGATAATCGGCGTCGCCGAAGGACTGAACGTCGCCGCCGGACGTCGCGAGCCAGTAGCCGCCGCCGTCCGGATGCGCAGCCATGGCCGTGAACCGGTCAGATGACGACCGCAGCGTCCCGTTGCCGAGGTGCACCGCGGTCCCTTCGGCGATGACGGCGCCATTGGACTTCAGCACCAATAGGCCGGGGCCGTCTGTTTCTGCCGGTGGATCGGGGGTGCCAGAGGCAGGCCGCTCGCACGGCTCGCCGTCGGGGAACTGCGGGAAGCGGTACCAGTCCGACCGCAGGGAGAACCTCTTGCGGAACGGATCGCGTGCCCAGCGGTTCCACTGACCGTTCTCGACGCCGGAGTGCCCCTCGAAGTCCTCGATGCCGTCGGTTCCCACGATGCGCATGCCGCGGGTCCGCCCGCCGAATGCGCCTTTCTCATTACGGTGGGTGACCTGGATGCAGACGAGGCTGCCGATGCTCGGATAGGCCGCCTCAATGTCCGACCTGCTGATGCGAAACTCCCATGCATGGTTGGAATTGCCCTTCGTCGCGTCGCCGAGATCCTGGACGCCAGGGAATCGGGAACCCTCGTCAAGGCCGGCCGTCCAGCCGCCGCTCGACGCGTGAAATTCGGCGAACGCAATCGATCCGTCTTCATGGACGCGCACATGGCCTGCCGTGTTCAGGATCGCGGTGTTGGTGTGGATATACCGGGATCCGTGATCGAGCGCGTTCCCGTCGCGGGCGGCGCCGCCGTACACCTGACAATTCCACCAGTCGCAGGTGTCGGTGAACCTCCCCTGGCTTCCGCTGCGCGCGCGCGCGGCTGCCAGCGAGAGCACATACGAGCGTGCCGCGATGGCCTGCGCTTCGAGCGCGGCGATGCCACGTCCACCGCCCGCCGCGCCCCACTCGGGAATGCTCTCGCGGGGCACGACGCCGCGCAGATACTGCTCCAGCGGGACGCGGTTGAACGAGAACGGGCCGTTCTGATCCACCACGCCGAGGGCGCCCCGGTAGGCGGTCCGCCTCGACTCCACCGCCGGGTCGCGGCCGTCGCAGTAGATCATCACCAGGAGCTGCGACTGGTCATCCACGGCGTAGTTGCTGTTGGACGGGACGGCTTCGATGTACCGATCGCCGCGGCGGCTCGACGCGGACAGCCCGTCGGCGGCGAGGTCGCCACGACGCCCGCAGCCGGCGTTCGAGCGCACCCAGAAAGCGCCGGAGCTGACGCCGATCCGCACGACGTCGCCGCCGTCGAACTGCTCGTCTGCCACGCTGAACGCCGCGGCAGACGTGACCAGCAGGTCGTTGCGATCATTGCCCGTGAGATGCACCCAGACATCGGGATTGCTCACAGTGGACCGGGTGGTGTTGCTGTAGTAGTGCTCAACGATCTGGTCGCTTGTCCAGCGATGGTCGACGGCATAGCCCAGCGCACCCCACTGGCTGAGCCCGTTGCCATGCCCGAAACCCCGTCCCTGCACGACGATCACACTCGGGGCCAGCTCCGCGGTCTGTGCGCCGGCCGGCGGCACCGCTAGCGCCAGGGATCCAGCCGCCACCGCACACGCCACAGCCATGCCGGCGAGCCGGCGCCGCCTGGCCGCGACGCGCCGCGACATCGGGAGTTCCCGCACCCGAGCCGTCACTTCAGCTTGCGCCGCTCGATCTCGATGTCGTTCGTGACCATCGACGTCACCAGTTCTTCGAATGACATCTGCGGCACCCACCCCAGTTCCCTGGCTGCCTTGGAGGCGTCGCCGACCAGCAGGTCGACTTCCGCAGGCCGGAAGAACCGGGCGTCGATCCGCACGTGACGCTCCCAATCTTCGATGCCGGCTGCGGCGAAGGCGAGCTGCACGAAATCGCGCACGGCGTGCGTCTGGCCCGTTGCGATGACGTAGTCATCGGGCTCGGGCTGGGAGAGCATGAGATGCATCGCTCGCACGTAGTCGCCGGCGAATCCCCAATCGCGCTTGGCGTCGAGGTTGCCGAGTGCCACCTCGTCCTGCAGTCCGAGCTTGATGCGTGCGACGGCGTTGGTGACCTTGCGCGTCACGAATTCGAGACCGCGCCGGGGGGACTCGTGATTGAACAGGATGCCGCTGCAGGCGTACAGCCCGTAGCTCTCCCGGTAGTTCACGGTGGTGTTGTGCCCGAACACCTTGGCCGAGCCGTAGGGGCTGCGCGGGTGCAGCGGCGTCAGCTCGTTCTGGGGGGTCTCGCGTACCTTGCCGAACATCTCGCTGGAGGAGGCCTGATAGAAGCGGATCGGATTGTCTACACCGCCCACGAGCCGGATGGCCTCGAGCAGTCGCAGCACACCCAATCCGGTGACGTTGGCCGTCAGCTCGGGCTGCTTGAACGACAGCGCCACGAAGCTAATGGCGCCGAGGTTGTACACCTCGTCGGGTTGGGTGTACTCGAGTGCCGCTATGAGCGACGCGAGGTCGGCGAGGTCGCCGGGCACGAGCTCGACATAGGGCAGATCGGTCGCCATCGTCTCTGAGCGCGGATTGCGCTGGCCCGTGATCAGCCCGACCACCCGGTAGCCCTCGCTGTGCAAGTACTCGGCCAAGTATTGGCCGTCCTGGCCGGTGATTCCGGTGATGAGGGCCGTCGGCACGGGTCTGCTCCGGTTCTGCGATGGCAGGGCGGGCGTGTAGGGGCGCAGTTCAGGGTACGGCTCACCGCCGATGGTGTGAAGTCAGCATGAGGCGAAGCCGTGGCCCGAGCGGCCCGAGAGCCCCAGCGCGTGAGAATCGCCGACAAGAGCGGGTCCTCGAAGGCCTCAACCGTATTGACGATGGGTTCCGGTACGGTGCCACGGATGGCACGCCGCCCACACACTGGCTGGGTTCGCCCGTTGCGGGCGGCAGCGGCAGTGCTGCTGGCCGCAACTGCGATCATCGGGTTCGGAAACGCAGCGGGCGCCGCGTCGCGTATCAATGCCGACCGGCTGTCGGGTGCCGACCGTTACGAGACGGCGGCAGAGATAGCAGAGGAATACGCAGCCGCTGCCGGCGCCATCGACACCGTCATTGTGGCGTCAGGCGAGACCTTCGCCGACGCCCTGGCTGCCACCCCGCTGGCACGCGTGCGCAACGCGCCGATCCTGCTGTCGGCGCCCGATGAGCTGCACGAAGCAACCCGCAGCTTCATCGAGCGGCACCGGGTCGACGACATCATCATCGCCGGCGGCGCCACGGCCATCTCCGATGATGTCGAAGCTGCACTGGCCGGCTTGATCAGCGGCAGACTCACCCGGCTCGAAGGCGCCGACCGCTACCTGACCGTGGTCGGCATCGCCCGCGAGATCGATGCCGACGAGATCGGCGAGTACTGCGGCGACGGGCACCGCACTGCCCTGCTGGCAACCGGCGAGAAGTTCGCCGATGCCCTGGCGCTGGCCCCGCTCGCCTTCTCAGGCCCGCATCCCGTGCTGCTCTCCGAACCCGACCGGCTCCCGGCGTCGGTGAGGAACTACTTCGTCGACTACGCGATCGAACAGGTGGTGATTGCCGGTGGAACTGCAGCGATTGCGGACTCGGTCGAGGCGGAGATTTCCGACCTCGGCATCAGGGTCGAGCGCCTGTGGGGACGCGACCGCTTCGAGACCGCCGTGGAGATCGCCGATGCACTGGCCGATCGCTGCTTCGGGTCCGATGAATTCGGCCTCGCCGACGGCCGCAAGTTCCCTGACGCGCTGGTCGGCGGCCCGCTGCTGGGTCTGCGACGGGCACCGCTGCTGCTGTCTGAGCCGGCCCTGCCCGATGCAACACGCAGTTTCCTGGCCGGACCGGTTCCCGATGCGGGCACCGTACAGCTCACGATCTTCGGCGGGCCCGCCGCGGTGCCCGAATCCGCTGCAGCGGCGGCAACTGACGCACTGAGAGGCTTGGACCGCGAATGCGACCCCCGCGCCGACGCACCCGGAGCGCCGCGTGATGTGACAGTGCAGCCGCTCAACGGCGCCCTCGAAGTCCGCTGGGATGCCCCGGCTGCAGGAGGCAGCGGCGACCCGGACGGCTACCGGATCCGGTACCGGCCCGTCGGGAGGCAGTGGATCACGATGCGCAATGTCAGCTCGCCCGCAACCATCCCGGGACTCCAGAACACTGCCCTCTATGAGGTGCAGGTACGCGCCGACGGCAGCGGTTATGAGGTGTGGAGCCCGAGCAGCTACGCAACGCCGTCGGACGCGGTGGGTGTGCCGGCACACTCAGCGCCGGGCAGCGCGAGCCGCAGCCCGCGTGCCACCGCTGTATCGCTGGCCGCCGGCCGGCAGGCCACCACCGCAACACCCGACTGCCCACCCGGACCGACCTCGGCATGATCGCCTCGAGTTCTCGAGCCGTCGCCGTGCTGGCCGGCGGTGTCGGCGCCGCCCGGTTCCTCAGCGGGCTGCTTCGCGTCTGCCGGCCCGCCGATGTCACCGCGATCGTGAACGTCGGCGACGACTTCACGCTGCACGGCCTGCGCATCAGCCCCGATCTCGACACGGTCACCTACACGCTCGCCGGGCAGATCAACCCCGAGACCGGCTGGGGCCGCGCCGGCGAGACCTGGCGTGTGCTCACCGAGCTGGGACGGCTCGGCGGGCAGGACTGGTTCAAGCTCGGCGACCTGGATCTTGCACTGCACCTGTTCCGCACACAGCGACGCAGCGAGGGTGCATCCCTGTCGCAGGTGACCGGTGAGATTGCTGCCAGCTTCGGGCTCGAGCTGACGCTGCTGCCGGTCAGCGACGATCCCATCGCCACCCGCATCACGCCGGCTGAACCCGACGGAGCAACCGAGATCGACTTCCAAGACTACTTCGTGGCTCACCAGCACGGCATCGCCGTGCGGTCGGTTCGCTTCGCGGGCATCAAGGGGGCCAGGCCGGCACCGGGCGTGCTGGATGCCCTGAGCACCGCCGGCACGGTGGTTGTCGCGCCGTCAAACCCGTTCGTCTCGATCGGCCCCGTCATCGAAGTGCCCCAGGTGCGCGAGACGCTGCGGGACCGGCGGGACAGCGTCGTGGCCGTATCACCCATCGTGGGCGGCGCATCGATCAAGGGGCCTGCCGGCGCCATGATGCGCGAGCTGGGCCACGAGCCCAGCGTCGTCGGCGTGGCGCGGCTCTACACCGGTTTCGCCGGCACGCTGGTGATCGACCATGCCGACGCCGAACTCGCTCCCGCCGTGGCCCAGGCGGGAATGACACCGGTGGTGACCGACACGATCATGGCCGACCCCGACCGCGCAGCCGGGCTGGCCCGAGCGACGTTGGAGGCCGTCAGCGCAAGAATGAGCACATGACCATCGAATTGCATCCGCTCGAAGGCATCGGCGAGATCACGCTCGGTGCCGATCTGGGCGCCGTCATCGCTGGCGCCTGCGAAGCGTCACCTGCCGGCCTGCGCGACGGCGATGTGCTCGTCGTGACGCAGAAGATCGTCTCCAAGGCTGAGGGCGCCATGGAGCAGATCGACGCCGACGATCCGCTGTCGCACAAGCCCCTCGTCGAGCGTGAGTCAGTCCGCATCCTGCGCCGGCGCGGCGACCTCATCATCAGCGAGACCAAGCACGGGTTCATCTGCGCAAACGCAGGCATCGACCTGTCCAACGTCGAGCGGGGCTACGCCGCGCTGCTGCCCGACGACAGCGACCGCTCCGCCAACAAGATCCGAGACCGCATACGGGCGCTGTCGGGCCGGACCGTCGGGGTGATCGTCTCCGACACGTTCGGGCGCCCGTGGCGGCGCGGCGTCACCGATGTGGCCATCGGCTGCGCGGGCATCGCCGCCGTCGTCGACCTGAAGGGCACTGCCGATGCACTGGGGCGGGAGCTGATGGTCACCGAGGTGTGCGTGGCCGATGAGATCGCATCAGCTGCCGACTTGGTGTGCGGCAAGGCGCGGGGCGTGCCGGTTGCGATCGTGCGCGGGGTCGACCCGAGTTGGCTGCGGCGTGCCTCGGTGCGCTCGGAGATCGTCAGGGATCCCGCCGAGGACCTGTTCCGCTAGAGCCGGCGCGGCGTTGCTGCTGCTCATACGCGGCTCGGCCCACAGGCGCCTCGAGCTCGGCTCAGCCGCTCGGCCCGATCGCTCAGTCGGGGGGCGGTTGGCGCTGCGCACGCAGCACGGCCCCCGGTGCGACCTGCTCTCCGCCGCCGACCACCGAGAAATCGCAGAGCGCTGCCCCCGCGCCCACGACAACGCCCGGGCCGAGCACCGAGTCGATCACGATGGCGCCGGCGGCGAGGCGGCAGCGGTCCCCCACGACTGATCGCTGCACGACTGCGCCAGGACCGATCTGGCACCCGCGGCCGACCACCGATGTGCGGATCTGTGCCTGGGGATGAACTCCTCCACCCGATTTCTCTGGTGGCGGCACGCCGGGAACAGCCCCGCCGTCGACGACATGGGCGAGCGGCCGGCGTCCTTCGAGGATGTCGAGATTGGCAGCCAGGTACTGCTGCGGCGCGCCAGTGTCGAGCCAGTACGTGTCGGCAACCAGCGCCGCCAGCGCCCCGTCCGCGACGAGCTGGGGGAAGATCTCGCGCTCGATGGAGACGGGCCGGTCGGGCGCGATGCGAGCGAGCACTGCTTCGGTCAGCACGTAGGTACCGGCGCTGATCGTGGGCCGCTCGCTTCGCGGCAGCGCCGCGGGGGTCGAGCCCGGCGCCGGCTTCTCCGAGAACGACAGCACCCGACCCGCCGGATCGGCCACCACGAGGCCGTAGGGCGCCGGATCGGCCACCGGCTGCAGCGCGATGGTGGCTTCTGCTCCTGAACGCTCATGAATGCCCGCAAGAGCACCGATGTCGAGGTCGGTCAGCACGTCGCCATTGAGCACCAGGAACGTGCCCGTAATGCCACTGGCCTCTGCGGCAAATCGCACAGCTCCCGCTGTGCCGCGCGGGTCGGGCTCGACTGCCACCTGATATGCGAGCTGTCCGATGCGGCCGTGTGGGTAGGCGGCGGTGAACGCCTCGGCCCGGTAGCCCAGCGAGAGCACGATCTCATCGATCCCGTGGCGGTGCAGGTGCTCGCAGACCCACTCGATCATCGGCCGCCCGCACACCGGCAGCATCTGCTTGGGGGTGTCGTTGGTCAGCGGGCGCAGCCGGGTGCCGAAGCCGCCCAGCAGCAGGATCGCTTTCACTCAGCGGGCTCGGATGTCTCCGAGGGCTCGGATGTGACCGGGAGATCGCCCTCGACCGGCTCGCTCTCGCTGCCGTCGTCAAGCACCGGTCCCTCTTCGGTCAAGCCGTCGATCAGCGGCTGATCCTCGGGCGGCAGATTGAGGTAGGACCGCAGGAATGCGTCGTCGGGTCGCGGAACGTCTGCGTTCTCCACGCTCGGGTGGACGAATGCGAACACAAAGATCTGCCCGTCGTCCAGGAAGCGCACATCGCGCAGATCCTCGGTGAACGCCAGCGCCTTCTCTGCCTGCAGCGTCTCCCAGCGCATGATCCGCAGCTCTGCCCCCGGTTCGGAGATGGCGGGATCGTCGCTGTCGGGATCAGGAGACGCGCAGCCTTCGCCGGACTCGTCGAGGATGCTGCCGTCGGGCAGCTCGATCCTCGAGTCGGTCAGCTCGAACTCGATCTCGCGCATGAACGCACCGACGGTGGCGAACTGACCCGTCACGCCGGTGTGGAACGGGTGGATGTGGATGAGCCCGTCGCCATGCGTGTGGATGCCCGACTGGTCGTCGACGTCGTTGGGGTACAGGTCGAGGATGAACTCGTCGCAGTCGTAGATCGCGTAGAGCGAGTGCCAGTGATCGCCGAGGCGCGGCGGGCCTGCCGGCGCGTTCGAGGACCGTTCGTTGCGGGCCACCAGGATCAGCACGACGCCCAGAAGGACGACGAGCAGCATCGCCGCCGGGAACAGGATGTCGCGCCGGGGGCGAAAGCTCCTGCCGCTTCCGCCGGCACTCGCTGCTTTGGCGACTTTCTTGGCAGCGGCTGATCTCGCCATACGGGGCGACAAGCTACCGGCGCTCAGCGTCAATGGGTGCGCCCGCTGCGGGGGCGGCAGGGCATCCTCGGGCGGTTAGCGGCAGATGTGTCTGCTGCGCCTGCGCTCAGCGCCGTCCGAGGCCCTCGTAGGTGAAGCCTGCGGCGCGTAGCTGGTTGGCGTCGAGCAGGTTGCGGGCGTCGACGATGCGAGCTGCGGCCATCTCCGATGCCGCCCGCTCCCAGTCGAGGCCCGCGAACTCGGGCCACTCGGTCAGCACGACCGCCACATCGGCGCCGTTCAGGGCCTCGATCGCCGAGCCTCGGACGTGCACGGCCGCCGGCAGCTGTGACGCGATGTCGGGCCGGACGTCAAGGTCGACCAGCGCCGGGTCGTACGCCACGAGGCGCCCCCCGGTCGCGCTCAGCCGCTCGGCGACCCGCAGTGCGGGAGAGCCGCGCAGGTCGTCGGTGCCGGCTTTGAAGGTGAGGCCCAGCATGGCCACCGTGACACCGTCGAGGTCAACAGATGCCGGGGCCCCGTCAGCGGCACCCGGATCCGTCACCTTGTCCGGCTCGGCCACAACCATGCGAGCAACCTTCGCCACCACCCGGTCGAGCTGCTGCTCGTTGACCGCGATGACGCCTTCGAGCAGGTCGAAGACATAACCGGCGTCGTTGGCGACCGATACCAAGGCGCGGGTGTCCTTTGGCAGGCACGAGCCGCCCCAGCCGGGGCCGGGTTGCAGGTATGCCGAGCCGATGCGGTGATCGGTGCCGACCCCGGCAAGAACCGTGTCGACGTCGGCGCCGACCGCTTCGCAGACGGCGGCCAGCGCATTCACGAACGAGACCTTGGCGGCCAGGAAGGCATTTGCCGCGTACTTGACAGTCTCGGCCGAGGTGGGATCGCTCAGGATGACCGGTGCTTCCACGCGGGCATACAGCGCCGCGACCCGGCGTGCCACCGAGAGATCCTCGGCCCCGATGACGATCCGATCGGGTGACAGGAAGTCGGCCACTGCGCTGCCCTCCCGCAGGAACTCGGGATTCGACGCCAGCGCCACATCGGTGCGCCCCAAGGCCGCCGCGATCTTGGGCGCTGTTCCCACCGGCACGGTCGACTTCGTCACCACCACCGAGCCGGGCTGCAGGCGAGGCGCCACCGAATCGAGCGCTGCCAGCAAGTAGCTGAGCTCGGTCTCGCCGTCGGCACGCAACGGAGTCGGCACGCAGACGAAGACGAAGTCGCACGTGGCGGCTACGGCCTCGGCCGAGATCACGAACCGGAGGCGTCGCGCAGCGATGCCTTCGGCCACGAGCCGATCCAGATCGACTTCGCGTATGGGCACCACGCCAGCCGACAGGGACGCCACCTTGGCCCGGTCGATGTCCGCGCAGATGACGTCATGGCCGAGGTGGGCGAAGCACGCCGCCGTCGTCAGTCCGACATAACCCGCGCCGATGACGAGGATGCGTTGCTCAGGCGATGTGCCGCTCATGGCGCCAGCTGGTCGGCGGAAGGCACGTCGACCCTCCGGTAGCCGGGGTCGATGCGAGGCGGCTCGTCGCCGATGTGCAGGATCACCGTGGTTGCGTCAAGCTCGGCATGGCCGGCGAAGTCTGGCACAGGCAGCAGGTGACTGACCAGCAGGCCGGCAGCGAGCCGCCCCTGCGGGGCCAGATAGACGACGGTGCCTTCCGGGGCGTGCGAGATGCCCTCGGGCATCGGCCCCGCTGCCTGCGCGTCGAACCCAAGCTCGCTCAGCCGTGCAGCCACCTGGTGGCGCGCCGCTCCGGTGACCTGCACCCGCACACGCGATTCGACGATGTCGTCCCAGCCGATGCCCCGGAATATGTCCAGAACCCGCTGATTGTGCTCGGCGTGCTGTGGGTCGAGCCCCAGCGACCAGCGCACCGGTTCGTGCACGTCCACAACCCGGAGCTTGTAGTCCTCGACACCGGCTTCCACATCGACTCCGATGGATCTGCCCGCGAGTCTCCGGCCATCGTTCACAATGCCCAGCGTGTCCGACGTGGACAGGTGGTCGGCTGCGATGTCCAGCACGGCGAGCAGGCGGATCGGGTTGGCCAGCAACGCGGGTGCGACCTGAGCGACGGCGGTGCGCAAGAACTCCCGTTGGCGGTCGTTGCGTGCAAGATCGTTCCAGGCGCCATGCCGTTGCCAGGTCCCGTCAGGCAATTGCTCCTCGAGATGGCGGCTGCGAACGTAGGCAAGCGCCTGCCGCCCGTCCAAGAGATGGGTGCCCGCCGCCGTCACGAAGCCGCTGCGGCTGTCAGTCGGGTCGGTTGCATTCTCCTTCGGCTCGTCGCGCAACGGTCGGTCGAATGTCATCTCGACACCCCCGATGGCGTCGACCAGCCTCAGGAATGCCTCGAAGTCCACCTCCACGAAATGCTGCAGGGTGATGTCGAGGTTGTCCTCGACGGTGTCGATCATGCGGGCGGCGCGTCCCGCCGTGGTGCGGTCGCGGTTGTACGCGCTGTTGATCTTGGCGATGACGCCGGTGCCGGCGATGTCGCTCGTGCCGGCGATCTCTGCCGCCAGATCCCGCGGGATGGACATCATCGCGGCGGTGCCGTCGTCGCGCAGCCGGATCACCATGATGACGTCCGCCAGCCGGTTGTTGTCCGAGTGGCCGGCACGCAGCGGATCGTCGGCAGCGAGTCCCAGAGTGCTGTCCGTGCCGACAAGCAAGTAGTTCTCTCCGGTCGGGCCACCCGGCAGGACAGGCTGGCCAGCAGGCGGGTCAGCGGCACGTGACGGGTCCGACGAGGAGTCCGACTCGTCACCTGATGCGACGCCATCACCTGCGATTCCCGCTTCGTCACTGCCGGCGCTGTCTTCGCCGGCAGCACTGTCAGTGTTCGCCGCGACTGCGGCCGACTGCCCGATCAGCACGTCGGCTGCTGTCACCGGCTGCTGGGGAGCAGGTGTCAGCACACCCGCCAGCTCATGTCGTTCGATCCGTCCGAGCTGCACCAGCACGTAGGCCGATACGCCGGTGGCAGCTGCGGTGACCAAGGTCAGAACCGCCAGCGCGACAAGAATGAGGCGAGTCCGCCAGCTGCGGTGGCTCACTCAGCTGCCTCGGAGAGGGCCTCGCTCAACGACGGATACACGAACAGGCTCTCGGCGATGTCCTGAACGCGCAGGTTCGCGCTGACAGCGAGAGCCACCACCGAGATCAGCTCGGCCGCGTGGCGGCCCACGATGGAACCGCCCAGCACCTGGCCGGTCAGCGGGTCGGAGACGATCTTCACGAAACCGCGGGGGTTCTCTTCGATCAGCGCCTTGGCGTTCGCGCCGAACGGCACCTTCGTGACGCGAATCTTGCGGCCAGTGGCAAACGCTTCCGCCTCGGCCAGCCCGACATCGGCGATCTCGGGCTCGGTGAAGATGGCCGACGCCGCCTTGTCGTAGTCGAGATGGCGGTGCGGGCGGGATTCGTGCAGGCCCATCGCGTGCTCGACGATCTTGCGACCCTGCATCGCCGCCACCGACGAGAGCGGCAGCTTGCCCGACAGGTCGCCCGCCGCATAGATGCCCGGCACCGACGAGCACAGGTTGTGGTCCACCTCCACATAGCCCTCGCCATCGACTCGCACGTCGGTGTTCTCGAGCCCCAAGCCGTCGCTGTTGGGTATCGAGCCGATGGCGAGCAGAGCGTGCGTTGCCCGAACCGTGCGGCCGTCGCTGCACACCACCTCGACGCCGTCGCCGTCACGCACGATGTCCACCGCACGTGCGCCCTTGAGCATGGCCACACCGAGATCGCTGAAGGTCTGCTCCAGCACTGCGGCGGCTTCGGGGTCTTTGTGTGGCAGCACCTGCTGCCGGCTCACGATCAGCGTGACCTGGGAGCCCAGCGAGGTGAACATGTGCACGAATTCGACACCGGTCACCCCCGAGCCCACCACCACGAGGTGTTCGGGCAGCTCTGCGGGCGGATACGCATCGCGGGTAGTCAGCACCCGCTCGCCGTCGATGGGCGCCCACTCGGGGATGCGGGGACGGCTGCCGGTCGACAGCACGACGACATCGGCCGAGAGCTCCACCGCCCCATCCGCGGTATCTGCGCAGACCTCGTTGGGCCCGAGCAGGCGGCCCGAGCCCGACAGGATCCGCACACCTTGGCTGACCAGCATCTGGCGGGCAACCTCGGCGAGACGCTCTTCGATGTCGCCGATGCGCTGGCGGAGGTGCGGGGTGTCCACCGATGTCGACACATTGGCGAGACCCAGCTCGTCGAGATGGCCGGCGAAGCTGAGCGCCGAGCCGGTGGCGATCATGGTCTTGGACGGCACGCAATCTCGCAGGTGCGCGGAACCGCCCACAATGTCGCGCTCGATGAGCGTCACGTCTGCGCCGTAGCGCGCCGCATAGGTAGCCGCCGAGTGACCCGCCGGGCCACCGCCGATCACGACGAACCGCTTCTGGGCCATGGTCCCGCAGCGTACCGGTACCCCCAGCGCCGCTGCCGTCGCGAGGCGGAATCAGAGCTGACTCAGCCGCGCCTCGGACTCGGCCGCTGTTCTCGCGGCCCGGACCCAGGCCACTGTCTCGCCATTCGATCCGATCCTTCAACGTCACCTCATAAGGGCCGACTCACCCCGCCAACCGTGCTGCATTGGTGAGTTGCACGCAACTACGCCGGAAGATCAAAGTAGCCAAGCGATTGATTGTCATGTGATCCGACTACAAGACCCCGATCCAGAAAGCGGTTGAACTGCTCACATGCAGTCTCGGGAACAAGCGCGCAATTGTGACAAGCTGCCAAGTTGCAGGAATCAGGGCCTTGGCCGCTTGTGCTACCAATTTCCATACATACCGGATCAGCGGAGCACCACATTGCATCTTCGAGAGCCGAGAGAACGATACGTGCCAGGTGCCGAGGACGACCCATTCGCACGAGCCCCCCCATCGTACCTTCTGAATCACCGGCCGCCGTGTAGATCAATACTCCGGCCATAGGATTCGATCCATGACTCACATACAAACGCTCTCTCAGTGAAGCAGAACTATAGCCACATTCGAAAGTCAGTCGGTTCATTACGAGATGCGCAAACGTATGAATCATCGGCAGTCTGCTAGCGAGATCTCGATTTTGCAAGCCACGAAGCTCCGCTGCTTCTCCATAGTTCGTTTGCAAACGCGATGCACGGTCCTGTACATCACGTCGACTCTCCCAATGTGCTAGCCGGTCTTCCCTCAATACCAGAAAGATCCCCTCCCCATACACTAGCGTCGCAGGCAACCAGCTAGCGCCGAACTCATTGTGCTGTTTCCTAAGTTGCTTCTTGCGCTCTTCAATCTGCAACGGCGTTTCAGGCACTATCCTCTCAAAACCTACCATCGCTTTAGTTTCACGTAAGCGCTCCACTAGAACGATTCGATCAAAATGCTGAGCAATCCAATCGCCGTAATTCTCAACCGGCAGCACACGACTCTCTAGTTCCTTGTGACGCCGCGGCACCACAAGAGTATCGTACTCCGCTCTTCTGAAGTCAGTTTCCGCTTCTTTGGCCTCATCCGCATCGCTACTTGGTGCATCTTCTGGATCAGAATAGTGGGCCGTTAGCGCCTGTTCAATCTTGCGATCGTCCCATTTTTCGAGATCAGCTCGCGCCGTATCTCGAATTGCGGAGATCCGACGGTCATTATCTGAACTCTCAAGAAGTTCAAGGATCCTTCTTAGTCCACTATGCGCAGAAAATAACTCAAGAATGCTCTCTACAGCTGGGTCTTCGGATTGTGGCAAGTAGATAGAGCTGCGCGTAACAGCGTAATATACATTGCTGGCTGAACGCAACGAACCTTTAATCGGCAAGCCACATCCGTCCGCCTGCTCGGTACCATGCCAGGGAACGAGACCGGGGCATCTATAAGGTTCGTCGTCCGAGAGGTTGCTAGAGAGGAATGAGCGGTCAGCAGTTCCCTCGGTAATACTCGCGAGAGTTCGGCTAGGAGACTGCTGAGCAATCGGGTGTTGTGGGTGGGGGTCTGGGGGTTGTGGCGCGGTCGGGGTGTTCGGTGGCTGGCGTCGGGGTGCTGGCGGCGGTGGGGGGTCAGGTGGTGGCCCAGTTGGTGCCGTTGTGGTGCAGGCCGAGGCTGGTGAGGCGTTGGAGGTTGACGGCGGCGGCGCGCAGCCGCAGCCAGTGCTGGTTGCTGGCGATTCCGATGTA
>JAJDZE010000013.1 GCA_022824805.1 Acidimicrobiia bacterium | reverse complement strand
CCGACGACGGCAACCTCGAGAACCCGGGATTCCTCGACTACCGCATCCCGGTGGCATCGGATCTGCCGATGATCGAAACCTGCATCGTGGAGGTGCCGAACCCGTCGCATCCCTATGGCGTGCGCGGCGTCGGCGAGGTGGGCATCGTGCCGCCGCTGCCGGTGATGGCCAACGCCATTGCCGATGCCACAGGCGTGCGCATCAGCGACCTGCCGCTCTCGCCGCCGCGAGTGCTCGAAGCACTGACGGCCGCCGAGAGCTGAGCGCAGCCCGAAGCCGCTGAGCCGATTCGTCGGGGCAACTCGATGGCGGTCGTTCACTTCTCGACCGACCAGCGCCAGCACACCGGCGGCACATCCGAGGTCACCATCGACGCGCCAAACGTGCGCGACCTGGTACGCCAGCTCGCAGAGCGCTACCCGTCACTCAACGCACACCTCGTCGAGACATCCTCCACCGCAGTAGCCATCGACGGCGAGATCATCCCCGACCCCTGGCTCGAAGCCCTCACCCCAACATCAGAGGTGCACCTAGTCCGCCCGCTCGCGGGCGGATAAAGCCGGCACAGCGCCCCCTCGCGGGCGGAGAGCCCGACCCCAGCTTCAATCCCCAATGAGCCCCGAGGGCGCCAACGGCGGGGTTGCCTACCTCCACAGACAGCTGATGGGGACGGCCCAGAGACAGTCGCCGAAGCTCGCGCACATCTCGCCGTCGTAGACGACTGCGCCTCCGACGAAACGGTCGCCAGCAGCAGCGGCCAAGCGGCGCAGACCCCGGAAGTCTGACGCTGTGACAGTTGCGGAAGCCTTCACCTCGACGCCAGCCACGCGCCGGCTGCCTCGCTCGATGACGATGTCGACCTCTGTGCCGTCCTTGTCGCGATAGTGGCAGAACTGGTGCGGGTCAGCATGGGCACCGGCCTGGCGACGCAATTCGCCGTAGACGAACGTCTCCATGAGTTGGCCGAGGAGCTTGCGGTCGCCGTTGAGGTCTGCGACGCCGACGCCGAGCAGGGCGCACGCCAGACCCGAGTCGCCGACATGCAGCTTCGGAGTCTTGATGATGCGTTTGTGGTGGTTGGAATACCACGGCCGCAGACGCTCCACCACGAACAGCCGCTCGAGCACCGACAAGTACTCGGTCACAGTGGGCCGACTGAGCTGCAGCAGCCGCGAGAGATTGCTGGCATTCAGCAACGCACCGGTCTGCGCGGCGCACATCTCCGCAAGGCGGGGAAGCGCATCGGGCACTCGCACCGTGGACACATCAGGGAGGTCGCGCTGGACGATGGCGTCGACATAGTCGCTGTACCAGTTCAAGCGGCGAGCACCGCTGGGCCGGTCCAACGCTGCAGGAAAGCCGCCTGCTGCGATCCGTTCGGCTAGGCGTGTGCCCTCGCGTTCACGCCGTTCAGTGCCGAAGCCGGAACCGAAAAGCGTGTCCACAAAGCCAGACCGCGACTCCGCATCAGCGCCGGTGTGCCCGGACGCGTCGCTGTCGATGTGGGAATCAGAGGCGAACTCGCGCTGAGCGAATGGATGCAGTCGGACAATCTGCATGCGCCCGACCAACGAATCCGCCAATGACGGCAGCAGCAGCAGATTGGTCGAACCAGTCAGCACGAATCGTCCAGGGCGACGGTCACGATCCACAGCCAGCTTGATGGCTGGGTAGAGCTGGGGGACCCGCTGCACTTCGTCGAGCACGACATTGGGGGGCAGACCGTCGACAAACCCCAGCGGATCGTCGCGAGCCGCCTCTGACGCGACGGGGTCATCGAACGTCACATACGCGTGTGTCGAAGCGCCCGTCTGCCCAGCGCCCCATGCATGTGCACGACGGTCACTTCGGGCGAACTCACCCGGCGCGCACACCATCTGGGCCAGCGTGGTCTTGCCGCATTGACGAGGGCCGTGCACCACCACGACCGGCGAGTCGGCCAGCGCCTCGCGCAGCCTCGGCGCTGCAAGCCGTTCAACCAGCTTCGATGAAGCCATCGGCCAATTGTACAACTTGTTAGCGGCTGATTGCAGGTTTGCAGCCGTCCAACTGCAGATTGTAGAGCGGCTGATTGCAAACGAGGGCAGGGCTCTGAGGTCGCTCACTCAGGCTTGGCTGAAGCGGCGAGGCTCTCGGCGAGGGCTTGGATCTCGGCGAGGGCGGCTTCGAGGTCTTCGGCGATCTCAGCCGCGAGAACGTCGGGGGGCGGCAGGTTGTCGGCGTCTTCGAGGCTCTCGTCTCTCAGCCAGAACAGGTCGAGGCTGACCTTGTCGCGGGCGATCAGCTCGTCGTAGGCGTAGCGCTTGAACCGTTCGGACTCGGTGCGCTTGTGGCGGGCGTCGGCGCGGTAGCAGGAGACGAAGTCGTCCAGGTCGGCTCTGGTGAGCGGGTTCTGTTTGAGCGTGAAGTGCTTGTTGGTGCGCAGGTCGTACACCCACAGCTCCCGAGTCCAGGGGTCGGCGGCGCCCTCGCGGCGGCGGAAGAACAGCACGTTGGCTTTCACGCCCTGGGCGTAGAAGATCCCCGTCGGCAGCCGCAGCAGCGTGTGCACCTCGCAGTCAGCCAGCAGCCGTCGGCGGATCGTTTCGCCCGCTCCGGCTTCGAACAGCACGTTGTCGGGAACCACCACGGCCGCGTCGCCGCCGATGCGCAGCAGGCTCACGACGTGCTGGACGAAATTGAGCTGCTTGTTGCGCGTCGTCGCCCAGAAATCCTCCCGCTCATAGCTGTCCGACGACGACCGGCCGAACGGCGGATTGGTCAGCACCATGTCGAACGGCCTGCCCGGCGAGTCCCGCAGGGCGTCGTCCACCACGATCGGCGAGTCCGACTCGGGACTCTCGATGCCGTGCAGCAGCATGTTCATCGCGCACAGCCGCGCCGGCAGATCAGCGATCTCCCAACCCGTGAACGCACCCGACCGCAAGTGCGCGGCCTGGTCGGGCTCCAACGGCGAGTGCCGCTCGACGATCGACCGGTACGCGCCCAGGAAGAACCCGCCGGTGCCGCACGCCGGGTCGCAGATGCGGTGGCCGGGCTCGGGCCGCATCACGTCGACGATGGCGTTGATGAGCGCCCGGGGCGTGAAGTACTGACCCGCTCCCCTTGCACCTTCTTGGGCGGTCTTCTCGATCAGACCCTCGTAAGCGTCGCCCTTGAGGTCGGCGTCGTAGCTCATCCACTCGTGCTGATCGATGAACTCCTTGACGAGCTGCTCCAGCTTCGCCGGCGTCTGGATGCGATTCCGCGCCTTGTAGAAAACAACCCCGAGCATGTCCTCGCCGGCGCCCAGCGCCGACAAGCACTCGCTGTAGTGAGCTTCAAGCTCAGCTCCCGAACGGCTCAACAACGACTGCCAATCGTGCTCCACCGGCACGATGCGGTCGCCTCCCAGCAACACGTACTGCTCATCGGCCATCTTCAAGAACAGCAGATACGTCAGCTGCTCCAAGTAGTCGCCGTACGACAGGCCGTCGTCACGCAGCACATCGCAGAAATCCCACAACTTCTGCACCAA
>JAJDZE010000156.1 GCA_022824805.1 Acidimicrobiia bacterium | reverse complement strand
GTGATGCCCTCCCAGAAGATCCGTCGAGCCGGCGCGGTCATGACATCGGCTCCCCAATGCTCCCGCAGAAATGTGTACGCCAGGCAGCGTTCTCTGAATCGGCCGGTGCTGCGACCGAACTTCAGCGACGTACCGGGCGTTATCGCAATCAGGTTGATGCCCGGCTGCTTGCCGTGGCCCTCGTTCAGCGCCGCCAACGGCAGCATGGCGAGCCGGCCGACGTCTTCGAGCGGCTCGATGCCCTTGGGGACGAGCTTGCGGAGGTTCTGGCGGGCGATGGCCGCGTTCGAGCAGACGTAGACGATGTCGTGGCGTGTGTCGCCGATGCTGCCGAGATGCTCGATGACCTGCGCGATCACGCCCTTGGCGATGTGGGTCTTACCAAGACCGACCTCGTCGGCAACCAAGAACCGGTAAGCCGGATCGTGCTCGTCGAACATCCGCCGGAAGGTCCAACGAGCAGTCCGCTGTTGAAAGTCCTTCAGGTCGCCGAGAACTGCTTCGACATCGACGTGCCCTTGGGTCACGGGTCTTGTACCCCTTCGACAGATTCTGCAATCGCAGCCGAGGTTGCTTCTGCGATCGCCACGTCGAAGATCGCATTCCAGAGTTCGGCGAAACCCGGCGGCAGCGCATCGTCGGCCGCGAGGTCTGAGACGAGCGGATGGAGGCTGGCCAGCTTCGCCGGGTCGCGGCGCATAGTTCGCAGCAGCTTCTCCAGCACTGGGAGATTGAGGAAGCCTTGCCCGTCACCCGCAGCATCGGCGCTGGCTCGCTCGACGGCGTCCAGCAGATCCAAGTGACCCGAGTCCTCATCGAGCAGCGCCAGCAGGTACCGCAAGAAACGCTCCGCGTTCCCGATCAGAGATCGCAACAGGAACCGCTCTCGATGCTCAGGTACGTCACGTAGCGGGACCGGCATTACGAGCTCGGTCACCACGCCATCGTCCTGAGCGAGTTCGAAGGCGAGAAAGCCACTCATGGCTTCGAGGCTCGTCTCGAACCGCTCGTCCAATGGGCAACCCCCGGCCACTTGACGCCGATTGCCCGCCGATGGGAGTGGCCAGCAGCGGATGACCGTGTCTTCGAGGCTCGGCAGAGGCGCGCTTGTTCGGTAAGTGACGGCCCAGTCCGCGCCGCTCGCCTCGACGACTCCTTCGATCTGAAGCCGTCCGATGGCAACGCGTGCCCGATCCAGCGTCGACGTGTCGGGCAGCGGGATTGGCGCATCGTCGCGAAGTCGGTACGAGATGATGCAGTCGCGCAGGCCACGCTCATCGGGAGTGCCGCCGCAGAGCCGGTCTATGCCGAGAGTTTCGATGGGTCCGGTCAACTCCACGAGGATCTCAACGTTGGAATGGAAGGCCGACCGGGTCGCGTTCGCTGAACCGACGAACAGGCGCGCCCGGTCGCCGGTCTCGAACGCGAAGATCTTGGCGTGCATTCCTGCGAGCGGCCGGGCCGGGTCCAGCGGCGACGACTGATCTTCCGGGGTGGCGAGTTCGATCGGACTGCGGTCGTCGAACGTGTACGTCGTGCCCACTTTGGCGAGAGCGGTTCGCTTCAGGGAATCGAGCCATGCCTCCAAGCTCACGAGTTCGGTGATCGGGTGCGGGTGCACTGCAGTGAAGAAGCCGTCACTCACGAATGGAGAAATGACGAACGATCGCTCGGCGCTGTCCGGCAACGGCGATCCCGTCAGCGGTGAACGCCGGCCACCGAGACCCAGCACGTGAACCTGCAGGTCCTCCACGCCGTCGGGCAGGGCGAATGTCGCTGCCTGTAGCGCCGTCGCGAGCGACTGGACGCGCTGTCGGTGGGCTTCGGCGACTTCGCCGACCGCCGCCTCGAGCAGGCCTTCGAATAGCTCCCCTACAGGCTCAAGCCGAGTGCCGCTCGAGTCCGCGCTCTCATCGAGCCGAAGTACGGCATCCCAGCTCGGATCAAATGTGAGGTTTCGGCTGGCGACCAGCACACGCAGGCGCTGCTGACGAATCTGGCCAGCAGGCGGGTCATCGCAGGCCTCGTAGCGCAGCACCCACACCTTGGGGTGCACTATCCCGCCCTGCGGCGCATCGACTGGCACCAGTGCTCCTTCAAGGAACGCGAACACCCGCCGCGAAGGCGGCACAGCGGTATAGCCAGCCTGATTGAACACGGTGATCTTGCTGGCATGGGAGCGAAGGGCGTGTAGTAGCTCGACAGGCTCCAGTTGCTCGCCGTTGGCAACAACGCCGTCCGGTCCGGTGAGCGCAAACGCGGCCGGCGCCGCCAGCAGTGCCCGAAGATCAAGCGTGAAGGTGACGGCAATCGCCGCCTCGATTCGGAATCCCGCAGGCGGCCGCATTGCACCGATGAGCGTCAGGCGGTTGGCCGGTTGAAGCATCAGAGGTGTGCCGCCAAGGCCGTGGCGATGTCCTTCATGTAGCTTTGCGTGATACCCCAGCGGAAGTCGAACTGTCCGCCGACACCTAGTCCGTTCCAGTCCTCCAGCGCAGAACGATGCGCTAACCGAGCCCGCTTCGACTTCAGTCGGAGCTCGCGATCACGGATGCTGCGGTGGACCGCTGAGTCCTCGGCGAACCCCTCGGGATCGGCAGCGATTCGCCCGACCATGGCGTTCACGAATTCCTGGACGCCGAGATTGACCCCGAATTCGCTCAACAGAGCCCAGAATGCCGGCAGATCGTCGACCCATGAACGCACATCATCGAGCCGCGCTGCGATCTGCTCGGTCCACTCTTCGATGCGGTCACGTTCGTTCGACTCCAGCTCGTCCGTGTCCCAACTCAACTCGGCGCGGGCCGCACGCGCCACAAGCAAGTTGTAGACGTGCTGAGGCCCGGCGGTCAACTCGGAGAAGTTTCGGGCATGGCGGAGGATCTCCATGAGCTGGCTCGACATGCCGTCGGTCGGCAAATTCCACGGGTAGTCGACGCCCGCGGATGCTTGCGGCGCCGCGCACAGTTCGGCCAGCAGCGTGCCCGCATGATGGCGCCTGATGTGATCAACCAGCAGTTGCGCCTCTTCGGGGGTGAGCTCGAAGCTGATCCTCGCCTGCAGGAAGTCGCCCGGAGGCGGGGGCAGTTCCGCCCACATCGAGACGGTTCGCATAGTCGCGTTGCCGTCGTCATCGCGATCAGGCCGCATGTTCCCGAGGGAGGCGGCGCGTTGTCCGTATTCGGAGATGCTGAGATCCATCCGCCGCAAGCCCCATGTGCCCAGGCCTCCCCAGTAAGCGTCGCTCGGCATGCGCTTGAGACCCCGGCCAGCGGTGTAACCGATGATTCCTTGGTTGCGCCCGAGGTGATGGAGACACTTGAT
The DNA here is from genome assembly GCA_022824805.1 of Acidimicrobiia bacterium. Taxonomy (GTDB): domain Bacteria; phylum Actinomycetota; class Acidimicrobiia; order Acidimicrobiales; family Poriferisodalaceae; genus Poriferisodalis. The sequence continues at coordinate 11,362 of JAJDZE010000156.1, read as the reverse complement.
CAGCTGTGCCTCGTCGTCACGGAGCCTTCGGGCAAAGTCGGCCGGCTGCACCCCCTTGGCCTCAAGCCCAGCACAGATCCAAGGCACGAAGATGAAGTAGCGGAGCCTGGTCTGAATGGTCGATGTCCCGGGATTGAGCATCCCCGAGAACGCATCCCGCACGGTGCCCAGCCCCAGCACATCAAGCGTGCCCGGCTCATCAAGCGCGCGCAGCAACTCACCGACACGCTCGCTCGCCGCGCTGTCGAAATCCAGCCACCCCAACGATGACTCGGGCGCATACGCGGTTGTCGTCTCCAATGCCGACCTCCCGCGGTCACATTACAAACCAACTGGGCGCCGCGAATTCTGCCCCAACCTGCGCATGACGTTGATCGGTCAGAAAGTTCCCCGCCGCTGCCCATCCCGCCGCACTTCTTGCGCCGGACACGGCGCCTGCACTGCCCGAGGGCGTCCGTGCTCCCGTCGCTGCTCATCGCGCTGCTCGTCACGCGCCTGTTTGCGGGCCTTGCGTGCCCTGATGCGCTCTATCGATTCAGGACTCAGCGGGAAGCGATCGCGTCCGCTATGCAGCCACCAGCCTCCGGCTAACGACGCCATCACCCAATACACACCCAGCAGGGCGAATGCACCGAGCAAGCCTATGGAGGTCCAGTACCTGGACCACGGCACGATCATTCAGGGCACCGCCGTAGCCGCCAGATGCCACGCCCACCACTCGGCACGGCTGCGGAACTGCGGGGATTTCCCCCCCACCCGACGCACTGCTTGCCAATACGAAGGCTCAACCCGCTGAATGGTGCCGTTCGTCATCCGAGCAACCCACGTTCCGTCATCGACGCTGAGACTACGCGCAGCCCACAAGCCACGGCTGCATGAACCAGATTCTCTGGCCGGCCACTGACGTGGTCCCGCGAATCAAGAAACTGGAGCCTTCGTCCCTTTTGGGATGGGGCTGCTGGGCTCGGTGTTCGGGGGTCATGTGTCACGCCAATTCATGACGCGTGCCGAGCAGGTCGCTTCCAACTCCACACAGGCAGTGCTAGGAGCGCACTCGGGACTTGTCGGGGTCGTAGAAGGGGTAGCGCACTACTTGCGCGGCGATCCGCTTCTCGTGGCCGTCGAGCTTGCCCACCTCGACGGCTGTGCCGATCTCGTTGTAGGGCAGCGCCATGGCGCACAGTGCGATGTTCTTGCGAAGGATGGGGGAAATGGTGCCGCTGGTGATCTCGCCGACGTGGTTGCGCCCCACGTACACGCCGTCGCCGAGCGCTCCCGGTTCACCCCCGTCGAGTTCCAGCCCTACCAGACGCCGTTGCGGGTTGTCACGCCGGTCGAACAGCGCATCGCGCCCGATGAAATCGTCTTCCTTGGTCTTGAGCGGCACGGTGAAGCCGATCCCCGCCTCGTAGGGGTCGGTCTGGTCGCAGAATTCGTGGCCGGCGAAGACCAGCCCGGCCTCGATGCGCAGCATGTCGAGCGCGTTCAGGCCCATGGGCACGAGCCCGTGGGGTGTGCCTGCCTCGAAGATGGCGTCCCACACCGCAGGGGCGTCGGAGGGGTGGCAGAAGACTTCGTAGCCGAGCTCGCCGGTGTAGCCCGTGCGCGAGACCACCAGCGGGATGCCGTCGTAGTCGCCGATGCGGGCGATCGAGAAGCGGAACCAGCCCAGCTCGGACACCGTCTGCTGGTCGGGGCGGGTCCAGATGACCTCGTCGAGGATGCGACGGCTGTTGGGCCCCTGCACCTGCAGGTTGTGCAGCTGCTCGGTGGAGTTGCGCACCCACACGTTCAGGCCGAGCCGCTCGGCCTGCTCGCGCAGCCAGACGCCGCTGTAGCCGAGCTGGCCGCCGATCCAGCGAAAGTTCTCGCGCCCGATCCGGAAGACGGTGCCGTCGTCGATCATGCCGCCGGTGGGATGGCACATGGCGGTGTACACGACCTGCCCGTCAGCCAGCTTGCGGACGTTGCGAGTGACACAGGTCTGCATCAGCAGCTCGGCGTCGGGCCCGGTCACCTCGTACTTGCGCAGCGGCGACAGGTCGATAGCGGCTGCGGCCTGCCGGCACGCCCAGTACTCCTCCACGGCGCCGTGGGCCGTGAAGTGGTCGGCCAGCCAGTAGCCGCAGTACTCGCTGAAGCTGCGCGTCAGCGCCGAGGTGCGCGGGTGGAATCCGGTCTCTTTGGTGAGCTGGGCTTCGGAGTCCGCGGTCATTCTGATCGCCGTCGCTTTCTTGAAGATGTTCGCTGCGGGATAGACCCGCACCGCGATGTCGGTGGGGTTCCAGCCGTTGGCAGCGTCGACATCGCACGGGCACGCAGTGCTGACGCACACCAGGTCTTCCAGCGCCCGCAGCAGCACGTAGTCGCCAGGGCGTGACCACGGCTCGTCGAGGTAGATCTGATTCGCGTCGTCCACCTGGGTGTTGTAGAAGAAGTTGATCGCTTCCCAGCCCCGCCGTGCGGCCACGCCGAAGGGGTCGAGCACCTCGTTCATGTTGTCGGTGCAGTTGATGTGGCCGGGGTACCCCATCTCCTCGTAGTAGCGGGCGTTGCAGGCGGTGTTGAAGGTGTCGTGGCGGCCCACCGTGTCCTGGGTCACCTCCACGAGCGGCTGCATCTTGGCGTTGAAGAACTTCGAGTACAGGCCCGGCATCGGGTAGCTCGCGCCCATGAGCGACCGGGTGATGGTGGCGTCGAGGCACAGTTCTTCGCCCGCTTCGAGATCCGCCACTGCGAAGCACTGGAAGTCGGAGCACTGCCGCCCCTGGGTGTCCACCACCTGGAACCAGTCGCCCTTCGACACTTGGTAGGCGCGGGCCGTGCTGGCCGGCACGATGAAGTCTTGGCTGGGGTCGGCCAGCGGCGTCGGCAGCAACGGCTCGGCCTCGTTGCCTGCTGGTTCGCAGCGATGGACGTAGGCGATGAGATCAGTGGGCGGAGCACCCTCGTGCGCTGACATCGGGCCGCCAGGTGCCGCGACCACGCAGGCGACATCGTCGAGCGCGGTCACGCGAGCCGCGACATTTGCCGGCGTGTCACCGTCGAGCAGCCTCAGCGCGGTGGCTGCCTGTACGCCGCGCAGGTCGACGCCGACACGCTCGAGACCGGCACGTACACGGCGGGCGTCGCTCAGCGGCGCCGAGAGGATGCCGACAGCTGCGGGCGCGGTCCGTGCCGACCCCGCAGCACTGCCGCCGACAATCTCGAGCAGGCCCGGATCCGACCGTCCGCCGGCATCGAAGGCGACCAGCTCGCAGGGCTGGCAGCCCTCGGGATCGACGATCTCCAATTCATCTCCGGCGGCGAGCGCGAGCACCGTTGCTCCGCCGCCCGTCACGCGGTAGCGCTCCACACCCGGCCCGAGCAGCATCAAGCCGGGCACCACGACCTCGGCTTGGACAGCGGCCAGAGATGTCATCGCCGTCGGCCGAGCGGCCCCGAGAAGAACCATCGCGGGGGCTCGCCGGGGTCGCGGCCCTCACCGGCGGCAACGCCGACGAACATGTTCCACCCGAGCAGGATCACGGCCACTGCGCACGCGATGAAGGCAATTTGCGGACCCGAGCCCGTATCGGGAGCGCCGATGCCCGACGGGCTGAAGAGCTCGCGTACCGCGATGGCACCGGCAAATCCGGCGCCGATCCAGGCGGGGCGCCAGCGGATCTGTATCAGCACCACGGTCAGGATGCAGATGACGAGCAGGATCCGCCCGATGCCGGTGCTGATGCCGGTCACCGTCTGGGTGCCGCTCAGCCCGGCGTTCACGTTCCACGGCAGGAACATCGCCGCGCCCGCCACCACCACGCACGCTTGGGCGATCCACTTGCGAGCGGCGCTCATGACCTCAACCTAGAAGAACCTCAACGCGCCAGCAGACGCCGCGTCGCCGGTGGGCGGCGCGGCGTCTGCCGCGTTGGTTGTGGTGCGTCTGCCGACTGCTGTCAGCCGACGACCTGGATGGCGATGATCGTGAAGACGATGCAGGCGACGGTGAATATCAGCACCGCCTTCTCGACCGCCTTGCTGTGCCCTTGCAAGCCTTGGAACTCGATCTGCTTTCCACGAGCCATGTCTGTCCTCCGGGGCTAGTTGTACTTGCTGGCGAGGCGCTCGGCTGCGTGGTTCAGCAGCTTGTCCTCGCGCGTGGTCACCAATACGGCCGAGACCACCGAAACGGCGATCCCGACGAGGGCAAGAAACACCGACATGGCGTTGCCGCCGGGACCCCATGTGAAGTACCCGGTCGTGCCGTCGGCTGCCTCGATTGCGGCTTCCCAGCTGTCATACGGGAAGGTGTTCATTCAGTCCTCCTCAAGTTCTGAACGATGTCAACGTTCGTGTCGATCGATGTGCCCGGCCTCCTGCTGAGCCCGCTTGCGCTTGCCCCAGTACCCGGCGGCAGCGACCACCGAGAACATGACGACAAGGGCGAGAGCGAGCTGCAGCCATGAGCCGGACACCTCGGGCTAGCGATTGGCGGCGTAGTCGGCCCGCAGCGTCTCCGCTGCTGCCTCCTCCGAACCGTCGGCATGGACAATGGTCTCTTCGGCTCGACCGAACTCCGGGAAGAAGTCTGTCTCGAACTCGGCCATGTCCAGGCCTTCGAGCTCCACTTCGGGCGGCACCCGAAGCAGGTTCAGCTTCTTCAGGATCCACGAGGCGCCGTAGCCGGTGACGAACGACAGCGCGAAGATCGCCGCCGCTCCGACGAGCTGGCCGAGGAAGCTGGTCGTCACCCCGGCGGGCCCGGTCGGGTATCCGCCGGCGAAGATGCCGATCAGCATGACGCCCCAGAAGCCCATCACGCCGTGCACCGAAACCGCCCCGACCGCGTCGTCGATGCGGGCCTTCTGCTCGATCCAGTTGCCCACCATGTAGGCAAGACCGGCCGAGAAGAACGCCAGGATCAGCACGAGGTTCGGGCTGTAGATGTCGGCGCCTGCCGAGACTGCAACCACTCCCGCCAGACCACCTGAGATGGTCCAGAACGGATCGCCCTTGGCGAAGATGTAGCCGCCGGCGAAGCCGCCTGCGAAGCCCATCGTGATGGTGTAGGTGATCGCCGACAGCGTGGCCGGGTTGAAGTAGATATTCGCCCAGCCCGGGGTGGTGTCGGCCGTGATCGCCAGGCACGCCGCGTAGAACGCGTAGAACGCCGTGAAGATGATCATCAGCCCCATCAGCGTGAGATGGAGGTTGTGGGGCTTGAACGCCCGTGTACCGCCATTCGCGTCGTAGCGGCCGATTCTCGGCCCGAGGTTGAAGAGCACCCCCAAGGCGAAGATGCCGGCGACGCCGTGGACCACGCCCGAAGCGGCGAAGTCGTGATAGCCGAAGTGCACCGGCAGCCAGCCGCCGTAGCTCCAGCCCCAGGCGGCTGCAACCACCCAGACGATGCCGCCCATGAGGGCGGTGAGCCAGAGGTACGCCGAGATTCGGATTCGCTCCAGCACCGAGCCGGACATGATCGAGCCGGTCGTCCACGAGAACAGCACGAAGGCCGCCCAGAAGACGCCGGTGATGTTGTCGCCCAGGTTCGGCCCCGCGGAGCCGTCCCATGGCAGGCCGTACTGGTCGCCGCAGAAGAAGAGCCCTTCGAGTCCCGCCGGGGTGTTGCCGTTGGCGCTCCCGGTGAACTTCAAGCCCTCCTGCATGCAGAAGTAGACGTACCAACCTAGGTAATAGAACGTCGGTGTCACGACGGCGATCGTCATGATGTTCTTCATGGCGGTCGACATGATGTTCTTGCGACGACTGACGCCGGCTTCATACGTCATGAAGCCGACGTGCAATAGCCACATGATCGCGACCGTGAAGAAGTAGTAAGCCTCCGTGAATACGACAGAGGTATCCATCGCGCCTCCCCCCATGTTCGGTTTGCGCTGAGTCCCCATCAACCCGGGCGCCAGACCAAGTTGAAGGAAACCGTAACAGGTTCGCAATGTTCGCGCTGACATCACCCGCGCCATGGGTGGAATTTGAACGTCGTGGGTGTTTTTCAGGCATGGCGCGCAAGCGCGGCGCGCGCGATCGACGGCCCGGAACGCTGATCAGGCCCCGCGTGTCAGGGGCGTGGCTGATGCTGACGTCGTTGGTCGAGCCCGGCTGTTCCGGTCAGCCGTCGCCGGCGCCGCTGACCTGCACTTCGCGGATCTCGCCGGTGCCGGCATGCACCCAGATCGCTGCGTGGTGGAGGAAGTCCTCCGCGCTCCCGTCGGGATCTGGGATCGTGAAGACCACGACCCACATCGGGGCTGGGGGGAAGCCTTGGCGGAGCACCTTGGCCTCGGTGCGTTCCGGCGTGAAGCCGTCGGGATGGCTGTCGAGCTCGGTGCGGGCAATGGCGACAGCCTCATTCTCCTCCAGGTCGACACCGGAGCAGCTCCCGGGAGCGAACACGAGCAGGACGGCCAGGATCACGCCGACGGCAATCAGCAGGAGCGGGCGACCCGGCATTGCATTCAGACGGCTGATGAATCCGTTCGATCCGTCGGGCGGCTCGGGTGGCATCAACTCGTCATCAGGCATCGGGGACGTCTTTCGGTTCGCAAGCAGACGGGATCAGTCGTCTCGGGGCGGGCGCACGACCAGACGCAGGACGACGTAGCCCACCACATGGGTGATGGCCACGAAGGACATCCACCACAGCATGACGGTCTGCCGGTAGCCGCGTTCGCGGCATTCCCAGTAGGTGAGGCCGACCGCCGCTGCCAGCAGGACCCACAGAAGGAGGCTTCGGCGTGCGAAGCCGGTGTCGCTGATCCAGTCGGCGACAAACATCAAGCCCATGGCGTCACCCTCCCGCTGGTGTGCGCGACTCGCCGGCGGGGTACACCTTGATGGAGATGAACCGCACCGGCAACTCGACGAGTTCGACCGGGCCGTGGGCCACCTCGCCATGGAGCTGCATGGTGTCGCCGGTGTTGAGCAGGTACGCCTTTCCCCCGTAGCCGTAGTAGAGCGACCCCTCCAGCACATGGAGGAATTCGACGCCGGGATGCTGGTAGAGGGGGAACTCGCCGCCCCGCTCGGTGATGGTGGTGATCATCGGCTCGATGACCCGGTTGGCGCCGCGCAACGTCCCGAGATCCTGGTAGAGCCTGTCGGGCCCGCCGCGGTCGTGGTGGATCTGATGACCCTCGCCCGCACGCACGATCACCAGGTCGTGCTCCTCGTCGAGGCCCCGGAACAATGCGGTCACCGGCACCTTGGCGGTCGCGGCCAGACGTGCAAGCGTCGAGAGGCTGGGCGCGCTCTGGCCGTGCTCGATCTTCGAGAGCATCCCCAGCGAGATGCCGGCATCGCCGGCAAATGCCGACATGGTCATGTTGAGCGCTTGGCGGAGTTCGCGGACCCGGCTGCCCACCACCCGGCACAGTTCGGCCGTGGTGAGCGGCGAGTCCATGGCCGCCGCTGAGAGTCCCAAGGAGTCGATCTGGCGGATATCGGGTGTTGCGCCAGAATCTGCGCCTCCCTCTGGGTTCCCGTCCCCGCCGCTCGTCATCGCCCTGATAGTGCCAGATATGGATTGCTGGCCGGTGCGCCTGCGGCGGAGGCGGCGGGAGGCTCAAAGGCCGGCGGCCGCGGCGAAGGCGCGCAGCTCGCGCTCGACGTCGCCCATGGGCTGGAATGCGACTTCGGTGATGCCCGCGGCGGCGAGGCGTTCCATGCGCTCGGGCACCTTGCCGGCATGGCAGACGAACGGGGCGATGCGCAGCGATTCGGGGGTGAGCACCTGCCGGTCGATCGGGTTGAGCTCGGTGAGATGGCCTTCGTGGAGCGAGAGGTGGAGGGTGTCGGGGTCCATCGGGCCGGTGATCTCGCTGAAGCGCTCGGCGTTGGGCAGCGTGCTGAGCCGCGCGTCGCGCTGCTCGAGGAAGGCGTGGTACGCCACGCTGACACCCGGCCCGGCGGTGTCCATGACACGCTCAGACTCGATCGTCTCGCCGTCGTCCATGATGGTTCCGAAGCCGAGGAGGATCACGTCGTCGATGCCGTTGTAGTCGGCGTCGGGGCGGGGCCGTGAGGTGAACACCCCGCAGCCCATCTCGGCGGCTGCCGCGAGGCCCCGCGGGCCGTTCACCGCCACGATCCACGGCACCTCGATGGGCCGCTCCACCGCTTGGCCCGGCCAATGCAGCATGCGTGCAGCCCTGCCGTCGACCTCGACGGTCTCGCCCCGCAGCAGTGCTTGGGTGTCGGCCACCATCTGAGGGAACTCGGCCCAGCGCAGCGGCTTCTGGCCCATGGCCCGACGGCCGGTGAAGCCGGTGCCGGCGCCGATGATGACTCGTTCGGGCCCGACGAGCCCGACCAGCGTGGCGATGGCTGCGGCCGTGGTCATCGGGTGGCGCAGCGAGGGAATCAGCACGCCAGGACCCAGGCGGATGCGTTCTGTGCGCACGCCGGCGAGTGCGAGCGTCATCCACACGTCGAGCTGCAGTGCCGGGGTGTCGTACACCCAGGCGGTCTCGTAGCCCAGCTCTTCGGCCAGCACGATGTGGCCTGGCGTCTCGGGAACGGGCGGGAACGCGGCAGAGATCTTCATGGAGGCAGTCTCGCGGAATGCGCTCGGCGCCACAGGGCTGCCGGTTCTGACGTGCTGCGGCTCGTTGTGCGAGGCTGCGCGTATGGAGATCTCCAAGGCACTCGACTATGTGCGTAAGAACGACCGCGCCGTGCTGGCCACCAAGGCGCGCGACGGCACACCGCAGCTGTCGCCGGTGACGTTGGCCGTGGTCGATGACACGGTGGTGATGAGCACCCGCGACACGGCTTTCAAGGTCAAGAACCTCCATCGCGACCCGCAGTCGTGGCTGTGCGTGTTCCCCGAGAAGTGGCTGGGCCGCTGGGTCCAGCTCGAGTGCCAGGCCGAGATCATCTCCGGCGAGGCCGCCCTCGATCCGCTGGTGGAGTACTACCGGACGCTGCAGGGCGAGCACCCCGACTGGGACGACTACCGCGGCGCGATGGTGGAGGACAAGCGCTGCCTGGTCCGCTTCCACATCACCAAGGCCGGCCCCGACGCACACGGCTGACCACTGAGTGGCGTCGAGCACCTATGACACAGCGCTCGCTGAGCACACTCAGCTAGGAGTCCATGCCGCATCCGCCGCTGGTGTGCCCAATCAATCGGGCACGTCAGCTGCGGGTGGCCTGCCAGTGGACGAGGGTGTAGGGGGGGTTGCCGTTGTCGTGGTCTTCGAAGACGGCCTCGACGTCGCTGCCGATGACGATGTCGGCCATCAGGTCGCCGAGCAGGTTGCCGAGCATGCGCAGGTTGTCGGCGTGGGGCAGCTCGACGAGCACCACGATGTAGGGGCCGTGGTCGGCCAGCGCCGGATGCACGGGGTGATGCACGCGCTGCCAGGAGTAGATGCGCGCCGTCGGCTCGACCGTCACCCACTCGACGTTGAGCGACTGGCAGGCATGGCACACCCAGTCGGGCCCCCACTGGTGGGTGCCGCAGTCGGCGCAGCGCTGCACCCGCAACTCATGCTCGTGGGTGCCCTCCCAGTAGGGCGCGTCCATGCCGTCGCGCATCGGTGCAGGCTGGGTGAGGCCTTCGGGCAGGTAGGTGCCCTCGGCGAGGGAGCTCATCCGAGCACCTCCGCCGTGCCGTAGATCGCCGTGGAGGCGATCTCGACCATGGGTCCGGCATTCGAGAGCGACACGTTCACGTTGGGCACTTGGTTGGTGGAGTCGCCGCGCACCTGGCGGACCGCCTCGATCTGCATGCCGAGACCGTGCATGTAGCACTCGGCGAGGTTGCCGCCGCTGGTGTTCAGCGGGATGCTCCCACCGTCCGCCCGCAGGTTCTCGAAGGTCAGCACCTCGTTGGCGTTCTCATAGGTGCACAAGCCGTGCTCGATGAGGCTCATCACCACGGCGCCAGTGAAGTTCTCGTAGCTCTGCACCACGTCGACGTCGTCGGGCGTCACGCCGGCCTGCTCGTAGAGGTGCTGCGCCCCGAGCTTGAAGCTGGAGGTTGCGTAGTCGGTCGGGTTGTGGACCCAGGCGCCCGAGCGGTGCCCGCCGCTCTGCTGAGCCGCCAGCACCAGCACTGGTGTGTCGCTGAGATCGGCGGCCCGCTCGGCGGAGGTGACGATCATGGCCGCGCCGCCGTCGTTCTCGAGGCAGCAGTCGTACAGCCGGAACGGCTCGGTGATCCAGCGGGACGAGTCGTAGGTCTCGGCGTCGAGCGGGCGGCCGTACATGACCGCCCTGGGGTTGTTCTGTGCGTGGTGGTATGCAGCTAAGGCCACTGCCCGCATGGTGGAGCGATCGATGCCGTGCTCCCACATGAGCCGGGTGGTGCGCATCGCGTACATCTGCGCCGGGCTCATCACGCCGTAGGGGAGCGTGTAGGCGAACTCGCCCCGCACGGCCGGGCGGCGCCCGCCCTGGCCGAAGCGGCCGAACTGGCCCTGGGCGAGTCCCCTGTAGGCCACCACGACGTTGGCCGATCCGGCGTGAACGGCGCTGGCGGCGTTCTGCACGACGGCTGCGGCGCCGCCGCCCCCGCCGCCCCACTGCATGTTCGAGTAGCGCAGCTCTTCGAGGCCGAGGGCATTGGCCAGTCGCGCAGGCGCATTGCGGTCGTTGCTGTACGAGCAGAACCCGTCGATCTCTCGTGGGTTGATGCCCGCGTCCTCGCACGCCGCCAAGATCGCCTTCACGACAAGCACGAACTCGGGATCGGTCGACTGACCCCGCTTGTAGTAGGTGGTCTCGCCGACGCCGGCAACGGCGGTGCGGCCGCGCAGGCCGCGATCTGCACCTGAGGCACTCACGGCGCAAACCGTAGCCAAGCCCTGCCCGCTCCCGCCCGGGCCAGCCGTTGCGCCGCTTGGCCTGCGGCATCGCTCTCCCGGTGGCGGATGCGACTCGATGGGCTAGAAACAGGGCCGATGGCCGACGACGCGCTCGCCGCTTTCCGCCGCAGCATCGACAAGGTCGACGCCGAGCTGGTGCGGCTGCTGGCGGAGCGCTTCCGCATCACTCACGACATCGGCGTCTACAAGGCTGCGAACGACCTGCCGCCGGTCGACCTGCCTCGCCAGCATCAGCAGGTGGACGGCTTGCGCCGGCTCGCCTTGGCGGAGGGACTCGATCCCGACTTCTGCGAGAAGTTCGTGCACTTCGTGATGGACGAGGTGATCCGCAACCACACGCGCATTGCCGAGACGGCCAGCGAGTTCACGATCGAGCAGGAAACCTTCTAGCAGGCTGCTGAAATTCGGTGTTTGTGGCTGTTTGGGTGTGTGCGGGCGGGTTTGGGGGTGCCTGTTGGGGGTTCTGGTGGGCTGTGTCGGCCCGGCTGGGGTGCGTTTTAGGCGGTTTGGGTGTCGAGTTTGGC
>JAJDZE010000180.1 GCA_022824805.1 Acidimicrobiia bacterium | reverse complement strand
CGGTAGCCCTCGTCGGCGGCCCGATCGATGACGTCCTTCATGAGTACACCAACTCGACCACGTCGCCGGTGAATTGTGCCGCCCGGTCTCGACCCACGGTGACGTGTTCCATCGCTACCCCTGGACTGTGCACCTTCGCCGACGCCTCAACGCTGGACGCTAGCCCTAGGTCGGCTTGCGATTCGGTGTCACAGGGGGTGCGTAGCGTCGCGGCGCATGGGGCTACACGGCTGTAGTTTGGCTGTCGCAACGGGTGTGCGGCGATGAGGGGTGCGCAGTTGACGTTGACGAGCGTGCCGACGCCATCGGCGTGGGTGCCGGATCCGGAGGCCGAGCACGGTGAGGTGTTCACTCGTCGCTGGGTCGTGGACCTCATCTTGGACTTGGTCGGGTACCGACCCGATGCCGACCTTGGCGCCGCTGTCATCGTGGAGCCCGCTTGCGGCTGCGGTGCCTTCCTGCTGCCCATCGTTGAACGGCTGGCAGAGTCCTGTCGTCGGCATGACCGAACGCTCGCCGACCTCGGCGCCGCAGTTCAGGGCTTCGATCTGTTGCCTCACAACGCGGAGCACACGCGCAAGGCTGTCGTGGCGAAGCTCGGTGATCTCGGCGAACCCATCAGCACCGCCGAGCACTTGGCCGAGCAGTGGGTGACGGCGGGCGATTTCCTGCTCACAGATCACGGAAGCCCTGCTGCGGACTTCGTGGTCGGCAATCCGCCGTATGTCAGGCTGGAGCACATCCCGAGCGAAGTCAGCGATGCCTACCGGGCCGCATGTCCGACTATGCGAGGCCGGGCGGACCTGTTCGTCGGTTTCTTCGAGAAGGGCCTAGCGCTGTTGCGGCCGGGCGGCCGACTGGGGTTCATCTGCGCGGACAGGTGGATGCGCAACCAATACGGCACCCGCTTGCGGGAGCTCGTCGGTGAGCACTATGGGCTCGAGGAGCTGATCGAGATGCACGATGCCGATGCCTTCGAGACGCCCGTCTCCGCTTATCCGGCCATCACGGTGCTGCGCAACGCCCCACAGGGCCGGGTCCGGGTTGTCGAGGCCGGAGCGGCATTCAACGGGGCAGCGAGTCAGCGACTGGTGCCCTGGCTTCGTGGCGAGACGGACGAGGTGCCATCAGGCAGCTCTTTCGAAGCTGCAGAGCTATTGCGGTGGCGTACGGGCGGTGACCATTGGCCATCTGGGTCGCCGCTGGTCCTCGAGCTGTTGGCATCCCTTGAGGCTCGCTTTCGTCCGCTTGAGGACTCGCAGACGGGAACGCGGGTGGGCATCGGCGTCGCTACAGGCTGCGATGAGGTGTATGTCACTGAGGCCCCGCAGGGCATCGAGGAGAGCCGGCTGCTGCCGCTCGTGACCGCTCGAGACGTTTCCGGCGGATCGCCCGACTGGTCGGGTAGGTACCTGGTCAATCCGTGGGAGAACGGGCAGCTCGTGGATCTCGCGGAGTATCCCGGCTTGGCTCAGCACTTCGGGACGCACGAGGCACGCATTCGGCGCAGACACGTTGCCCGACGCCGCCCGAGCGCCTGGTACCGGACCATCGATCGCGTCACGCCCGGCCTGCTCGAGCGGCCCAAGCTGCTGTTCCCTGACATCAAGTCAACGGCGCATCCCGTGCTCGACGCGGGCCACTACTACCCGCACCACAACCTGTACTTCATCGTCTCCGAAGCATGGGACCTCGAAGTGCTCGGCGGCATCCTGCTGTCTGACATCGCGAACCTTTTTGTCGGCGCCTACTGCGTCAAGATGCGAGGCGGGACGTTCCGCTTCCAAGCGCAGTACCTCCGCAAAATCCATGTGCCGCGTCCTTCCGACATCTCTGCAGATGATGAGCACGCATTACGGAGCGCCTTCCGCCGCCGCGACATCGAAGCAGCAACGCACGCAGCGGCGAGGGCGTACCAACTCGACGGCGCAGCGCTGGCTGTCCTCGCGCCAGCGAACGCCCCGGCGGCATAGGGCACAGGGTCCACGATCACAATGTCGACGCCTCGGTGGATGTCGAGTCCTCGTTGCAGCCCGTTCGTTCCTGTCTACGAACGAGCGGTGCAGGAGGGGTACGGCAGCTGGGAACGGGTCGAAGACTCGTTCCTGCGCGCCATGGAGGCCTTCGACAGCTCTGTCGCGGCGACGGCGGGCGCGGACCTCGACGACGAGGCGAAATCGGAGCTGACGGCTGATCTTCAGAACGGCAAGGGCGATTTCTTCAATGACCTGCTTGCTGTGCTGCTCCAGAACTGTGCCGGGATCGATGCCTTGGCGACTCGTTCACGGGTGCCGGGGCTGATCGTCCCCGTCCACAACCTCGACGGCGCCTACCCCGACCAGGGTCCAATCCGCTTCCTGCTCGAAGCGAAGATGTTCGGGACGCCGAAACACGCCAACAATCCGCGGCAGAACCAGATCGGGCGACCTGGCTCAGCCGACATCGACAAGCGCGTCAAGGAACTCGCTTTCAAGAGCATCGATCTCAAGGGCGAGTACAGCCGTAGGCGTACGGCCGAGGGTGCGGGCCAGCGCACCGGTGGTGCCGGAGGTGGTGACATCACGACATGGCTCCGGGGCATCGAGCCGAAGATCTACTTCTTCATCGGTGTGCGTGTGGTGAGCGGCTCGGATTTTGAGCGTGCGTCGAGATGGGCCACGACGGCCGAACAGGTCGTCGACGCTGTGGGTATGTTCTGCTTCGAGCCAGTTGGGGACGAGCTGTTCACCACCTACCGCAAGAGGATCGATATACCGCCGAGCCTCCAGATCGAGAGGGTGCTGTACAAGGCGTGTACCGACTTGCAGGCACTGGTTGGCGCACCGCCGCCGTTGGGCGTCCCCTGTTCGGGGATGCCGTAGCGGGGTGTCCTTCGCAACTGACTCGGAGATGACAGTTGGGCGGTAGTTTCTGGGCAGACGGCCCGATGGGCGGGCCCGGATGCCGAGACGTGCTGCCATGAGCAAGACCGCTGTTCGATCGCTGCAGAGGATTCCGGCCTCGGCGGGGCTGGAGCCCGTTCTCGAGGCGATGCGGGAGGACGGCGGGGTCATCGTCGAGGGGATGTTCGGTGTTGACACCATCGCCCAGATGCGTGCCGCCGCGGATGAATTCGCCCAGGACGTCCAGCCGGGCGGCGCCACTCAGGGCCTCGGCGATGACGGCAAGCGCTTCGTGGGTGCCAACACGATTCGCTTCTCGAGCCTCGCCCGGCTGACGCCGGCATTCTTCGACGTCCTCGACAACGAGTTGTACGCCCAGATCGCCGATGCCGTACTGCTTCCGATCTGCGGGTCGTACTGGCTGAACACGGCGCAGGTGATGTACATCGGTCCGGGCGAAACGGCGCAGATGCTGCATCGTGATGCGAACAACTGGTGGGCGTTCGTCAAGGCCACCTGGCCCGACTCGCCCGAGGTCACCGTCAGCGCCATGATCGGGCTCGAAGAGGTCACCGAGGAACTGGGCGCTACCCGGGTGGTGCCGGGCAGCCATCGCCAGAGCGAGCTGGCTCGCTACGAAGAGCGCGAATCGGTGCCGGCCGAGCTCGGGCCTGGCGACGCGCTCGTGTACTCGGGGTACGTGCTGCACGGCGGCGGCGCCAACCAGACCGCAGACCGGTGGCGGCGGGCGTTCCACCTCAGCTTCGTCGCTGGCTGGCTGACGCCCGAAGAGGCAAGCCCGATGGACTTCAGCCTTGGCGAGCTCTCGGGCCAGAGCGAGCGAGTGCAACGGCTGCTCGGCCACAGTTCCTACGATCCTCGCCCGTACAACGGGGGCGGGTTGTGGCTGCGCCATGCCCGCGAGATGCAGGACGTGATCGCCTCGAACGGCGACGCTGGCTGAGGCTGCGTCGCTCGAAACAGCCCGGAACGATCGACAGTCGCGGCGATAGCGTTCGCGCTCGGCGCCACAGCGCAGCTATCCCGACATGACGAGCCTTCGGCTCACCTGACAGGCAGGAGCCCCTGATGGACTTTCTGAAGATGAACGAACCCGTGATCAAGGAGTTCCGAGAGAACGAGGGCAACTGCAGCGGCTGGCTCAAGGGTGCGCCGATGATCCTCGTGACCATGACCGGGGCCAAGACCGGCCGCGAGCTGTGCTCGCCGCTCGTGTACTCCACCGATGGCGACGACATCGTGATCATCGCCTCCAAGGGTGGTGCCCCGACGAACCCGAACTGGTACTACAACCTGGTCGCGAACCCGACAGTCACCGTCGAGGTAGGCACCGACACCTGGGAGGCCACGGCGCACCTCACCGAGGGCGACGAGCGCAAGCGGCTGTTCGACGCCCAGGCGGCACTGATGCCGCAATTCGCCGACTACGAGAAGAGCGCCACCGAGCACGGTCGCGAGATCCCGGTCTTCCGCCTCGTCCGCAACTGATCTGTTCTGCGGCGACGCCGCATGGCCAGGTGGCGACATCTGACTACAATGTCACCGTGACTGTGCTGTCGATTCGCTTCCGGCGACCTGGTTCATATGACCGTCTGAAGCATCGTGCCGCTCAGGGTGCAGAGTCGATTTCAGCCGTGGGCGAGCGCTTGATCGATGAGGGGTTGCGGATGGAGGCCCACCCGGGAGTCGTCTTTCGCAGCGGACCGAGCGGTCGCCGAGCCGGCTTGGCAGCAGGGCCCGATGTGTGGGAGATCGTCGGGTCGATGCGCGACATGACCGGCAGCGTCGAGGAACGTGCCGATCGCTTGGCTGCCCAACTCGGACTCGCGGCTTCCCAAGTGCGGACAGCCAGCAGGTACTACGCCGAATTCACCGATGAGATCGACGCCGAGATCGCTCAGAATGACGAGACGGCAGATGTCGAACTGGCGGTCTGGGAAAACGAACGGCGCCTGCTGTCAGGGTGAAGCTGCTGCTGGATGAGATGCACGGGCCCGCAGTTGCCGTTGGATTGCGCCGGCTCGGACATGACGTGGTTGCTGTCAAGGAACGACCAGAACTCGTCGGGCTTGCCGATGCCGATCTGCTGCGCGCAGCATCGGCCGATCGACGAGCAATTGTCACCGAGAACGTCAAGGACTTCGCCGCTCTCCACCAGGCCAGCACCGCTTCGGGACAACCCCATACGGGCCTGCTCTTCACCCACCCGCGCCGGTTCCCTCGTGGGGTCGGCGATCACGTGCAAACTCTCGTCAACGCACTTGCGGAGTTCTTGTCCGAGCAAGCAGCTGTGCTCGGCGACGCGGCGTCGTTCATCTGGTGGCTCGACCGAGCACGGCAATGACTGACCGGCACCATCCGATCGAGTGGCGGTCGTTGATACGGGATGTTCCGGGGTTTCCTCGGGCGGGGGTTGTCTTCAAGGACATCACGCCTTTGCTGGGGGATCCGGACGGTTTGGCGGCGTGCGTGGCTGAGCTGGCGGAGCCGTTCGAGGACCAGGGTGTTGATCTTGTGGCTGCACCGGAGGCCAGGGGGTTCGTTATCGGCGCGGTGGCGGCGGACCGGCTTGATGCCGGGTTTGTGCCGCTGCGCAAACCGGGCAAGCTGCCACGGCCGACGCTGGGTGCCGACTACGAACTGGAGTACGGCACCGAGCGCCTGGAGATGCACGCTGACGCCATTGCGGCTGGGGCACGGGTGCTGATCGTTGACGATGTGCTGGCTACCGGTGGCACCGCCGCTGCATCGGCACAGCTCGTGAGGCGCGGTGGCGGTGAGCTGGTTGGCTTCTCGTTCATCGTCGAGCTTGCGTTTCTCGACGGGTGCCGCCAGCTTGGCGATGCACGCGTCGAGTCAGCGCTCCACATCAGATAGCTCAACGGACCAGTGAGGATGTGTCTCACGTTGCAGCCGCTTCGGGACCGCTCGGGCGTTTACGGTGAGCGCCTTCACGCCGCGACAATTACAAAGCGAGGGAGCTCATGACGACATCGACACCAAAGGCGATGAGCGCAGAAGCCCAGAACCTCGTGCGAAAGCCGAACTTCGCGCACCTCGCAACCGTGCGTGCCAACGGGTCGCCCAAACTCGACCCGGTCTGGATCGACCTTGTCGACGAATCCACGGTGATCATGGCCACCGGCGGGGATTCGCTCAAGACGCAGAACGTCTTGCGCGACCCACGAGTAGCCGTCTCGATCGTCGACATCGACAATCCGTACGAGGAACTGCAGTTGCGCGGCACCTGCGCGGTCGAGTCTGACGCTGACATGTCGGTTCTGGACGCACTCAGCCATAAATACACGGGCAAGCCGTTCCCGGGTCGCAGCGACACCGGCGTCGTGCTGCGCATCACCGTCACTCAGTACCTGTATCAGGATCTGCCGTTCGAGCACACGCCGGCTTAGGCGGTTTCAGCCTCACCCAAGGCCCGATGCTCTTCGCACTGGTGCCCGCCACGCCCCGACAAGCAGCGTGCCGCAACTGTGTCGTAGGCGCCGGTGTCAGCCGGGCGCGCTGGCACGTCAGGGCTGGTTGGCAGCGCCCGGGGTGGGGGAGTCGACCGTCTCGAACCGGCCGGTGACGTCGGGTACACGGGCGTAGCTCTGGCCCGCACCGGACTGGCCCTCGGCCCAGTCGACGCTGGCGACGAGCGTGCCGTCCAACAGCCAGATGCCCAATTCCTCGTCGCTCCCGAGCGCGAAGCCGGGCCAGCCTTCCTGGTCGAGACTGAACTGCATATGCGCGCCCGGCTGGATGACCGTGCCGGCCGGGAAGGCCACCCGCTTGCCGACATCTGTGAGATCGTCGGCCATCTCGAAGCCATCGAGCGCTATCGGCACTCGCGAGGCGTTGTGCAGCTCGAACCAGTCGAGCGGGTCGCCGTTGGCAGCCACCTCATTGATGACCAGTCCGACGTCGAGCGTCGCCGCCGATGCCTCGTCGCCCGGCGCGCCGGCATCGACACCTGCGTCGT
>JAJDZE010000183.1 GCA_022824805.1 Acidimicrobiia bacterium | reverse complement strand
GGATGGCGGACATCGGGCTGACTGTCCCGTCGGCGAACCCGATCAACTTCCACCAGGCCATCTCTCCACCTCCGACGAGCCAGACCCGTCAATGGTCGATCTCGACGGCTTCCTCTACGCCATCAACGCCGGCTACGGCGTCCGCGGCGCCCACATCGGCGGCACCCCCGAGCTCGCACCCCTCTTCACAACAGACTTGCTGACCTTCTGGACCGCCGTGATGGCCCCAACCCGGTAGAGCGGGTTGTCTGCACGCGAGATGAGACTTTCAAAATCAACATCAGTCGACTTAAAAGTCATACATCAGACGATTTGAAATTGCTACACTGATGGTGATGGACGTCGACCATCCGCTGCTGAAGGCGATTCGCGCAAGCTATCGACCACGAGTGGCCGACAGTCAGCTTCGCCGAGCACTGCAATCAGCTCCCGCCGTGCTCATCGAGGGCCCTCGGGCTTGCGGCAAGACCTGGACAGGTGGCCACGCGGCTCGCAGCGCGGTGATGCTCGATGCTCAGGAGGCTGCCGCACTGACCAGCGCAATGGCTCGACAGATGCTTCTGGAAGGGCTCAAGCCGAAGCTGCTCGACGAATATCACTTGGCGCCGGACCTATGGAATCCGATCCGACGCGCTGCCGACGAGCTTGCACAGCCGGGCCAGTTCATTCTCACCGGCTCAGCGGTGCCGCCGGACAGCGCCACCCGGCACACGGGCGCTGGTCGAGTTCGACGGGTGCGCATGCGTCCCATGTCGCTTGCGGAGTCGGGCGAATCAACCGCACAAGTGTCGCTCGGTGCGTTGTTCGATTCCGGCGAAGTGGCCGCCGCGGCGCCCGCTTCCGAACCGGACATCTTCGACTTGGCCTGCCGCGGCGGTTGGCCCGCATTGGTCCACCTCAGCGGAACCGAAGCCCAGCCGGCGTTGCGCGACTATCTCGATGACCTCTGCCGCGCCGACATCGACCACGTCGATGCCGTCCGTCGCGACCCGACCGGTGTAGCAAGACTCTTGGAGTCGCTGAGCCGCAACATCGCCACCAGCGCTTCGTTTCGGGTGCTGGCGGACGACATGGCGCAGGTACGACCGGCCGATTCACGTACTGTCGCGGCCTACCTCAGTGCATTGGAGCGGCTCTTCATCGTGGAGAACCTGACGCCGTGGCCGGTGGACTTGCGGTCCCGCGCCCACCTGGTGAGCACACCGAAGCGTTACCTGGTCGACCCGTCGCTCGCCGTGGCGGCGCTGCGGTCAAGCCGACCTCGCCTGCTGGCAGACCCGCGAGGGTTCGGGAATCTCTTCGAAGCGCTCGTGATGCGGGATCTGCGCGTGTACGCCGATGCGAGCGATGCCCGGCTCTTCTACTACCGGGACAACACCGGCTTGGAGGTAGACGCCATCATTGAGCGATCCGACGGGCGGTGGATCGCCGCAGAAATCAAGCTGGGCGGCGGTGATGGGCCTGACAAAGCCGCTGCTGCGCTGCTTCGACTGCAAGGCAAAGTCGACCTCGACAAGACCGGTGAGCCGGCGAGGCTCTTGGTGATCACCGCCGGCGGCTATGCCTATGAGCGGTCAGACGGTGTGACTGTCGCCCCCATCACCACGCTCGGCCCGTAGCGGTTGACCGCGCTGTTCGCCTCGCTGCCCCAGGCCGGTGTTACCAGGTGCTCGCCAGCTCCCGCAGGCTGGTCAGTTCGAACCGGCGGTCCTGGCACCACCACCAGGCGTAGCTGCACACGGCACCGTTGGTGAGGTCGTACGAGTCGGTGATCTGGCGCAGATGGTAGATCGACAGGTAGGCCTCGGCGTGGGCGTAGGCGACGACCGATGGATCCCAGCGCTCGGTGTCAGTGCTGGCCCACTCGTAGGCGTGGGCGAACGTGGCAGTGGCTACACGCACAGCGGCTGGCACCACTTCGGCCGACCAGTCGCGTACTGCTGCTTGCACCTGGTCGGTCTCGGCCGGTGACGGATCCGGAACGTCGGGATCATCACGTGCCGACAGGTAGCTGTGCAGCATGGCGGCGTGCTCCTGATGGCTGACCAGTGTTCCCGCAACTGCGGCGTCGAGGTCGCACCGTTCACGGTCGAGCGTCGACGGAGCCTCTGGCGGCGGCCACACCACAGGGCCGGGAGCGACGTGGGTGAGGCACAACCCGAGCGAGCTGGAAGCGCTCACCTCGTTCGCCAGTTCCATGACTGCCTGGAGTGCCTTGTGCATGCCTGAAGGCCACGGCACATCAGGGTTGCTGAACGATCGCAGCGGAACGCCATGGTCGTAGAGGACGGGGTCAGCCTCGGCCGTTGCGTGCGGGCTGCCGGCGAGTCCGTCCAGAGTTGCGTCCCAGCAGCGCGGGTACGCCCGGCGGCATAGCTCGTTCGCGTCGTACGGCGAGACGGCCCGTGTCGCGATGTCGCCGAGCAGCGCCGCGGCCATGGCGACCTGCAGCCCGTCGTCGGGAGGGTCGCTGCCGGGGCCGGGAACGCCGGGGAGCCCATCGGCGGCGGTGGCCATCTCGTCGCACGCGCGTACAACGAACTCTGACCAATCGATGGACTCGTTCGTCGGCAGCGCCGCGCGCCACGCCTCATGGGCGCCGTGCACCAGCCAAGCCGGCCGCTCGGCGGAGTCGTAGTCGGGAAGGATGCGTGTGGTGTGTTGTGTCATGGCCCGCAACGTACGAAGGGGCTGTCACAAGTCCGGTTGGAGCCGGGTACCGCAACGTGGCACAATGGTGGCCATGGCAACCGAATCGCTGCGAACGGTACGAGATGGCTTCTCCGACTTCGTCGATCGTGTGTGCAGGCACCACGAACGTGTCGTAGTCACGCGCAACGGCACGCCCGCAGCGGTGCTCATCAGCCCGCAAGATCTCGAGTCGCTCGAAGAGACTTTGGCAATTCTGAGCGACCCGGACGCGATGCGACAGATCGCTCAGGCGGAACGCGAAATTGCCGAAGGTGACGTTGTGCGCGGCGTGGAGGCTGTCAGGGCGCTTCGGGCGCAGTGAATGCAACGCCGTACGACATCGTTTTCGCGCGTTCCGCTGCTGCTGCGATCGCTGAACAGCTTCCGGAGTCGGTCGCTTCAGCCGTCCTCGAGCTGATTGCAGGCGAATTGGCGGAAGCGCCGCGCCGAGTCGGAACACCATTGGGTGATGAGCTCGAAGGCCGATGGGCAGCGCGCCGCGGTACGTACCGGATCGTGTACCGCATCGACGACGTGCGCCGGGAAGTCTTCATACTCCGGGTGGCACACCGTCGAGATGCCTACAGACGCCTTGACAGCTAGCGGCTATCGGCAACCTCCCCGAGGCGTCGGGCGGCGGCCACACCACCGGGCCGGGTGTCACATGAGTCAGGCGCAGCCCGATCGAGCTGTCACCGCAGCCCTAACTATTTCGCAACCAGAGTGGGCGCGTGGTAGC
>JAJDZE010000136.1 GCA_022824805.1 Acidimicrobiia bacterium | reverse complement strand
CTCCGATGCGCCCCGGCTACGGCGGCTGATCTCGCCGGTCGATCAGCACCCGACCTACGCGAGGTTTACCTTTGAAGGCCCCCCGGCGCAGCTTGCCTCGGCCCTGCTCGGCGGCCCGGTGCGCTACCACCACTCCAAGCTCAACTTCAAGTGGTCAGGCGGCGGTGAGGAAGTGAAGTGGCACCAGGACATCCAGTTCTGGCCTCACACTGACTTCACCCCGCTCACGATCGGCGTCTATCTCGAAGATGTCGACGCCGAGATGTCGCCGATGGGTGTGCTGCCCGGCAGCCATCGGGGCCCGCTGTTCGACCAGTACGCGCCCGACGGGAGCTGGGCGGGGTCGATGGCCAATGCCGATGTGGCGACCCTGGACTTGGACCAGATGGTGTACCTCGGCGGGCCGGCAGGCTCGGTCACGGTGCACAACTGCTGCATGATCCATGGCTCGCTGCCCAACAACTCGCCGCGCCCCCGGCCGCTGCTGCTGCAGACCTACTCGGCGGTCGACTCGTACCCGATCAGCCACATCGGCGCGAACGGTGTGCTGGGGTCGAGCGGCGGCCGCATCTGCGGCGGCGAGGCGTCCCAGATGCTCACGATCGGCGGCCGCCAGATGCACGGTGCGCCCGACTGGTCCCGCAAGGGTCCGCCGACCATCTTCGGTTCCCAGCAGAAAGACGCCGACGGCTGAGCGGGACGCTTCCGTGCCTGAATTCTTCGACGCGCTGGACCGGGTCATCCGGCGAGAGGTGCCCGACTGTGAGGGCCTCGTCGAGGCCGAACGGCTGAGCGGTGGGGCCAGCATGGAGACCTACCGACTGGTGTGCCGGCGGGCGTCCGACCCCAATACCAGCTTCGACATCTGCCTGCGCCGGGGGCCGGACGGCGAGGATCGTGAGGGAGACAACGTCACGGGCGTGGCTGCCGAGGCACAGTGCATGGCGGCGGCCCGCGCAGCCGGGGTTCCCGAGCCCGAAGTGCTGTACGTGCTGACGCCCGAAGATGGAGTCGGCGCCGGCTTCCTGATGGAGTGGCTCGACGGCGTGACACTGGGTGCCCGCATTGCCAGGGCACCCGAGCTGGCCAGCGTGCGCTCGGGGCTGGCGTTCCAGTGCGGCCAGGAGATGGCCCGCATCCACGGCATAGATCTCGACGCTTCGGGCTTGGGGGCCGTGCTGCGCCGGGTGGAGCCCGCCGAATACCTCGCTGAATCGTGGGACCGCTACAGGGAGATGCCGACACCCCAGCCCATGATCGACTACGCGGGACGCTGGCTGACTGAGCAGTTGGCGGGCCGCGGACCGGTCGAGCTGACCCTGGTGCACAACGACTTCCGCAACGGCAATGTCATGGTCGACCCCGACGAGGGTCTGAATGCGGTGCTCGACTGGGAGACGGCCCACATCGGCGACCCGATGCGCGACCTGGGCTGGATGTGCACCAATTCGTGGCGCTTCGGGCAGCGGCACCTGCCGGTCGGCGGCTTCGGCCTTTACGAAGACCTGTTTGCCGGCTACGAGAACGTGGCCGGCCACCCCGTCGATCGGGATCGGGTGCAGTACTGGGAGGTGTTCGGCTCGTTCTGGTGGGCGGTCGGCTGCCTGTCCATGGCGGATCGCTACCGGATGGGCTCCGACGCCACCGTCGAGCGACCAGGAATCGGTCGCCGCAGCTCGGAATGCCAGCTCGACTGCGTCAACCTGATCATCCCGGGGCCTGTGGAGTTCCAACCTGCCGTGGGTGAACTGGGCCTGCTTGAGCCTGATATCGGTCGGCGACCTCAGTCACTGTCGCCGCTCGGCGGCAGCGAGACCAGTGCTCAGGCGCACGCCGCGGCCGCAGACATGCCCCGCGTGGACGAGCTGCTCGAGAGCGTGCGCGACTTTCTGCATGGCGAGGTCCGCCAAGCCACCGAGGGACGCACGAATTTTCTGGCGCTCGTGGCAGGCAACTCCCTCGACATCGTGTTGCGCGAACGCCTGATCGGGCCGCAGCTGCATCGCTACGAGCTGGAGCGGCTCACCGCGCTGGTCGGCGACAGCGATTCGATGGCCAGCGACCGCGCCGCCCCAGATACACAGATTGCCGAGCAGGTCACGGCACTGCGCTGGCGCCTCGTGCACGCGCTGCGCGACGGGGCCATGCCGCTCGACGAGCCCGGCCTCGCCGACTACCTGCGCACCTCCGTCGCCCACCAAGTAGCGATCGACCAGCCCAAGTACTCAGCCTTCCGCCACATCGCCACCATGTGACGGCCGCGCGCGTTGCGGACGACAACCCGGTCGTCCAAGCGGCACGCCAAGGAAACCGGTCAGGCGCTGCGTTGCAGCCCGTTGAGCCATACCATTGCGGCGATCGTGGCGGGCCGGGTTGCCACTCGCTGCCGCTGATGCCGAGAGTTACGGGAACGAGGAGCACAAATGGGCGAGATTCCCCGAACCGAGGACCGTCGCAGCCCGATCCGGCGGCTCGGGCGAACGGTTGAGCCGATTCACACCGTCGCCTACTACTCGCCCGAGATCTACGGCTTCAACGACGACGGATTCAAGGGCTGGTGGCATGCCTACTTCGCCTATCGATCAGCGCCCATGGGAAGGGTCAGCGCCGCAACCGTGACGGCGGCGTTCTACAACTTCGCCCCACGCATGGTGGAACGGGCGGTGCCGAGCTGCTGGGACATCATGGAGCCCGACGCCGTCCGGGCCCGCCAGCTCGAACTCACGACGGCGGCGATGCAGCGGGCGCTGGGCGAGTACCCCGATCAGGGCGAGATCGCCGCAGCGGCGTCCGCGCTGCGCACCTTCGCCGGCGATCTGCCCATCGGCGCTCGACCGCTGTATGCAGGGTGGGCAGCGGAACCGTGGCCGAGCGACAGCACCGGCGGGGGCGATGTCATGGACCTCTGGCACGGCTGCACACTGCTGCGAGAGTTCCGTTTCGACGGCCACAACATCGCGCTCGCCGCGGGCGATCTCGATCCCGTCGAATGCCATGTGATGATGACCACCGGCGGTCATGGCAACGGCGCCACGATCCAGAAGATCCGGGGCTGGAGCGCCGACGAATGGGATGCCGCGTGTCAACGGCTCCTCGATCGCGGCTGGATCACGGCTGACGGCGAGCAGACACCCGAGGGCAACGCTGCGCGCCGGGCCGTCGAGCACGACACAGACCGGCTCTCGTTGGCCGCTGCCGATGCGTTGCCTCCCGACGACCTCGAGGCACTGCTGGAACAGCTTGAGCGCATCATGGGCTATCTGGTCGAGACCGGCATCGTGGCAGGTGTCTGGCCACCGCCGCACGTCACCGTTGCCGCCTGAGGACCTGTGTCAGACCGATCAAGTACGTCCAGAGGATCTGCCCCGTTGAGCGAATCCTCCAACGGCGGTCGCGATTTCGTTCGAGATCAAGTCGAGGCCGACTTAGGGTCGGAGCGTTTCGCGGGCAGGGTCCAGACCCGCTTCCCGCCGGAACCGAACGGGTATCTCCACGTTGGTCACGCCAAGGCAATCTGCTTGGACTTCACGGTGGCCTCCGAGTTCGGCGGCCGTTGCTTTCTCCGCTTCGACGACACGAACCCGGCAACCGAGAGTCCCGAGTACGTCGAGGCCATCGTCGACGACGTGAGATGGCTGGGTTTCGAGCCTGATGAGATCCGGTTCGCCTCCGATTATTTCGAACAGCTCTACGCATGGGCTGAGCACCTCATCGAACGGGGGCTGGCCTACGTCGACGACCAGGATGCAGACGCCATCTCGGCCGGGCGGGGAGGCTTCGGGCAGCCAGGCGTCGAGAGCCCGTGCCGCAATCGGGGAGTTGAAGAAAACCTGCGCCTGTTCCGGGAGATGGCCGCCGGCCGGCATTCCGAAGGCAGCAGAGTGCTGCGGGCCCGTGTCGACATGCAGCACGAGAACATGCAGATGCGTGACCCGGTGATGTACCGCATCCGCCACAAGCACCACTACCGCAGCGGCGATCGCTGGTGCATCTATCCCACCTACGACTGGGCACACGGCCAGAGCGACGCCATCGAAGGCGTCACCCATTCGCTGTGCACGCTGGAATTCAGGGACAACCGGGCGCTGTACGACTGGTACTTGGAGCACCTGCCCCTCGCCGAGCTGGGTCATCGGGGCGACCGCCCCCATCAGACCGAATTCGCCCGCCTCGAGTTGACCCACACGATCACCTCCAAACGAATCCTTCGCCGTCTCGTGGAAGACAGTCACGTGGACGGCTGGGACGATCCACGGCTGCCCACGCTGCGGGCCCTGCGCAGGCGCGGCTATCCCCCCTCGGCCATCCGGGACTTCTGCGGCTTCATCGGCGTGGCGCGTACCAACAGCCGGCACGCACCCGAGCTGCTCGAGTCATTCGTGCGCACCGAGCTGAATGCCACTGCACCCAGGCGGATGGCCGTGCTGCGACCGTTGAAGCTGGTGATCACCAACTGGCCGACCGACGATGACGGGGCGCCTCTCGTCGAGTACCGGGAAGCGGTCAACAACCCTGAGGATCCATCAGCAGGCGCCCGACGGGTGCCCTTCAGCGGCACTTTGTGGATCGAGCAGGATGACTTCCGGATGGAGGCGCCGCCCAAGTACTTCCGGCTGACGCCTGGACGCGAGGTGCGGCTGCGCGCCGGCTATTTCGTTCGCTGCACCGACGCGGTGACCGACTCCGAGGGAAACGTCACCGAGGTGCGCTGTACCTATGACCCCGAGACCTCCGGCGGTCAGGCGCCAGACGGCCGCAAGGTCAAGGCGACGATCCACTGGGTCAGTGCCGACCACGCCGTGCCCATCGAAGCGGCACTGTACGAACGTCTCTTCCACGCCGAACTGCCGGGCGAGCGCACCGGTGATCCGCTCGACGACCTGCATCCGAACTCACGCGAACTCTGTGCCGGGGTCGCCGAACCCGCGATCGGCGACATCATCCCCGGCCAAGCGGTGCAGTTCGAGCGCCTCGGCTATTTCTGCGCCGACAGCGTCGTGGCCAGCGACGCAAACTCGGGCAGCTCCGGAGTGCCTCTGTTCCACCGCACCGTCGGCCTGCGCGACGAGTGGGCGAACATCCAGAAACGCCAGCGGCAATCCGGTGGCTCCGTTCGTCCAGGAGATCAGGGAGGCAGCAGGTGACTGAGCAGCAAGGCGCCACGGCCGCACACGCGGCAGGATCACACCCGTCAGACCGGGTGGCCATCATCACCGGCGGCGGCACGGGCATCGGCCGGGCATGTGCGCTCGCACTCTCGGAAGCCGGCTGGATGACCGTCGTGTGCGGACGCCGCCGGGAGCTGCTCGACGAGGTGGCGGATCAGTGCGCCGCTGACGCACTCGCCGTGACTGCAGATGTGTCGGACCCCTCTCACGTGGACGCCTTGTTCACCGCCGCCGTCGAACAGTTCGGCCGTGTGGACCTGCTGTTCAACAACGCCGGCATGGGCACTCGCCCGGTACCGGTGGATGAACTGCCGATCGCCGACTGGATGGCCACGGTCGGGGTGAATCTCACCGGATCGTGGCTGTGCGCCCGCGCCGCGTTCGCGCAGATGAAGCGCCAGCAGCCCTCCGGCGGTCGCATCATCAACAACGGATCAGTGTCGGCACAGACGCCACGGCCGAACTCGTCGCCGTACACGGCAACGAAACATGCGCTCACGGGGCTCACCAAGGCCCTGTCGCTGGAGGGACGGGATCACGGCATCACCGTCGGCCAGATCGACATCGGCAACGCCGAGTCGCCCCTGACGGCCCCAATGGCCACGGGCGTTCCCCAAGCCGACGGCAGCATCCGTGCCGAGCCGCTGATGGACGTCGACGACGTAGCCCGTGCCGTGCTGTACATGGCAGAACTGCCCGCCGACACCAACGTGCTCACCATGACAGTGATGGCCAACGGCATGCCCCTCGTCGGCCGCGGCTGACAGACTCCACGAATAGGCACAGATGCCATAGCTGTGGGCGCGGCGCGGGACTCTGCGACGTTGCGACCTGTTGGATCGCTGGGAGCAGAGGGTCGTGCCGCTCCCACAGCGGGCCCACATATCTAGGCTGCGCGGCATGAAGTTCGGATACCTGACAGGCAATCACCACGGCGGCATCGACCCAGGCGACTTGGCGCAAGAACTTGAAGAACGTGGCTTCGCATCGGTGTGGTACCCCGAGCACACCCACATCCCGACGTCCCGCGAAAGTCCCTATCCGAACGGCGGCCAACTCCCCGGCACTTACTTCCACATGATGGACCCGTTCGTCTCCATCGGCGTCGCCGCGGCACGGACCAGCCAGATCACGCTCGGCACCGGCATCTGCCTCATCCTCCAGCACGACCTCATCGACCTCGCCCGCACCGTTGCCAGCGCCGACGTGCTGGCCAGCGGCCGCGTGGTGCTGGGCGTCGGCGTCGGCTGGAACAAAGAGGAACTCGCCGACCATCGCCCCGACATGCCCTTCAGTCGCCGCTACGGCGCCATGCGCGAGCGCATCGCTGCGATGCGCTCGATCTGGGCCGACGATCCCGTACCCGCCTTCGAGGGCGAGTGGGACAGCTACAGCGAGTCGTGGATCTACCCAAAACCCGCCAACGGCACCGTGCCCATCGCGCTCGGCAACGCCGGCCCGCTGGGCATCCAGCATGCGGCGGAGTACGCCGACGAATGGGCGCCCATCGACGTGGGCGTCATGAACACCACCGGCAAGCCCGACGTGCTCGGCGGCATCGAGCGATTCCGCCGCCTCGCTGCCGAGGCAGGACGCGAGAACGCCGACGACATCCCGATCACGCTCTATATCTGGGGCCGGCCCCGCATCGACCGGCTGGAGTCCTACGCCGAAGCCGGCGTCAGCCAGTTCATTCTCACGCCCGTCAATTTCGACCTGCCCTCAGCCGACGAAACCCTGCAGTACCTCGACGAACTCGCCCCCACCCTCGCAGCATTCACAAGCTAGGGCTAGAGGCCGGAGCGCTCCAGAATGTGCACGCCGCAGCTGGAGCCGAGGCCGATCACGTGGGCCAGACCGACCTTGGCGTCGGGCACTTGGCGATCGCCGGCTTCGCCGCGGATGTGGGTGGCAACCTCGAACAGGTTGGCCACACCGGTGGCGCCGATGGGGTGCCCCTTCGACAGCAGGCCGCCCGACACGTTCACTGGGATCTCCCCGTCGCGCCATGGGCCGCCCTTGTCGATCCACTCGCCGGCGCCGCCGGGTTCGCACAGCCGCAGGTTGTCGTAGTGCCGCAGCTCGGCAGTGGCGAAGCAGTCGTGCAACTCCACCAAGTCGAGATCGGCAGGGTCCACGCCCGAATCCTCGTATGCCGCGTCAGCGGCGTTGCGTGTGAGCGTGTTGACGTCGGGCTGCACCTGGCAGCCCTCGGTCCAGGGATCTGACGTCAGCACCGAGGCCGAGACTTTGACCGCACGCCGTTGCTGTTCACGCGGCAGCGTCTTGAGCTTCTCGTCGGAAACCAGCACCACTGCCGCCGAGCCGTCGCCGGTTGGGCAGCACATCAGCAGCGTGTTCGGGTAGGCGATCACCTCCGAGCTCATGACCTCGTCGAGGGTGAACGCCTTGCGGTACTGCGCCAACGGGTTCAGCGTGGAGTGCTCGTGGTTCTTCTGCGCCACCTTGGCGAACTGCTCGAAGCCCACGCCGTCGTTCTCATAGGCGTACTCCATGCCGGCCTGGGCGAAGACGCCGGGCATCATGTTGGTGCCGAGCCGTCCCTCGACGCCGACGACGGAGCCGAAGCGGCCCTTGCGCTGGAACACCTGCTTGTCGGAGCGGGCGGCCCGATCGGCACCGAGCATGCCCATCTTGCCCATCTGTTCGACGCCGACGGCCAGGCCCATCTGAGCCTCGCCGGCCTTGATCGCCATCATCACCGTCCGTACTGCGGTGGCGCCGGTCGCGCAGGCATTGGCGACGTTGTACACGGGAATGCCCGTCTGGCCGAGCTGCTTCTGGAGACGCTGACCGACACCGCCGTTGGCCTCGTACAGACAGCCCGCCGCCAAGACGTCCATCTCGGCCATGGTCACCCCGCCGTCGTCGAGCGCTCCGAGCGAGGCCTCCGCAGCCAGATCGATGAGGTCTTTGTCGGCATAACGGCCGAACTTGGTCATGGAGGTGCCGAGAATCCACACCGGGTCTTGGTTGCTCATGGGTGCTCCCTAGTCGTTGGGCGGGTCTGTCGCTGATGCGGTTGCTTGTCGGTTGGCAGGGTCGAGCGGGTGAGGAATGCAGGCTCAGGCCGCCTCGGGCTCGTAGCCGAAGGCGACGGCTTCGTTGCCGTCGTCGTCGGTGGCAGTGACATAGGTGGCAAGGCGCACACGCATGCCGAGACTCACGTTGGACGGAGTGGGCTCGATATTGATGATGTTGCTCTTGACTCGGCCGCCTCCGTCCAGATCGACGACAGCGGAGACATAGGGCGCCGGTACCCCCCGGGCAGCACGATGCACGATGGTGAAGGCGCGCACAGCGCCGGTGTTGGCGAGCCGCACAGTCGAGAACTCGCGTGCCCCGCAGGCGGCGCAGGCATTTCGCCGGTCGAAGTATGTGGCCCCGCATGCATCGCAGACATACGCAACCAAGTGCGGATCGTCGCCGAGCTTGAGGTATTCCACCATCGCCATCCGCTTTGGCCCGATCTCATCTGGCGCAGTCTCGTCGCCCACGTCAGCATTCCTCTCGGGTCGGGATCGGCGCGGCCGAACAGTGCTCGGCCACTGCCTTCCAGCAACTTACCAGCGGCCCCAGTGCACCAACGGGCGGTCGGCAGCTGCCGCA
Source organism: Acidimicrobiia bacterium (assembly GCA_022824805.1). Lineage (GTDB taxonomy): Bacteria > Actinomycetota > Acidimicrobiia > Acidimicrobiales > Poriferisodalaceae > Poriferisodalis. The sequence continues at coordinate 29,839 of JAJDZE010000136.1, read as the reverse complement.
GTGTCGCTCGGCCCGTCGACGAACAGCGGGCGGCGGGGTCTGTTCTGGCTCGCTGCGGGACCGCTGGACGCCTCGGCCGCCTGATCGGGCCAGCCCAGCGCCACAACGCCGACCGGCTCGTGCGCCGGCGGCACACCGAGAGCGGCCGCCACGTCTGCAGCATGATCGAACATGCCGAAGAACAGCATCCCAAGGCCCTCGTCGAGCGCCGCGTACTGCAGAGCGAGCGCCGCGAACGCCGTGTCCACGATCCAATACGGCGTCGACCAGGCCTCCGTGCCCGAGCCCAGTCCGGAGCGTTCCTTGTCGGTCTCGCTGTAGCGGTCGATGTACGCCTGCGGATCGGCCCACAAAGTGACCAGGACCGGGCAGGCCAGCAACCCGTCCCAGCGAAAGCTCTCCCGGCGGCTTGGTGGCAGCGTGGTGTCCCAGTAACGAGCCGTCTCGCTGTGGCCCCGGAGCACAACGAAGTCGAATCCCTGCGTATTGCCGGCCGAGGGGACACGGCGGGCGGTGTCGAGGATGCGCTCGAGCACGTCGTCATCGACCCGATCCGGCAGGAAATGCCGGGTCATCCTGCGACGACGGGCGAATTCGCCGAATCCAGAGGTCACCAGCGCATGCGCTCCCTGCACGAGCCCATGGGCCGCGAGCGTTACAGCAGCTTCGCGAGATCTTCCCGGCTGGCCCAGCCGAACGCGATCAGCGCATCGCCGTTGGCGGCATCGAATCCGTCGAACAGACCGATCATCGCCGGATCGAGCTTCTCTGGCCGTGGTGCCGTGTGATTCAGCACGAACGACGGCCCGCCGTCGCCATAGACCTTGAACTCGCGTGCCTTGTACTCGCCCTGCACTTCGAAGCGCTTGGCCAGGCGCCGCCCCCAGGCTCGGTCCTCGCCGTTCGGCTCGTATCCGGGACGGGGCACCACCCGGTCAAGCGGCTTGAATGCCGTGAACGCGGCTGCGTCGGCCATCTGGCAGGCCACCAGCACGTCCTCATCGGGGAACGCCAGCACGGCGCGCCGAAGCTGGTCGGTCATCATCGCCCGCAGTGCGCTGTCGCGGCGGGCCGAACGCCGGGTGGCGCCGGCGCCCATCAGCACAGTCGGATCGCCGCCGACCCGCTCAAGCGTGCAGAAGCCGTATGCCGAGAGCTTGGCACCGTCTCGCACATGGGTGATGAGCACCCATGCATCGCGTTGCTTGGACAGATGGCCGACGTCGAAGTGGACGTTCTCGCCGGTGACCAGCTCAGCCATCTCAGAGATCTCAGCATCGCTGAGTGCCGTGCAGTCCTTTGTCTCAACCTCGAGCGCCATGTGATTCTCGCTCCCTGCGATGCTCGCTGGCCGGCGCCCCGGTGCCGGTCAGCTCATTCCTTTGGTTATTGCATTCAGTGATTGCTCACAGATAGACACCGCCCCGACTCGCTGCCGGAGAGTGTTGGGACTGCCCGCCGGCTTCGAGCGCATTGCCGCGCATGGTGCGAAGCTGCCGCTCCGCCATCATCTGCTGCGCCGATACCGCCGCTTGGATGCCGTGGAAGAGCCCTTCGAGCCATCCCACGAGCTGAGCCTGGGCGATCCGCAGCTCAGGACCCGACGGGATGTCCTCGTCGAATGGCTGCGCAATCCGATGCAGCTCCTCGGCGAGCGGATCGGACAGCGCTGTTGCCAGCTCGTCAACCGACAGGTGATACACGTCGCGCATGCGGTCGCGACCTGCTTCGTCGAGCTCCGCATGGCGGACTTCTTCGAGCAGCTTGCGGATCATGCCTCCGATGCGCATGAGCTTCGCCGGTTCGGGAACGAAGGCCTCGTTGTCGACGTCGTCTTCGGTGAGCGGCCCGCCCGCCAGCAACTCGCCCTGTTCTGGGCCTGGAACTGGATCGCCGACCACCAGCAAAATGCTATCTGGCGGGCAATCCATCCCCGCCGGGCCACCGTGCTCCCGGCCGCATAAACACTGGGCAGGCGTCGTTCCAGCGTGGTCGTGCGGCTCGGCGCTCCCCGCTCTGGTTCGCTTCGCTCACGGGCCGCTCGGGCCACGGCGTCGCCTGCCGGCTCAGCCTCTCAGAGCTGGACGAACGGCACCAGCATTTCTTCGGCGGTCAATCCTCCGTGGCGGCCGATGAGCGCATGGCGGGGCTTCTTCTCGTCGGGCATGGTGAACGCCTGCAGACCACGGGGCACGAGCGCGACATCACCGAGCCGACCTCTGGCCGTCACGGTGACATGACGCCCCAGCCATTGCTCGTCGAGCACCTGCTCGACAGGAGCGATCTCGGCAATGTCGGCGTAGCGCTCGCAGGCCGATGCGAGCCCGGACTCGGCACCTGCGCAGGCGTGCAGCCACAGCAGCCTGGCCTCGCCTGACCAGCCGTCGGTGAGTGCCACGACCTCGGGATCGATCATCACCGGAGGTTCGAGCACCTCGACGATGCCGTGATCGGCAGTGACGATGAGCGGCACCTCAGCGGGCAGGTCACTGCGCAAGGCGACAGCCAGACGCTCCGCCTCCGCGAGCGCGGAGTGGTAACGCCGGCCAAGCCCGAACTCGTGAGCGATCTTGTCGATCGCGTCGTAGTAGGCGAAGACGAACCGGAAGCCATCGCCGACCGCACCCAGTACCGCGGCGACGAAGCCGGGCAGGTCGTGCCATTCCCAGAAGGTGCCGCCGCGCAGGTGGGCACCGGTGAAGCCACTGTGGCGGAATTTGGTGTGTGTCACGACGGCGGTTGGCTGGCCGCAGAAGGGTGCGACTGGCTGCAGCTCATCGGGCGGCAGCGCAGCTCGCACATCGCGGCCGTCGGCCCGCCACCGAAGGGCATTGAGCAGCCCGAGAGAAGTCGCAATGCGGTAACCGACGAGTCCGTGCTCACCCGGCGCTGCCCCGGTGGTCAGCGAGGTCATGGCCGTTGCGGTGGTACTGGGAGCAACCGTGGTGATCGGCGGCGTCGCGTCGCTCGCCGCAGCGAGCGACGGCGCGATCGATCGATGGCGGTGCAACTGGTGCCAGCCGAGGCCATCCACCACCAGCAGCACCACCGTGCGTGCTGCTGCAGCAGCATCGCTGACGATGTCGGCTTCTACGCCGGCGCACAGGGCCGGCACCACAGCAGTGACGCACCGGTCGTCATACTTCGGCAGTGTGCGGTCGAGCGCCAGCGGCTCGCTGCCCCCACTGTGCTCGACGGCGTCGTCCTCCACGATGCTGACCCTAGGAGAGCGAGCCGGCGCCGGGGCTACGCTGCCACCGTGGCGGTCTCGACGCGGGGAGACTACGCGAGCCGCGCGTTGCTGTCCCTGGTCCTCAACGACAACGGCCGGCCGACCTCGGTGCGCGATATCGCGGAACGAACAGGCCTGCCCCAGCCCTACCTCGAGCAGATCCTGCTCGCGCTCAAAGGCGCGGGTTTGGTTCGATCCAAACGCGGTGTCGGCGGCGGCTATGTCATGGCTCGCGATCCGGCCGAGATCACGATCGGGATGATCATCCGGGCGGTCGACGGGCCGATCGCTCTCGGCGATTTTGGCCAGCCCCATCAAGATGGTGCCTGTGACCACGAAGGTCAGTGCGTGCTGCTCGCCATCTGGGACTCGGTGGGCAGTCGCATGCGCGCCGAACTGGATTCCCACAGCCTCGCTGCTGTTGCCGAGATAGCCCGTGGTCGCGCGCCATGGCCCGACGCCGCAGGCTCAGCCGCCTGACACCTCACTCCGTCGGGAACACCGATGGATTCGCACCGAAGCGCGTCAGCGCCTCGACGAAGTCATCTGGCATCGGGGCCTCGAAGCTCATGCCCGCACCGGTGAGGGGGTGCTGGAAGGCCAACCGGATCGCGTGCAGCAGCGGGCGGCCGATGCCGAACGGATCCGGCACGCCGTAGGTCAGGTCGCCGAGCAGCGGCAGCCCGATGCTCGCCAGATGCACCCGGATCTGGTGCGTCCGCCCCGTCTCGAGCCCGCAGCGGAGCAGCGACGCCTCCGTCGGATGCACATAGGTATCGACGACGCTGTAATGCGTCCGGGCCTCACGACCCTCGGAGGTCACGGCCATGAGCGTGCGATGCTCGCGATCCCGACCGATCGGCGCGTCGATGGTGCCCGTCGGCGAAGAGGGGTGCCCGCGTGCGAGGGCTGCATAGGTTCTGCGAACCTGCCGCTTCGAGAGCTGCTCCACCAGCGCGTCGTACGCCTCCGAACTGCGTGCGCACACCAAGACGCCGCTGGTCCCCCGGTCGAGCCGGTGCACAATGCCAGGCCGGCCGGGCTGGCCCACATCGGCCATGTCCGGATACCGCTCGACCAGTGCGTCCGCGAGCGTGCCCGCCGCATGTCCGCTGCCGGGATGGGTGACCACTCCGGGCGGCTTGTCCACGACCACGATGTCGGCATCGTCGTACACGACATCAAACGGGGCGATCTCATGACGTTGTTCGGGGATCGCTTCGGGCGCCTGCACCCCGGGGACGTCGACCGTCGAACCCGAGGCGACTCGAGTCGAGCCGGCTCGGGCCGGTTGCCCGTCAATCAGAACGGTCCCCTGCGCGACCATCCTGGCCGTGTCCGATCGAGAACGCCCGGTGAGCAGCGACAGCGCTCGATCGATGCGCTCGCCAGACAGCGACTCCGGTATCTCGAAGCGCTGGGGCCGATCGCTCACCCAGATGCCTCTCGGCCTGCCGTGGCCCGACGCCGGTCGCTTCGATACAGGTGGAACAACACGATGACGAGCCCGACGGTAATGGCGGCATCAGCCACGTTGAATATCGGCCACCACTGCAGATCGATGAAGTCGACCACTGCGCCACGTCCCCAGGCCGCGCCCCGAAAAACACGATCGGCGAGATTGCCCAGTGCTCCCCCGATGATGCCGCCGAGGGCCGTCGTGGCCCAACGGCCCTGCACACGATGGCGAGACGACCACAGCACGCCCACGATCACGATGGCCACAATCGCCAGCACCGGGCCGAGACCGCTCCCTGCCGAGAAGGCGAAGCCGGTGTTGTGCACGAGTCTCAGGCGCAGCGTCCACACCAGATCGATGATCCGGTCGTCGAGCGCGGCAACAGCCCACGCCTTGGTGATCTGATCCAGGCACACCACCGCGCCGGAGGCAATGGCGATGTTGAGGTTGCGCGTCACACGGTCTCGCGGGGCTGACGGGCGGTTTGCGAACACCTCGCGCCGGTCAGGGCCGGCGCCACGCCGGTCCGCTGCTCTTGACCTCTACGCGCATGGACGCGTGCGGGATCGCTTCGAGGCGCTCCTTGGGGATCGGCTTGCCCGAGACGACGCAGATGCCATAGGTGCCGTCGTCGATACGCGCCAAGGCGGCGTCGATCTCGGCTATTTCCTCACGCTCACGAGCTGAGATCTGCAGCGCCCGATCGCGTTCCACAGCGATGGAGTCTCCCTCACCCGACTCCTCATCGAACTGGACATCGCCCGGCTCGCGTTCGCTCACGAGCTGCTCGGCCTCGGCCTCATACCGCTCAGCATGCTCGGTGTAGCGACGGCGCTCAGCCAGCAGCGCTTGTCGCTGCTTCTCAAGAAACGCCTCCCCGAAGCGGGGTCTCGGCGCCTTGCGGCGGGATGCGGCCTTCTTCGCGGCGGTCTTCTTGGCCGTGCTGGCTTTCTTCGCAGTGGTCTTCTTCCCAGCAGCCTTCTTCGCGGCGGTCTTCTTCGCGGCGGTCTTCTTCGCAGTGGTCTTCTTCGCAGCAGCCTTCTTCGCGGTGGCCTTCTTCGCGGTGGCCTTCTTCGCAGTGGTCTTCTTCGCGGCGGCTTTCTTCGCAGTGCCTGTCTTCCTTGCGGCAGTCTTGGCCTTCGAGGAAGTCGCTGCCTGCTTCCGCGCCGACGCCTTCTTCGCAGTGGCCTTACGGGCGGAAGCCTTCTTCGCGGCGGCCTTACGGGCGGAAGCCTTCTTCGCAGTGGCCATGGCTCCTCCCCACAGAAGCGACGCGGCAGTCTAGGTCGCCGATTTCGGCTGCGTTTGGCAGTCTGCAACTCCGTTGATTTCCCTGCCTCAGGGGTACCCTCGCTGTCTCGTGGGCTCAGGCAAGGCCCAGGAGGCGCTGGTGAAGCGAGAGCCGACCGACACCGTGTACCCACGTGTACCTGCGCAAGCAGATTTCCCGCACATCGAGGAACGGATCCTCGCGCGCTGGCACGAGCAGGGCACCTTTGAGACGTCGATCGCGAACAGGCCCGCGGACGACGAGTTCGTCTTCTACGACGGTCCTCCCTTTGCGAACGGGCTGCCGCACCACGGCCACCTGCTGACTGGCTACGTCAAGGACGTGATCCCTCGGTACCAGACGATGCGTGGTCACCGTGTCAACCGGCGCTTCGGCTGGGACTGCCATGGCCTGCCTGCCGAGATGGAGACCGAGCGCGAGCTCGGCGTGAGCGGACGCGCTGCGATCACGGAATTCGGCATCGAACGCTTCAACGCCCAATGTCGTGATTCGGTGCTGCGATACACGGCGGAGTGGCGCAAGACCGTCACCCGCCAAGCACGATGGGTCGACTTCGACGACGACTACAAGACGATGGACCTGCCCTACATGGAATCGGTCATGTGGGCGTTCAAGCAGCTCTGGGACCGCGGTCTCGTCTACCAGGCGTTCCGGGTGATGCCCTACTCGTGGGGTGCGGAGACACCGCTGTCGAATTTCGAGATCAGGCTCGACGATGCCACGAGACCTCGCCAGGATCCTGCCATCACGGTCTGGTTCGAACTCGCGGACGCAGATGAGCCAACCGGCGCAAGCAGCACAGCCGGCACAGGCGGTCCGTTGCGACTGCTCGCTTGGACCACAACGCCGTGGACCCTGCCGTCCAATCTCGCGGTCGCCGTCGGCGAGGAGATTGCCTATGCCGTGGTGCAATCGGAGGCGCTCGGTGCCGGCCGTTACGTCCTCGCGTCGGACTGTCTCGAGCAGTATGCAGCAGACCTCGAGCCGTACACCGTCGTAGGCACGATGAGCGGCGCTGAGCTCGCCGGCCGCCGCTACTCGCCGATGTTCGAGTTCTTCGCTCATCGCACCGAGGCGTTCCGGGTGCTCGCCGGCGATTTTGTCGACACCACCGAAGGCACCGGCGTGGTTCACCTGGCACCTGGCTTCGGCGAGGAGGATCAGTTCCTCTGCGAGGCTCACGGCATCGAGATCGGCGACGCCGTGCCGGTGGACGACCGGGGTTGCTTTACCCAACCTGTCACTCCGTGGGCCGACCTCAACGTCTTCGAGGCAAACCCGCAGATCATCGCTGAGCTGAAGCGACGCGGCAGGGTGCTGCGCCACGACAGCTACGAACACAACTACCCGCACTGCTGGCGCACCGACACGCCGATCATCTACAGAGCCATCAGCTCGTGGTACGTGAAGGTCACCGAGATCTCCGATCTGTTGGCCGAGACCAACCAGCAGATCAACTGGGTTCCCGGCCACGTCCGCGATGGCCGGTTCGGCCAATGGCTGGCGGGGGCCCGTGACTGGTCCATCAGTCGCAACCGGTTCTGGGGCTCGCCCATCCCGATCTGGATGAGCGATGACCCCGACTGCCCCCGAATCGATGTCTACGGCAGTCTTGATGAGCTCGAGGCGGACTTCGGCGTGCGCCCGACGGATCTGCACCGGCCGTTCATCGACGAGCTGACACGACCGAACCCCGACGACCCCACGGGCCGCTCGACCATGCGACGTGTGCCCGAGGTGCTCGACTGCTGGTTCGAGTCGGGGTCGATGTCCTTCGCGCAGGTGCACTACCCGTTCGAGAACTCCGAGTGGTTCGAAGAGAACTTTCCGGCTGATTTCATCGTGGAGTACATCAACCAGACCCGCGGCTGGTTCTACACGCTCCACGTGCTGGCGGGAGCGCTGTTCGGCCAGCCGGCGTTCCAGAACGTGATCTGCCATGGCGTGCTGCTGGCCGCCGACGGCAACAAGCTGTCCAAGCGGCTGCGGAACTACACCGAGCCCACCGACATCTTCGCCAACCAGGGCGCCGATGCACTGCGGTGGTACCTCATGGCGACGAACATCGTTCGGGGCGGCGACACACGCATTTCCGACAGCGGCATCGACGAGGTCGCCCGGCAGGTGCTGATCCCGATCTGGAACTCATACGCATTCTTCACGCTGTACGCGAACGCCGATGGCTACGAGGCCAAGGTACGAGTCGACTCTCCGCATGTGCTCGATCGCTACTTGCTGGCCAAGACCAGGGTCACGCTGGAGTCAGTGACGGCAAGTCTCGACGCGTACGACTTGCCGGGGGCCGCTGCCGCGCTGCAGTCATTCATCGACGCGCTCAACAACTGGTACATCCGCCGCAGCCGGACACGCTTTTGGGGCGAGTCCGCCCGCGCCCTGTCCGCCGAAGGCGCGAGCACGGGCGAATCTGACGCCTTCGACACGCTGTACACGGTGCTGAGGATCTTTGCGGCCATAGCGGCCCCGCTGCTGCCGATGATCACCGAAGAGATATACAGCGGGCTGACCGGCGGCCACAGCGTGCACCTGAGCGACTGGCCTGACCCCGAGATGCTCCCGTTCGATCCCGATCTCGTCGACCGGATGGATGCGGTGCGCGCAGCGGCGTCGGCAGCGTTGCGAGTGCGCGAAGACGCCGGCTTGCGCGTCCGGCTGCCGCTGCACAGCGTGACCGTGGCCGGCGCCGGCGCCGAGCTGCTCGAACCGTTCGCGCAGCTTCTGGCTGAGGAGATCAACGTGCGGGAGGTGAAGCTGCTCGACGAGCTTGGCGACCTCGCAACCCATGTGCTGCGCCCTGACGGCTCGGTGCTGGGGCCGCGGTTGGGCGCCGCCGTTCAGGAAGTCTTCGTGGCCGCCCGAGGGGGCGACTGGCGCGTGACGGCAGAGGGTGGGGTGGTTGCCGGAGGCCACGAACTGCTTGAGGGCGAATACCAGCTCACCCTGCAGCCCGCCGACCCGGCCACGACGTCAGTGCTGGAAGACCAGCAACTGGTCGTGACGCTGGACCCCACGGTCACACCTGAGCTGGAAGCCGAAGGTGCAGCTCGCGATCTGATCCGCCACATCCAGCAAACGCGCAAGGAGCACGGTCTCGACGTCACCGACCGCATCACCCTGACGATCCGCTGGAGCCCGTCGAATCTGGATGCGATCCGTCAGCACCAGCCATTGGTGGAAGCCGCCGTGCTCGCGCAGGAGATCCGCTGGCTCGACGGCAGCGACGAGCCCGACCTCGATCTGGCGGTCTGCTCGCCGGCGCCCGTCTCAGCAGACAGGGGCTAAGCGGACAGGGGTTCCTTGCGGATCAGCGCATCCAGGAAGGGATCATCGAGTTCGTCGAGCCGGAGCGGCGCCCGATCCGCGTCGATCAGATGACTGTCGGCTTCATCGGAGTCGTCGTCGCCCGTGGCACCCTGCGAGCCAGAACCGATCGATTCGTACGCGGCGTCAACCCGTTCGGCTGCGGCCAATGGCGCGACGATCGCCGGCACGGCGCCCGCATCGGGCCCGGAGCGAACCGAGGCTGCAACCGGTTCGGGCTCACTCAGCTCATCGACGTTGCTCTCGCCGGCGAGAGAGGCGCCTGTGTCGTCCTCGGACGGCCCGTCGTCGATGTCCGACTCGGCGACCTCGGTGACCTCGACGGTGTAACCGGCGTCGGTCAGCGTCCTCGATATTTCGGACCGTACGAGACCCGACAGCGCCTCGGTGAGGTCGTCGCTTGCTGTCTTGAAGGCTTCGTCCAGTGCCTGACTGCCTGCGGCCTGCAGAGCGGCGAGTGCATCGGCAATCTGCGCCACCGTCTCGGGCGACAGCCGCACTTCCACCGGCTGTGATGGCGTTCCCGATTCCACGCTGCTCATGCGCTGGTCGATCTCGGACACTTGCGCCGTGAGCGTCGCGAGCTGGGCGCCGATGGTCTCGAGCAAGCCCTCGCCCTCGGTATCGGAGGGTTCGACGGGAGGAGAATCAGGACTCGCCATGGCGCGGAATGTACCAGCGTCTCAGCAACCCAGCAGCATGCCCGCCACGAAGACCTGCAGTCCGATGATCAGCACGATCGGTGACAGGTCGAGTGCCACCCGGCCCAGTCGCACCGCGGGGAGCGCCCGCCGCAACGGACCCATGACCGGTTCGGTAATGCGCACCAGCCAGGTTCGCACCACCATGACCGGGCTCTCCGGCGCCAGCGGGATCCAGCTGAACAGCACACGCGCAAAGATCGCGAACACGTAGAGCGAAACCAGCGTGCACAGCATCTCACCGCTCCGCTTGAGGGTCCGCGGTGGAGCGTCTCAGCGCCTGACGTCCTGTGCGGGGGCGTCCTGTGCGGCCGCCGCGTGGTGCTCGCCATCGCTGACCACAACGTTCGCGGGCACGAGCATGTACACGGCGTTCGCGACCTTGCGCATCTCTCCGTCACGGGCGTAGCACAGCCCACTGGCGAAGTCGAGGAGCCGGCGAGCGGTATCGCGATCGAGCCCCTGCAGATTCAAGATGATCGGTTGATCGCGCTTGAATCGGTCTCCGATCTGCTGTGCATCATCGAACATCCGCGGCATGAGCACGAATGGCTGCGCTGTGGAGGTGGCGACGCGGCGCACGGCCGACGTCGGCGCGGCGGGGGCGGCTTGGGATGTCGCTGGCGCCGGTCGCTCCACAACGGTGACGCCGCTCTGGCCGGTCTGATCGGGAAATGCCTCAGCGGTGGGCATGTCGCCTGGCATGGCGCGTTCTGGTGACGGCGCATAGCTGTCATCGGGGCCCAAGCCCAGATAGCTCATTGCCTGCTTCATGAACGATGCCATGCAGAACCTCGGTAACAACAGCCTCGATCAACGAGCCGTCTCAACGGCACAGGGTACCGACTTGTCAAGATGGGGTCAGGCACTCTGATCTGAGGCGCTTCGGGGTGGGCGGTTGCCGAAGAGGGCCGTCCCGATGCGCACCATGGTCGAACCCGCTCTGACCGCCGCTTCGAGATCTGCGCTCATGCCCATGCAGCGATGCTCGAGTTCGTGGAGATCAGCGAACCGGGTCAACTCGCCGAATGCGCTTTCGATTTCAGCTGGTGAACCCTGCGGGCCGATGGCCATGCAACCCGCTACATCGAGCCCCTCCTGACGAGCGGCTGCCACCAACGACGGCGCCTCGTCTGGCGGACAGCCACCCTGCGTGGCGCTGCCGCTCACGTCGAGCTGCACGAAGATGGCAGCTCCGGGGTCATGGCGGGCTATAGCGGCAACCAGGCGCATCCGGTCCACGCTCTGCCACACGTCCACCACTCCCGCGAGCTGCCGGACTTTGTTCGACTGCAGACGCCCGATGAAGTGGATCTCGAGTGCTGTGCGGGTCGCGGCGTCCATCTCGGCCCACTTGCCCTGCAACTCTTGGGCATAGTTCTCACCGATCATCACCAGATCGGCACGAGCTGCAGCTTCGATAACCGAACTGTCGAAGCCCTTGGTCACAGCCACGATGCTCACCTGGGCAGGATCGCCGCCGGCATCGACGATCCGCTGCTTGACACGCTCGGTGCGCCGGCGGACCTCGGTGGCGTCAGCCATCGATCGGCGCCCCGGCCGGTTCATTCTCCAGCCGCACCAGCACCGCCGTCCGGCCCTGCTCGGCACGGGCTCGATGCGAGAAATAGCGCTCATCGGAAGCGGTGCAACGGCCGATCTCGCTGTCGATGACGGCCCCGTGCCGTCGCAGCTCCAGCCGTGTGGTCTCGCCCAGATCCAGCGACGGGGTGCCCCAGTGCGTCGTGCTCGACACCGAAGCACCGAGTGCCACCGTGGCAGCTTGCAGCTGATCGGCGCCGAATTCGTAGTGCAGCGGGCCGATGTGGGGTCCGACGATGGCGCGCGGGTGATGGATCCCGTGACGGCCAAGTTCGGCGAGGGCCACCGAGATGACGCCGTCGAGCAAGCCTTTCCACCCTGCGTGCACCACCCCGACCGCCCCCCGACCCGCCGTATCGGCGCCGTACAGGGCAATCGGTACGCAGTCGGCGGTTCTCACAGCCAGCGTGGCGCCCGGCATCGATGTCCACGCAGCGTCTGCGCAGACACCCCGATGCTCTCCTGGTCGCCCGACCTCGACAATGCGCGCACCGTGGATCTGCCGCAGGACCGTCATGTCGGCGGGGGCAGTGCCGTCGATCGGAGCGCAGTCGCCGTCGTCGCGCTCGGTGAACACGATGTGCACCACACTGTTCCCGCAGCGCCGGCGCAACATCAACATCCGCGCACCTACCGGAGTGGCGTGCCGCGCAGTGCAGTCTCGCTGCGACATGGGCGCACCGCGTCGGTGCGCAGCGGCGTGAGGTGGTTACCGCACGGCCCAGGCGTCACCGCAAGAAGCTGGGCACGTCGAATGATCCGTCGTCCTCGTCGAGGTCGGGGTCGCCGAACGGGTCGGCCATATCGCCAGTCTCATCGGAGGAGGCGTAGTCGCCCAGCGCGGCACTCCCAGAGCGGCCCGGTCCGTATCGGTCGAACCCTGCAGCGATGACCGTGACGCGGATCTCTTCGCCGAGCGAATCGTCGATCACTGTGCCGAAGATGATGTTGGCTTCGGCGTGCGCCACTTCACGGATGACTTCGGCTGCTTCGTTGACCTCGAACAGCCCGAGTTCTGGCCCCGCGGCGATGTTCAGCAGGATGCCGCGGGCACCGTCGATGGACTCCTCGAGCAGCGACGACGAGACTGCCTGTCGAGCCGCATTCTTGGAGCGGTTCTCGCCATGGGCGCGACCGATTCCCATCAAGGCGGTGCCGGCGCTCGACATGATCGCCTTGACGTCGGCGAAGTCGGTATTGATGAGGCCCGGCGTGGTGATCAGCCCCGAGATGCCCGAAACGCCCTCACGCAGGACGTCATCGGCCATGCGGAAGGCGTCGATGATCGACGTGTGCTCGCTCGCCACGGTCAGCAGCCGATCATTCGGGATCACGATCAGCGTGTCGACGCGTTCCTTGAGTCGCTCGATGCCCTGTTCGGCCTGGATCTGCCGGCGCTTGCCCTCGAAGGCAAACGGGCGTGTCACCACGCCGATGGTCAGCGCTCCTACTTCCTTGGACACCTCTGCCACCACCGGGGCGCCGCCGGTGCCGGTGCCGCCGCCCTCCCCGGCGGTGATGAACACCATGTCCGCACCCTGCAGCGCTTCGGCGATCTCATCACGGTGCTCTTCTGCGGCTCGTGTGCCGACCTCGGGATCGCTGCCGGCGCCGAGCCCGCGAGTCAGCTGGCGGCCGATGTCCAGCTTGACGTCGGCGTCGCTCAACAGCAGGGCTTGGGCGTCGGTATTGACGGCGATGAACTCGACTCCGCCCAATCCGAAATCGATCATCCGGTTGACGGCATTCGAGCCGCCGCCCCCGACACCCACCACCTTGATGACTGCCACGTAGTTCTGTGGTGAGGCCACAGGGCTCCTTGCGTTCACTGGCCGGCCGCGACATCACGCGTGTCGCCGACGGGCACCTTCTAGGAAAAATAGCGCAATTGACGACAGTACTGATGCCTCGGCCGATCGGCAAGACCTTGCGCGCCGCCTCCTAGCCCGACGGGCGGATCAACGGCAAGTGAGGAACCGACACATCCAAGATGGCATCGGAGGTCGTGATCTCCCCGATGACCGCCGCAATCGCCGCCGTCTTGGCCCCGATCGCCGACTCGTCGCCCAGGGTCACCTCCAGCATGAGGCTGCCGGGCTGTTGGCGTACACGTGCGCGTATGTCGCCGCGTTGGTCCCGCCACAGCGCAGCAACGACGAACTCCGGCTGTCCGTGAGCTGCACGCAACGCCGTGAGCAGCGCCTCCGCATCGCCCGCGAGGAAGCCGCCCGGCCCCGGCGCCGCAGCAATGCCTGACAAGCGCGGATGCTCAGGCAGGACGAAGAGCGGTGATGTGAGCACCCGACCTTCGATGTCGATGAGAACCCAGCTGTCGGGAGCGGCAAGCGCAATCGCGGCGCCGGTGCGCTCGACGACGTTCACGTCCACGGTGGCGGGCCATCGCCGCCGGACTCGAGCGTGAGCGACCCAGGGCAGTTCCTCGAGCGCCTGTTCAGCTTCGCCGGTGTCGAGCGTTCCCATGAAATCCCCGCTGCGGATGCCCGCAGCTTCGTGTGCCTCGTCGTAGCTCACGCGATGCAGACCGCTGAAGTGAACGCGGTCGACTGCGAATGTGCCCGCTGCGAAGATGATCGTGGCGGCTGATGCAACAACTGCGACGAGCGCCGCCGCTGTCAGCCAGCGCCGGCGGCGACGCCCTGCCCGCGCTGGCTTCTCCTCCTCTCCACCAGCCATTGCTCAAGACGGTGACGGTGCCGTCTCGAAGCCCACCATGCGGATCTCAGGCTGCAGCACGATCCCGGACGAGTCGGCCACACGACGGCGGACTTCGGCCATGAGCGCGACGACATCGGCCGCCGTGCCGCCGGGATCAGAGACGATGAAGTTCGCGTGCAGGCGCGATACCTCCGCCGTGCCGATGCGCAAGCCGCGAAGGCCTGTCTGGTCGATGCGAGCCCCGGCGGACTCAGCAGGCGGGTTCATGAAGACCGAACCGGAGTTCTGCCCGCCGGGCTGGTGCTCCCTGCGCCAGCGCACGACCTCGGCAATCTGGTCCATCGCCTTCGACGGGGAGGCTTTCTGCCCGCTGAACCGCGCGCGAACCACGACGTGATGGTTCTCGAGCCCGCTGCTGCGGTAGCCCAAGTTCAAGGCATCGACGTCACGGGCCGCGGCTTCGCCTCGGGGCTCGGGGCTCAGATCGACGATGTCGGCGTCGATCAGACACGACGCCATATCGCTGCCATGCCCTCCTGCGTTCATGCGCACGGCGCCGCCCACGGAACCCGGCACGCCGACCGCCCATTCCAGCCCGCCGATGCCCGCCGTCGCGCACTGGCGCGCCAGCACAGGCAAGGCCGCAGATGCACCCGCTGTGACAGTGGCGCTCGCATGATCGGCCTCGATCGTGTCGTAGGCATCGCCGAGAAACAGAGCGATGCCCTCGAAGCCCCGATCTGCCACCAGCAGGTTCGATCCTCGCCCGACCACGAGAATCTCCAGCCCTGAAGCCGCGGCGGCCTCTCCGGCGCGTTGCAGGTCGGACGGGCCGTTCGCCACGAGCGCGACCGCCGCCGGACCGCCGACTCTCGAAGTGGTCAACGCCCCCAGCGGCGCATCGACGCGGGCCGCGTCGCCAAGCATTGCCAGCGCGCGTTGCACTGCATCAGGGTTCGACCATCGCCCTGGCGAGCGGCACTCAGCCGACATGCAGCAGCTCGTCTGGGAGCGTCGTCAGGTCGCCTGCGCCCAACGTGAGGCACAGGTCGCCAGGCCGCAGGTTGGCGCGCAGGTACGAGCGCAGTTCCGACCGGCCCGGCAGATAGGCCACAGACGCGTACGGATGGGAATCAAGCACGGCGCCGAGCACCAGCTCGGCGGTCACGCCGGGCAGAGCCAGCTCGCCGGCACCGTAGATGCCGGTGAGCACCACCTGGTCAGCGCCTGCGAAGGAGTCGGCGAAGTCCTGCCAGAGCGCCGCGGTCCGCGAGTAGCGGTGCGGCTGAAAAACGGCGACGACCCGTTTCCAGCCTCCGCTGCGAGCAGCGGCAATCGCCGCGGCCACCTCGGTGGGCAGATGCGCGTAGTCGTCGATGAACGACACCCCGTCCCGCTCGCCGCGCCGTTCGAATCGCCGGGATACGCCCGCAAATCGACCGATGGCATCGATCATCGGCGCCGCTGCGGCCCCGAGCTCGAGCGCTGCCGCAAGAGCGCCTGCCGCATTCGTCACGTTGTGCAGCCCGGGCAGCGGCAGCTCGCAACGGCCGATCGACGTGGCGCCGGTGACCAATTCGAAGCTGGCGCTCGTGCGCGAGCTGTGCGCGTCGGTGATCCGGTAATCGGCGCCGGGGGCCGTTCCATAAGTCACGCAATCGCCGACGCGCTCGGCCAAGGCGGCAGCCCGCTGGTCATCGGCGCACACGATGCGTGGCCCCGCAGCGTTGCCGGCGAAGGTCTCGAATGCGGCCGTCAGCTCGCCGAAGCTGCCGTAGTGGTCGAGATGGTCTGGCTCGATGTTGGTCACGACCACCGCATCGGCACCGAGCTCGAGAAACGTCCCGTCGGATTCGTCTGCTTCGACAACGAACCACTCCCCTGCAGTGTCCCAGACGGCGCCGGAGCCGATTTCGTTCACCTCTCCGCCCACGAGGAACGACGGGTGTTCACCGGCTGCGACCAGACACAGCGCCAGCATCGAGGAGGTGGTCGTCTTGCCGTGGGTTCCGCCGACCGCCAGCGTCTGCTTGCGCCGGCAGATCCCCGAGAGCAGCTCCGCGCGGCTGAGCACCGGAACGCCCCGGCGGCGGGCCTCGATGAGCTCCGCATTGCCCTGTGGCACCGCACTCGAATGGGCCACGATGTCCGCCGAGCCGATGTTGGCGGCCTCATGACCGATCACGACACGAGCACCGTGAGCTGCGAGCCGCGTCATGCCAGGGCCTGCTCTCAGGTCGCTGCCGCTGACGGCATGGCCCATCTCGGCGAGCACCAGCCCGATGGCATTCATGCCTGCCCCGCCGGCGCCGACCAAGTGGATGCTGCGCGGCGTGTCGAGATCGGGCGACCGGCCCGACGGCCTCTGGGCCAGAAGCGCTGGTTCGATGGACGTCGGCATGGTCACGCTGTGTGCTTTCTCGGCGGAGGATCCTCGTGCTCCACTGAGCCAGGAACCGCCGAACTGTGCTGTATCACGAGTTCTGCGACCCGTTGAGCAGAGTCGTGGCGACCAAAGGTTGCTTCGTGGAGACGCTCGGGCGCTGCCCGGTGCCGCGATCTGAGCATCTGATCAAGCTCCGCGAGCATGCGGTCGCCGTCGAACTCGGCGTCGACGACGACGCGGGCCCCGCCCGCTGCGACCATCTCTTCCGCGTTGCGGCGCTGGTGGTCGTTGGTCGCTATCGGCAAGGGCACGAGCACAGCCGGTGTGCCGACAACAGACAGCTCGGCCACCGTCGATGCTCCAGCACGGCAGATCGCCAAGTCGGCTGCGGCCAGTGCCGCGGGCAGGTGCTCATCGAACGGCACGGCCCGGTACCACTCGCGAACCCGCGAACCGTCGGGGCGCGGCGGCGGCGCCGGCGGACGCTCGTCCCAATCGCGCTTGCCCACCACGTGATAGATGAACAGATCGTCACGGTGCTGCAGTGACGGCAGCGCCTTCCATATGGCGGTGTTGATCCGGCGCGAACCCAGCGAACCGCCGAAGACGACCACGGCGGTGGCGTCCGCGGGCCAGCCAAGCCGGGTACGGGCATCTGCCGCCTCGTGCGCAGCCTCGACCACCTCTTGGCGCACGGGATTCCCGGTGACCACCTCCCTGTGCAATCCCGTCCCCCGGACGGGAACGGCCGCGGCACGCGCGAATCGACCCAGCAGGCGGTTCGTCGCCGAAGCCACGGCATTCTGCTCAGCGATCACCAGCGGAACCCGCCAGATCACTGCGCCCACGGTTGCGGGAAGCGCGGCGTATCCGCCCAGCGACAGCACCGCAGCAGGGCGCCGCCGCCTCACGAGCGCGACGCCCCGCACGGTGGCCCACGCCAAGCTCGCCGCAGCACGCGCGTTGGTCAGGTTCATCCGGCGCGCGGTCAGACCTCGGCCTCCCAGCAGGGTCACGCCGAAGCCCGCACCCGGCACGATCTGTGCATCGATGCCCCGAGTGCTGCCGACGAAGTGGATCTCTTCGGCAGGCCAGCCGCGTTCGGTCAGCGCGTTGGCCACCGCCAAGCCGGGCATCAGGTGCCCCGCAGTTCCGCCTCCCGCGATCAACAGGCTGGGGGATCTGGCGGATGTCGCCATGTTCTAACCGGATCGCCGTGTCACATTCAGCAGCAAGCCAGCGGCTGCTGCTGTCACCACCAATGACGAACCGCCGAAGGACAGGAATGGCAGCGTCACACCAGTCACCGGCAGCAATCCAACCACACCGCCGACGTTCACCAACGTCTGGAGCACGAACCAGATGGCGATGCCGGCTGCGAGCAGCGAACCGAACAGGTCGGGCGCCTTCTGGCTTGTCCGCAGCCCTCCGATGCCCACAACCCCCAGCAGCGTCAGCAGCCCGAGAGCACCGAGGAGACCCATCTCCTCGCCCACGATGACGAAGATGAAGTCGGTAGGCGCATTGGGCACCCAGCCCCACTTGGCTTGACCTGCACCCAGCCCGGTGCCCCGCAGCCCTCCCTGTGCCAGACCCACCAGGCTCTGGAACGTCTGGTAACCGCTGGATGCCCGTTCGGAGATCGGATCCAGAAAGCCGGCCAGCCGCGCACGGCGGTACGGCGCCGCGTACGCCAGCAGCGGCGCCGCCACAGCCACGATGGCAGCGATCTTCGCCAGATCGCGGCCCGGCAGGCCCGCGACGAACAGCATCCCCACACCGATGCCCGCCAGGATGAGCGTGGTCCCCAGGTCGGGCTGCAGCAGCACCAGCGAGCAGCCGGCGGTGAGCACGAGCATTGCGGGCCGCAGGATCCGATCGGGCCGCTCGATCTGGTCCTTGCGGGCGTCGAGGAAGGCAGCCAGCGCCACGATGAGCGCCAGTTTCGCCGGCTCCGACGGTTGGATGCTGAACTGGCCGACCTCGATCCAGCGGCGCGAACCTCCCGTGCGACTGCCCACGGCCAGCACGACGAGCAGCAGGCTCACGCTCGCAGCTGCGAGGGGCAACGCCATGCGTCGCCAATGCCGGTAATCGATGCCAAGCGCAACGAGCAAAGCGGCGACGGCGATCCCGACCGACCACAAATGCCGGGTGAAGTACTGCAAGGGGCGGCCCGGCGACTCGATCCCGGTTGCCGATGTGGCCGACAGCACGAGCACGACACCAGTGAGCAGGAGCAGGAACACCGCTGACAGGAGCGCTGCATAGCGCACCGACGGGCCCGTCTGAGCACCGCCAGGCGGAGTGCGCGGACTCTCCAGCTTGCTCATCGCCTGTCCCCTGCCCGACCGCGTGAACGCACGCGCTCACCGAGATCTGCGACCTCAGCAGCGAAGTGCTCGCCCCGCTGGCCATAGCCGGAGTACCAGTCGAACGAGGCACACCCGGGCGACAGCACGACGTCGCGGCCGGGCTGCGCCAGCCGGTAGGCCGCCTCGACGGCTTCGGGCATCGAATCGGCACGAACCAGCTCGATGCGGCCGCACGCGGGCCCGCTGAAGCAGTCGATGACCTCGCCGGCGGCCTCGCCGATCGCCACCACGCCGTGGACGTGGGCAGCAATGGCGGCGAGCTCGCCGAGGTCGAGGCCCTTGTTCCTGCCGCCTGCGATCAGCACCGCTGCGGAGAAGCCTCGCAGCGCCGCCACCGTCGCGTGGGGCGCCGTCGCCTTGCTGTCGTTGTAGAAGCTCACGTCACCGACGCGCCCCGCGAATGCGAGCCGGTGAGGCAGGCCATCGAACGATCGCAGCTCCGCCGCCACCGCCTCGACAGATGCGCCCATCTCCAGCGCGACCGCTGTTGCGGCGGCAGCATTCGACAAATCGTGGGGACGCCGTCGGGGCAAGTCCGCCGCCGCCACCACCCTGTCGCCATGTGCAACCAGGATGCCGCGCTCATAGTGCACATCGCAGGGCGCCTCGAGCTGCCGGGGCGCTGCGAACGCCACACGTCGTGAGCGAATCCCAGATGCCCACGGTTCGACATCGGAGTCGCCGAAGGGAACCACCGCAACATCGTCGGGACCCTGCGCCGCCCAGATCCGGGCTTTGGAAGCGGCGTAGTCGCGCAGATCGCGATGCCAGTCGAGATGATCGGGGGCCAGATTCAGCCACGCGGCCACCGCGGGAGCGAACCGGCGCACGCGGTGCAGCCGGAATGACGATGCCTCCACCACGAACGCGGAGACGTCCCGGTCGATCGCCTCCACCAGGGCGATGTCGGTATTGCCGGCGCCGACAGCGGAGATGCCGCTCCGGTTCAGCATGCGTTCGGTCAGCACCGTCACGGTCGTCTTGCCGTTGGTGCCCGTGATCGCCGCGAGAGGCCGACTGTCCCACTGAGCTGCCAGATCCAACTCGCTCACCACCGGTACGCCGGCGCCGTCCGCCAGGGTGTAGCTGAGGTGTCGCGGCGGCACGCCCGGCGCAGGCACCACGGCCGCTGCGTGCGAGATCAGCTTTCTGAGCAGGCGTTCATCGGTGGAGTCGTGAATGTCGCCGAAGGCGCCATGCGCAGCGGCCTGTGTGCCTGTCGCTTCGCCGGGCTTGTCATCGGCAGCGATGACCTCGTGGCCGCGCGCCGTCAGCGCCGCGGCCACCGCGCGCCCCGTCACTCCCATGCCCACCACCACGACCGGCCCGTCAGCGGGAGTCACGTCGCCATGCGTCCGTCCATCGGCAGCCGGGGCGCTCATAGCGAACCCGCCGGAATCTCGACGAGGTCCAGACTCAGGAAATCGGCGTAGTACAAGCCCAGCGCCAGCGCGACAAGCAGGCTGTTGACGACCCAGAGACGGATGAGCACGGTGGTTTCCGGCCAACCGCCCAACTCAAGATGGTGGTGCATCGGCGCCATCCGGAACAGGCGGCGGCCGAAGAGCCGGAACGAACCGACCTGGATGATCACCGATGCGGTCTCGATGACGTAGAGGCCGCCGATCACCGGGAGCAGAAGATCGACATGCAGCAGCATGGCAAGCCCGGCCATCGCGGTGCCAATGGCCAGCGAGCCGGTGTCGCCCATGAAGATCCGCGCCGGGGGCGCGTTCCACCACAGAAAGCCCGCACACGCTCCGGCCATTGCGGCGGCGACGATGGCGAGGTCGAGCGGGTGCTTGACGTCATAGGAGGTGGGGTGCCGGAACGCCCAGTAGCCGACCACGACGAAGGCCGCGAATGCCACCGAAGCTGCGCCGGCGGCAAGGCCGTCGAGGCCGTCGGTGAGATTCACGGCATTGGACGTACCGAGCACGATGACCACCGCCCACAGCATCCACGCCACAGCAGGTATGCGCAGCGAATTGCCGTCGAGCCTGGTGAACCCGATTGCAGCATCGAGGTTCACCCACCACACCGTTGCGACGGCGAAGCCGACGCCGACCCCGATCAACCCGATCAGCTTGGCCCGCTTGTTCAACCCGAGATTGCGCTCGCGGCTCACCTTGATCCAGTCGTCGGCCAAACCCACGAGGCCTGCACCGCACACGGCTGCCAGCAGCACGATGCCCGACCGCGTGATGACGGTCTCGGCTCGCAGGTGGCTGACGACGTATCCCACGACGGCTGCGGTGACGACGGCGACGCCGCCCATCGTCGGCGTGCCTGCTTTGGTGATGTGACCTCGGGGACCGTCGAGGCGGATCGGCTGGCCGACGCCGCGCGCCTGCAGCGACGGGATGAGGTAGCGAGTGCCCACAAGCGAAACGAACATCGCCGAACTCGCAGCGATGAGGAGCGCGATCATCGCAGTGCGCTCCTGCGCCGATGCAGGTGCTCAGCAGCGACGACTGCGTCATCGAACGGCACCGAATGGCCTGCGCGCACCTGCGCGGTCTCGTGACCCTTTCCGGCCACGACGACCACGTCGCCGGCGTGAGCGTTCCGCACGGCGTATGCGATGGCGCTCGACCTGTCCAATTCGAGGTGCAAGCTGCCGTCTGCGTCAGGTCGTCTGCGGGCGCCTGCGGCGATGTCGGTCGCTATCTGGGCGGGATCCTCGCTGCGAGGGTTGTCGGAGGTGAGCACGACCACATCGGCATGGCGATCGGCCGCGGCGCCCATGAGCGCCCGTTTCGAGTGGTCCCGATCGCCGCCTGCGCCGAAGACTGCCCACAGACGGCCGCCTGAGGCACCGAGCTCACGTGCGCTGGTCAGTGCTGCGCCAAGAGCGTCGGGCTTGTGGGCGTAATCGACCAAGACCGTGATGTCGTCATCGGGGCCGCTGACCGGCCACAGACGCCCTCGTACCGGTGGCACCGCAGCGATCGCTGCTGCGATCGCGTCATCGTCGAATCCGAGAGCGCCGGCCGCCGCTGCAGCTGCCGCCACGTTCGCTGCATTGAATCGGCCCAGCAGCCCGCAGTGCACAGGCCGGCCGCGCCACTGGCCGCTCAGTCCGTCGGGGGTCGCCACGACGCCGCCGAAGTCGGACGGTCGCCATTCGACGACGCCCGCCGTGGTGCCGGCCGCCATCAGTGCCAGGCGGCGACCCCACGGATCGGCGACGTTCAGCACGGCGATGTCGCTGCGACCGTCGAACAGGCGCGCCTTGGCGCTGAAGTAGTCCTCCATGCTCTCGTGGAAGTCGAGATGCTCATGGCCCAGGTTCGTGAACACTCCCGCAGCGAATCTGCCCCCGTCGATCCTGCCTTGGGCGAGCGCGTGGGACGACACCTCGAGCACCACCATCTCGACGCCGTCATCGGCAGCCTGGCTGAGCCGCCGGCACAGGTCGGGCGCCTCGGGCGTGGTGTGCGTTCCGTCCAGCGTGCCCATGACCTCACAAGTGGTACCGCACGCGCCCGCAATGGCGGCGATTGCGTGCGTGACCGTGGTCTTGCCCGCGGTGCCGGTGACGCCCACGACCTTGCAGCGGCGCCATGGCTGGCCCCACACCGCCGCCGACGCCGGCCCGAGCGCCGCTCGCACGTCGGGCACCACAATCTGGGGCACCTCGACATCGAGCACCTGCGACACCAGCAGCGCGCCGGCACCCGCAGCGAGCGCCTCAGCGGCGAATGAGTGGCCGTCGTGGTGCTGCCCGACGACGCAGCCGAACAGCGCGCCGGGCGTCACCGAGCGGCTGTCGTGAGTGATGCCGCGCACGAGCGCTTCGCTGCCCGCCGCCTGATCCCCTCGCTGGCGCCGGGGCGCCACATAGGCGCCGCCGACGATTGCGGTCAGCTCCCCCACCGTGATCGGGTTCTCGGGCGAGCGCCCATTCATCGGGGACGCTCACACATCTGGCGACACCTGGAGCATGCGCAGGGCGTATTCGGCGACCTCTGCGAACACCGGTGCGGCCACGATGGCAGCCCGGTACTCGTCAGGCTCGTCGAGCACGACCACCACGGTGAGTTCGGGACGGTCGGCGGGAAGGAATCCTGCGAAGGAGCTGGTGTAGGAGTCGGGCGAATAGCCGCCGTCGGGGCTGGGCTTCTGTGCTGTGCCGGTCTTGCCCGCCACCTGGAAGCCGTCGATGGCGGCTCGCTTGCCTGTCCCGGAGCGGACGACGTCGGCCAGGATTGCCTGCATCTGCGCAGCGGTCTGCTCAGACAGCACCCGGTGTCCCCGCACCGGGTCGGCAGGCCGCAGCGCGCCGTTGCTGCCCACGCTGCCCAGCACGAGGCGCGGTGTGACATAGACGCCGTCGTTGGCGATGGCGTTGTAGGCAGCGGCGAGCTGGATCGCAGTCATAGCGATGCCCTGGCCGAAGGCGATCGTGGCGAGGTCGGTGCCGCGCCACTGGTTGGCCGCACGCAGGATGCCGCGGCTCTCGCCGGGCAGTGCGGGGGCTTCGTCGGCGCCGGTGAGGCGGCCGAAACCGAATGATCGCAGCGAGCGCTGCATCTCGGAGGCGCCGATCCGCTCGGCGAGCTTGATCGTGCCGATGTTCGAGGAATGAACGAGGATCTCCGAGGTCGTCATCTGGTCGCTGGGCTTGGAATAGGGCTCCATGAACTCCTTGTCGGCGAACGTGTACCTGGCTGGCGTGGAATGCAGCTCGACCGGCGTGGTGAGGCCGGCTTCCAGGGCCGTGGCGACAGTGAAGCTCTTCGCCACCGATCCCGGCTCGAAGGCATCTGTGTACGCGGGGTTGTAGGCCACCGGACTGACCTCGCCGGTCTCGGGGTCGCGGGCGACCGCCGCCAACGCCAGCACGTCGCCGGTATCGGCCTGCATCACCACCACCATGCCGCCCTTGGCGTTGGTGGCCCCAACCGCGTCGCTCACAGATCGCTCGGCAACCCACTGCATCTGGGTGTGCAGCGTCAGCACCACGTCGTCGCCGTGACTGACGGGTTCGAACAGCTCAGTCCCCGTCGGCAGCGGCATGCCGCTCTGGGCGATCCGAGCCACCTCACGACCGTCTGTGCCCCCGAGCACCTCGGCGAACTGTTTCTCGGCGCCGCCCAGCGGGTTCTGGTCGATGTCGGTGGCGCCGAGCAGGCCGCGGGCGAAGTCGTCGCCGTTGGGCCGCAGCCGTGACGACTCACCGCGTACGCCGACACCGTCAAGCTGCAGCTCCTGCACGGCCAGTCCGTCCTCGGGGCTCACCTGACGGGCCACGTACACGAAATGCCGGTCGCTCGCGAGTCGTTCGGCGATGACGTCGGAGTCAACATCGAGCACCGACGCCAATATGGCAGCCGTCTGGTACGGGTCGGTGACCTGGCGGGGGTCGGCCCAGATCGTGGGCAGGTTGTCCGACACGGCGAGCAGGTTCAGATTTCGGTCGAGGATCGCCCCGCGAACCGATTCGAGCTCCCACTGTGCCGTCCCTTGACGCTCGCCCAGGGAGGCGTAGGTCTCGCGGTCGAGCACCTGCACCTGCACCAGTCGAGCGCCCAGCGTGGCCAACGCCACGGCCGACGCGATGATCAGCAGCGCCGCCCGCCGGCGCGGCGGCCCAGCGCGAGCCGTGCGCCTGCGCGGACCTCGCCCGGCCTGGCCTGCGGCGCGTTCGCGCTTGGGCCCCTCACGCGTCCCGTTCCCTCCTGCTGCGGGGTGCCAGCGGCGCGCGGCTGTCGAATCTGACCTCCGGGTTGCCGTCGCTCCCGCCTTCGGCTCCGAGCCTGTGCCCGTTCCCGGACGCGACGTCGAACCCGAGCGCGCCGACGGCCGCCGCAGCCCCGGCGGAGCACCCATCGAGGGGTGCCACGGCGTTGCCGTTGGGCTCAGCCTGCCTCGGCGCTCGGCGTGCTCAAGAACGTCGGTCATGCGCTGTGGACGCGTCGGTCAGCAGCGTCTTGATCGAGAGCCAGTCCCCGCCTTCATGGATGCTTCGCTGCGGCGGCTCGACAGCGGCGATGTGCCGCGGCTCGATCCGCACATCGATCGGATCGGTTGCGCTCACGAGGCCGAGCGCCCCCACACCCATCAATTCGATCTCTGCGGGCCCGTGCAGGGTCTGCAGCTCGTAGCGAAGGTCGATCAGGCGTTCCCGCTCCAACGCGATCTCCGACTCCAGCTCAGACAGCCGGTATTGACCTGCTGCCAGCACCGAGTGAAACACCGCCAGCCCGGCAAGCACGGCGATGGCAGCTGCCGCCAGCAGCGCGGTGACGCCCACCATGCGCAGCCCCGCAGCGCGCCGCGTCGAGGGCTGCACGAGCCGGGGCGATGCGTCCGCGACAGGGAAGTGGGCAGTGGCGAGAGCCATCGGGCGACGTTCGGTTCTCTCGAGGCGTGCGGGTCACCGCAGGGCAGGCTCGAGGCGCTCGGCAGCGCGCATCACGGCACTGGCAGCGCGCGGGTTCCGCTCCACCTCGGCGGCACTGGGCCGTGTCACCTTGCGACGCAGCAGGCGAACCGCAGGCGCCGCTCCGCAGATGCACGGCAGCGTCGATGGGCATTCGCACACGCCGTCGGCTGCTTCTCGCAGAATGATCTTCACGATGCTGTCTTCTCCTGAGTGATAGGCGAGCGTGGCAAGGCGCCCGCGTGGCCGCAGGCGCGCAAGCGCCGCTCGCATTGCTGGTTCGATGAGGTTCAGTTCGTCGTTCACTTCGATGCGGATCGCTGCGAACGTCCGCATTGCCGGATGGCGCCGGGCGCGGCGGGCAGCAGCCGGCACTGCGGCCTTGACGGTGTCGGCCAGCTCGCGGGTGGTGTGCAGCGGCCGGGCAGCCACGATGGCGGCTGCGATGCGGTGGGCGTAGCGCTCGTCGGCGTGGCGCTCGAGCAGATCGCGCAGTTCGGCGAACTCGTAGGTGTTCACCACCACGGCCGCGTCGGGCCCCGATCGGGGGTCCATGCGCATGTCCAGCGGGGCGTCGTGACGATGCGAGAAACCGCGCTCGCCGGCGTCGAGCTGGCGGCTGCTGACGCCGAAGTCGAACAGCACTCCGGCAAGCGGTTCTGCGTCGGCCATGTCCGCCAGCTCACCGAGACGGTCGAAGCGCTCGCAGCGAAACGTGACACGGTCGCCGAAGGGCGCCAAGCGTTCCGCTGCGGCGGCGATGGCCTCCGGGTCGCGATCGATGCCGAGCAGGCGCCGGTCGGGATGCTGGCGCAGCAGCATCTCCGCGTGGCCGCCTCCCCCCAAGGTCGCGTCCACGAACAGCCCCCCGCCGACGGGCGCGAACACCTCGGCGATCTCGTCGACCATGACTGGCTGGTGGAACGACCTCGCAGGCGGAGCAGTCACGGTCATGCCTGCTCCGGTGCTTCGGCGCCGCTTTCGGGTGCCGCCAGCAGTGATTCGCCTTGTGCGTTCATCTCCTGCCAGCGACCGGCATCCCAGATCTCCACCTCGTCGATGGCGCCGATCACCACGCACTCCCGTTGCAGGCCTGCGAACCGGCGCAGCTCCTCGGGAACCGCGATGCGGCCCTGCTTGTCGGGCATGACCCGGGCGGCGCCTGCTCCGAATGAGCGCTTGGCTGCACGCCCTCGTGGTCCGCCCGACTGCGACCGCTGCGACATCTGGCCCGCGATGTCGCCGAACCGCTCCGGCGTCATGAGCGCCAGGCAGCCCTCGCTGTGCTTGGTGAGGAAGCCCGACGGCTCGAAAGCGCTGCGGAAGCTCGCCGGGAGCACGATGCGGCCCTTGGCATCGAGCGAGTGCTCATGCTGTCCGACGAACAGACTCTCCACCGCTTGGCCTCCGCAGCGTCCGAATGGGAACCCGGCCTGCTTGGGCATGTGTACCCCTGCAAACCACTTCGCACCACTTTATGGGTAATTCACCCACTCTGTCCACCCCTGATGTGTTGCGCGCACCCGCAGCGGAGGCGGCGGGACGCTTGGCTGGGGCTAGTCAGCGTCGTGTGCGGCGATGAAACTCACCATCTGCTTGGCGATTTGGGTGGGTGAGGCTGTGATGCCAAGGTCGGCCCAGCCCACTGCTCGGCTGTGGACGCGGGAAGCGGTAGCGGGATCCAGGACCGTTTCGAGGGGGCCGAGCTCGAAGCGGTTGTAGGCAATGCACTGGAAGCGGCTGCCTTCACGGGTGCGGCGCTGGGAGATGCCGATGAGTTTGCGGCCGTCCGCCATCACCTCGCCTGGGCCGAGCGACGCAAGACACACCAGACCATCCGACGGCCCGGCTTCGTAGGGGCCAAGGTGCACACTGGCTGGTGCGCCGAGGGCGGCGAACGCCGTGGCGAGCGTGCGACCCAGCCAATGAAAGGCCTTGCTGAGGTCTGCATGCCAGAGCGGATCACCGGCGGGCACGAAGACATCCACCCACGCGCTTGTCTCAGGATCCAGCCACACCAAGCCCCCGCCGCTGCGCCGCCGGACGAGATCAGTCCGTGCCCCGTCGAAGGGGTCTCGACTTGCAGAACCCAGGATCAGTGCAGGTGCGACCGGGCGCAACCACGAGACGCGTCGTCGACCGTCGCGCGGCATCGGCCGTGCGTGCAGCAATCCGGCGCTTGCGCGCCATTCGTCGCGTACCCACGCGGCCACCAGCACACGATGGCAGACAGCCGTCCGCGCCTTGGCACAGCGCGGTTCAGACGAGCTGGGGCCGCAGGCCGCCGAGGTAGTCGGTCCACTCGGCGGGAGTATCGCTGCGCATCGCCGCCACCACGGCGAGCGGCTCGGGGGCGTAGGGGGTCTGGCGCAGCCTGTACCGGCCCTGCGACAGCAACGAGTCTCCCTTGCCCACGTTGCACGCCCGGCAGCAGGCCACCACGTTCTCCCACGTGTGCTCCCCGCCGCGGCTGCGCGGGTGGACATGGTCGATGCACTCGGCCCGGTCCCCGCAGTACTGGCAGCGGTAGGCATCGCGCGCGAACACGGCTCGCCGGTGGAGCGGGGCACGCCTCCGGTAGGGCGCCCGTGCGTGATATGTCAACCGCACGACCGAGGGCACAGACATCGTGAAGCGAGGCGAGCGAATGCTACCGGGCCTGGTGTGAATGACATCGGCTTTGCCCGCCAGCACCAGCAGCAGGGCGCGCCGCACGGTCGTGATCGACAGCGGCTGATAGGTGACATTGAGCACCAGCGTCCGTTCGGACAGCACAGTGCGGGGCCGCGAGATCTTCCCATCACCAATGACCGCATGTTGGTTGATCGCACAGTTCCCGTTGACCGCATCGGCAGCCGGCTGCGGCGCGTATGCGACCGTTCGAACGGACGTCATGTCACCGCCTCAGGGGCGCCGGCTCAGGATCACCGGCGTCATGCGACGGTTGCACCGCAGCAGCGCAAGGCCAGTGTCGGCACCATGCGAGCCATTCGATCAGATCGGCGGGATCGGCGGCCGTGCTGCCGTCGGCGCCGACGGCGGTCAGCAGCCGGAACCGCACATATTCGCGGTCAGGCACCGGCAGGAACGGCGGGCGCATCCACCAGCGCGACGGGATCAAACGCCTCATGGCGCGCACTGCGGTGAGCCAGAGGTGCGGGCGCATTGCCACGGCCGCCAGAGCCGGCCCGATGCCGGGGCCGCGTGGAGTCCGTGAACCGCGCACCGGGCCACCCTAGAGGCTGAGCACGGGGCCCGAGCGGCCCGTGAGCGCAGCGAACAAGAGCGGAAAGTGCAGTGCGAAGCCGTGACCCGAGCGGCCCGTGAGTCCGAATCGAATGAGGACGGGGAACAAGAGCGCGAGGCAATCGGTGACGCAGCGGGAGACGGCGGTGAAGTGATGCTGAGTAGCCTCACAGCGTTCTCCGAGTGCCGGCCCAGAGGCCGGATACACGGAATGCTCCAGCCCCGAAAGCCAGACGCCGTGCGCAATCACACTCCCCCGGAAACGCACGCGGCCGACGCCGACACATTCCGGCAGACCTTCGAGCGCATCACCGCGAACGTGGAGCGGGTCATCCGCGGCAAGCCTGATGCGGTCGGGCTCTCACTGCTGTGCCTGCTGTGCGATGGACACCTGCTGATCGAAGACGTGCCGGGGGTCGGCAAGACCAGTCTCGCCAAATCGCTCGCATCCTCGATTGACGCACCGTTCGGCCGGATCCAATTCACCCCGGACGTGCTGCCATCGGACGTCATCGGCGTCAACGTCTGGGACGAGCGCGAGCGCACATTCGAGTTCCGTCCCGGCGCGCTCTTCTCCAGCATCGTGCTCGTCGACGAGATCAACCGGTCGTCGCCGAAGACGCAGGCGGCACTGCTCGAGGCGATGCAGGAACGCCAGGTCACCACTGACCGCACGACACGGCCGCTCGGTCGGCCGTTCATGGTGATTGCCACCCAGAACCCGATCGAGCACGAAGGCACCTACCCGTTGCCCGAATCCCAGCTGGACCGGTTCCTGATGCGCGTCAGCATCGGCTACCCCGATGCGGACTCGGCCGTCGAGGTGCTCGATCTCCACGACGGCACCACCGCGATCACGCTGGAGCCTGTTGCCACTGCCGGAGAGGTGCTGGCAATGACCCGTATCGTCACCGAGGTCCATGTAGCGCCGGTGTTGCGCCGCTACATCGTCGCCGTGGCCGACGCCTCGCGGCAGCGCGGCACGATCACGCTGGGCATCAGCCCGCGCGCCACGCTCGACCTCCAACGCGTCGCACAGGCACGCGCGCTCGCCGCCGGCCGAAACTACGTGGTGCCCGACGATGTGAAGGCCGTCGCTGAGCCGGTGCTCGGTCACCGCATCCGCCTGAGCGCCGATGCGCAG
>JAJDZE010000165.1 GCA_022824805.1 Acidimicrobiia bacterium | reverse complement strand
TCACGCTGAAGCTGTGGGGCGGCCCGCAGGACCAGGGCTGCTGCGCCGTGTCGGATGTGGACGATGCCCGCAGGGTCTGCCAGCAACTCGGCATCGACCACTTCGTCTTCAACTATGCGGCCGAATTCGAGCGCGATGTCGTCGAGCCGTACGTGGATGCACACCGGCGGGGTCTCACGCCCAACCCGTGCATCGCCTGCAACCGGCACGTCAAGTTCGACGTGCTGCTGGACCGTGCCCGCCGCCTGGGCTTCGAGCGTCTGGTCACGGGCCATCACGTTCGCATCAGCACCCAGGGCGGCAGGCGACGGCTGCGGCGCGGCGCCGACAGCGCGAAAGACCAGTCGTACGTGCTGTACATGCTCTCTGAAGCCGACCTGGCAGACCTGTGGTTTCCGGTCGGCGACTACCGCAAGGCTGAACTGCGCGAGTTCGCCGCCGAACTCGGGCTGCGAACCGCCGCAAAGCCCGAGAGCCAGGATGTCTGCTTCATCACCGAGGCCGCCGGCAGGGAGCGCTTCCTGGCCGAGCGCATCGAACTGCATCCAGCCGAGCTGGTGGATGCGGCGGGTCAGCGCGTGGGCACGGCGCCCGCGGTGGAGCTGGTGACCGTCGGCCAGCGCAAGGGTCTGGGTCTCGGCGGCGCACCGGGGCGGCGCTATGCGGTCGATGTCGACATTGCCGGGCGCCGCGTCACGATCGGCGGGGCCTCCGACCTGGCGTCAGCGGGCGTGCGACTGGTCGATCATCGCTGGGCCGGCGCCGTCATCGAAGGCGATGTTCTGGCTCAGACGAGCGCCCACGGTCCGGCAGTGCCGGCACACCTCGATGCCGAGGGGCAGTTGCGCTGGGCGGCGCCTCAGCGCCGCGTCGCGGCCGGCCAGGCTGTCGTCTTCTACAAGGGCGACGAGGTGCTCGGCGGCGCGACCGCCGCCGGATCACTTACATGACGAGCACGCTGCCGCGGCCAGGCGTTGCCGGCGGCGTATCACGCACCGAGCTCAGGCCGCTCGCATGAGCCGCGACGAGTCCGCCGACGGCCGCCAGCGCGTGCCATGGGCATTGCGCAGGGGCGTCTCGACGGCCGTCACGCTCGGTGCGCTCGTTGCCGCCGCGGCCGTCGTGTTCGCAGTGTGGCTGACCCGTGGAGGCGAGCCAGCACCGGCCTACCCGAGCGGCCTGCAGGCTGTCACGCCGGTGCCCGGCGCGCAGGTGCCGCACCAGAGCCCCATCGGCGCTCGGCTCGAACCCGGCTGGAAGCTGACGCTGGTCATCAACGGCACCACCGTTCCTGCCGGCGAGCTCGACGCAGGCACCACCCAGCTCGGCGAGTACTTCTTCTCGCCCGGGGACGGCAAGGTCATCGAGAAGGTGCGCACCGGGCGGTCGTGCGCCCGCGTGGTCGCAACCCCCACCATCGACGTCGAAGCAGCCGACTTCACCTACGAATGGTGCTTCACCACCTTCTGATCGCGTTTGTCATTCCCACAAATCGGCGAACAAGACGATCATAAATCGTATATTCTCATCACCACAATACGTATAATGCACCGTGAGCAATGTGGATGCCGCAGAGGTTGTACCAGTGGAAGAACAATCAGGGCCCAGCCTCATGCCCCACGGCTACCGGCCGAGGATCGTCGACCTCGAGGTCGAGCGCGGACTTCGGTCGGCAGGGTTCTTGGTGTTGGAGGGGCCGCGTGGTTGCGGCAAGACTTGGACGGGCCTGCGCCATGCCCGCAGTGCCATCCGCCTCGATACCGACGTCGAGGCGCGCACGCTCGGCAGCATCGATCCTTCGACGCTGCTGAGCGGCGAGGCGCCCCGGTTGCTCGACGAATGGCAGGTGGTGCCCGAGCTGTGGAATCACGTGCGCCACGCCGTTGACGCCGCAGCCGAATTCGGGCGATTCATCTTTGCCGGGTCCGCTCAACCCGCCGACGACGCCACCCGCCACACCGGCGCGGGACGAGTGCGCCGGATCCGGATGAGACCGATGTCGCTGTTCGAATCAGGGGACTCGACCGGCGAAGTATCCATCGGGGCGCTTCTCGACGGCCAACCAGCGAGTGCCAGCCGACCCGATTCCGGGCTCGCAGAAGTCACGCGGATGCTGTGCCGAGGTGGATGGCCCGGTCAGGTGGAACTGCCGTTGCCGGAGATTCAGCGCAATCTGCGTGGCTATCTCTCCGAAGTGGCTCGGACCGATGTTGGGCTCCTTGATGATGCTGTCAGCCGAAGTCCTGCCGGTGTCGCTCGGCTGCTCCATTCGCTGGCAAGGAACATTGCAACCGAAGCCAGCATGAGCACATTGGGCGCGGATGCAGAACCGGAGTCGCTTCATCGCCACACCGTTCGGTCCTACCTGGATGCTCTGCGGCGCGTTTTCGTGATGGAAGAACAGCCCGCATGGTCGGTCCGACTGCGTTCCCGGGTCCCGTTGCGCAAGTCCGCCAAGTGGCATCTGGCCGATCCGTCGCTGGCTGTTGCCGCCCTTGGTGCCGATGACGAACGCCTCATGGGGGACATGTCCACGCTTGGCCTGCTGTTCGAATCGCTTGTGGTGAGGGATCTGCGAGTGCTCGCCCAGCCCTACGACGGACAGGTGTCGCACCTGCGTGACGCGGCGGGCATGGAAGCTGACGCCATCGTCGAACTGCCCGACGGCCGGTGGCTGGCGGTGGAGATCAAGCTCGGCGGCAGCGACGCGATCGAAGCCTCAGCCCAGTCGCTGCAACGAGTCCGAGACAGCGTTGCCGAAGACCGCGCGCCACAGTTGGCCGGCATGGTGGTCATCACCGCGCTCGGCTTCGCCTACACCCGCCCCGACGGAGTGCGAGTCACCCCCATCACCGCCCTCGGCCCCTGAAGCGAGAGGCGCACGGGTGCCGCAGCGACACACCTCGTAGCACCGGGCTCGTCTGCTCTCGGCTGTCTTGAGGAAGCCTGTCGTCGTTCAGGGTGCGGAGTTGGCGACGGTTCCTGTCCCGAGCAAGGTGCGCAGGCCTTCCTCGTCGAGGACGGGGACGCCGAGTTCAGCAGCCTTGTCCAGCTTGGCTTGGCCTGCACGGTGGCCGGCGACGAGCGCGTACGTGCTCTTGTTCACTGACGACGGTGACTTGCCACCCCGTTGCACGATGGCCCGCTTCGCGTCGTCGCGCCCGATGAACCAGCCATCGAAGTTCCCGGTGACTACCACCGAGCGGCCGGCCAACAGCTGTGGCACATCGGCCGCGTCACCGAGCCCCTCGACCACATCGAACTTCACACCCACGGTGTCCAAGCGCTTGATCAGTGACTTGTTGCCCTCGTCCGTGAGGAACTTGGTGACGCTGGCTGCGATGATCGGTCCGATGCCATCGATCTCGACAAAGTCCTCCGCTGACTTGGCCATGATCGTGTCAAGCGAACGAAATCGATTGGCGAGTAGCTCCGAAGCCGTCGGGCCTAGGTGCTCGATGCCCAATCCGATAAGCAATCGGGCCAGCGGCGCGCTTCGCTTTTCGTCGATCTCCGCGATGAGGCTCAGAGCGGACTTGTCCGCGAATCCTTCGATCCCGTGAATTGCGACTGGTCGCAGCGCCAGGAGCGCTCGATTCTCTGCGGCGCCCCCGCGCAGTAGTTGTTCATCACCGGTCAGGTCTCGGAAGTGGAGGCGAAACAGATCAGCCACATCGGAGACGAGTCCCTGCTCGTAGAGCGTCACGACGGTCTGTTCGCCGAGGCCCTCGATGTCGAGCGCGCCGCGGCCCACGAAGTGCCCGATGCCCTGGATCACCCGATCTCGGCAGGTGCGGTTGCGGCAGTACGTGTTGGCGTCGCCCTCGCTGCGCTCCAACGGGCTGCCGCATGACGGACAGCTTTCGGGAAACTGCCACGGTTCAGAGCCCACGGGGCGTTCGGCGAGCACGGGACCCACCACCTCGGGGATCACGTCGCCGGCCTTGCGCACGATCACGGTGTCGCCCGGCCGCACGTCTTTGGCGGCAACTTGATCCTCGTTGTGCAGTGTGGCCAGCGACACCGTTGATCCGCCGACGAATACGGGCGCCATGTAGGCGAACGGCGTGGCGCGACCGGTGCGCCCGATCGAAACCATGATGCTGCGCAGCTTGGTCGTGCGTTCCTCGGGAGGGAACTTGTAGGCCACCGCCCACCGCGGCGCTCGGCTGGTGGCGCCGAGCTGCGACCGGAGCCCGAGGTCGGCCACCTTCACCACGACCCCGTCGATCTCGTAGGCGGGCTTGTGGCGGTCGCGCTCCCAACGCGTGCAGAATTCCTCGACCTCGGCGAGCGTGCCGAAGGTTCGGATTTCGGGATTGACCGGCATGCCGAGTTCGCCCAGGTACGCGAAGACCTCGTCGGCGTCGCTGAGCTCGGGCCCGCCGGCCAGCCCGCCCACGTCGTAGCTCCAGAATGACAGGCCACGCGTCGCGACGATCGAGGGATCTTTCTGGCGCAGGCTGCCTGCCGCCGTGTTCCGGGCGTTGGCGTAGTCGGGATGGCGGCGCTGCACATCGACCGGCGTGAGCTTGGCCAGCGATTCGAGCTTCCGACGCTCGCTGGCCGGCATGTCGTCGGAAGCCTCGGCGATCTGTTGCCTGGCGCTGTCCGCGGCCGCGGCGAGGGCTTGGCGAGCCGCTGCCTGCGACTCGTTCAACTCGCGGAACCTGTCCAGCGGCAGGAAGATCTCGCCGCGCACCTCGATGGCCTCGGGCACCGGCGATGCCGTGCTCAGTTCCCGGGGGATGTCCGCGATGGTCACGACGTTTGCGGTGACGTCTTCGCCGACACGCCCATTGCCGCGCGTCGCTGCTTGGGCCAGACGTCCCTGCTCGTACCGCAGCGAGACGGCTAGCCCGTCAAACTTGAGCTCGCAAATCAACGCCGGTTCCGGCAGGCTCACCTCGCTGCCGCTGCCGCTGCCGCTGCCGCTGCCGCTGCCGCTGCCGCTGCCGCTGCCGCTGCCGCTGCCGTTGCCGTCGTCGCTGGCTTCGTCGGCGTCTGGGTCGTCGAACAGCGTTTGCTGTGACGCAGCGAGGCCGCGCATGACACGGCCGTGCCACGCTCGCAGCTCGTCGAAGCTCATGGCGTTGTCGAGCGACATCATCGGCCTGGCATGGACGACCTCGCTGAACAGCGCCGACAGTTCGGCACCGACCCGCTGGCTGGGTGAATTCGGATCCGCAAAGTCGGGATAGCGCGCTTCGAGTTCGAGGAGCTCGCGTTTGCGGGCGTCGTACTCCGCGTCGGGCACCGACGGCGCATCGTCCCGGTGGTACTCCACGTCGTAGCGGTTGATCAGGTTCGCCAGTTGCCGCATGCGGTCGAGATCGCGCTGCCGGCGTTCGGTCGCATCATCGCCACCATCGACAGCAGCGTTTTCGCCAGCCTCGGAGCCACCGGCAGCCGTTGTTTCCACGAGCGCGACGCTACTGAGCGGGTGCGACGCCAATGACTCGTGTCATCGGGTCTCGCGTCGTCGGCACAGCCAGTCGTCGAGGCACGCGGCGAGGGTGGCGCATCGAATCCCCGAGCGCCCGCTGCGTGCCCGCATGCCGAGCTAGGCGTGGGCGTCCGTCAGATCGAAGCCCCGCTCGGTCGCTCCGTGCGGCCACACTCATGCTGTGCGAGAGGCATTGCGAGCGCACCCGACCCTGTGGTTGCTGCGGCTGCTGTGGCTGGCGATGCCGTGGAGCGTGGGCACCGCAGCCGCGGATGCGCTCGACGCCTGCTCGGAATCCTCGGCGCGCATGCTGAGCGCCGAACTCTGGGCTGCCTGGGCGTTGGTGCTCACGGCAACTCTGGTGCGCCGGCCATGGGCGCTCACTGTCGTGCGCGTTGCCGTGCCTGCTTCGGTCGGTGTGGCCATCGGCGCCGTCGTGGCCGCATCTGCGTGGGATGCCGACCTCGCCGCCCCGCGTGCCGCCGCTGCCATCGCGGGCGCCGCCATCGCGACCGCCGTCGCACTGGTTCCCGAGACTGGCAACTCCGTCGTCGACGGCCTCAGCTACGGCAACGAGCGACGCATGCTGCTGCGCACGCCGTTCCTGCTGGTGATCGCTCCCGTCCCGCTGGTGTGGGCGGCCGTGGTTGCCGGCATTGCGGCGCCGGCGGTGCTGTGGGCCATCGAGCAGTGGATCTGGGCCGCCGTTGCCACGGCCACCGGGCTCACCGCGGCCGTCTTGGGTTTCCGCTCCCTGCATCAGCTGGCACACCGCTGGGTGGTATTCGTTCCCAACGGATTCGTGCTGCACGACCGCATGGCGACCCGCGAGCCGTTCCTGCTGCGGCGGGCCGACATTGCGTCGCTCGGTGCTGCGCCCGCCGACATCGATCTCGCCGCCGACGACCTGGTGGACATCAGCGGCAATGCCCTCGGACCGGTGTTGCTCGTGGCCGTGAACGGCCAGGTCGAGGTGGTGCCGCGTACCACCGGCACCGCACAAGTGCTGTCGGTGTCACGGGTGCTGTTCAGCCCGACTCGTCCCGGCGAGATGCTGGCAGAAGCCGCCCGGCGGCGAATTCCCCGCTGAGACCGCGCCGCTACCCTCGGCGGCTGATCTGAGGCTGAGCCGTGAGGCGAAGCCGCGGCCCGAGCGGCCCGTGAGCGGAGCGAACAAGAGCGGGAAACGACAGGTGCGACAAGAAGAAGGTTCACCTACGCACGCGGCCTCTCGAGAAGATGCGACGGCGATCAGCACGGACCAGGTGGCGCATGTGGCGCGCTTGGCCCGGATCGAGCTCACCGCCGACGAGATCGAGCACTACACGGGCCACTTGGGACGGGTGCTCGAGCATGCCCGTGAGCTGGACGATCTGGATCTCGCTGATGTGCCGCCGCTTGCGCACCCCTACCCGCTGCGCAATGTGTTCCGTGACGATGTCGCGGGCTCGCCGGTGGATCGGGACGAGGTGCTGTCCCAGGCGCCCGCCGCGTCCGACGGGCAGTTCGAAGTGCCGCCGGTGCTCGGCGATCCCTCATGACGGCGCAGGGCGGGGCAGCGCGAGGCGTCGAGCGGCACGCGGCGCGCGCTACGCGCCTGTCATGCGTCGGCCGCGTCCGCGCTGCTGCGGGTCAGTGGTTCTCCAGAGTGCCTCGGCACGGGTCGGTCCGCTGATGAAGGGCGCATCTCTCATTGCGCACGACGTGCGGACCGGTGCCCGGCGCGCCACCGACGTGCTCCAAGACTTCCTCAGCCGCGTCGAAGCCCACGACGGCGACGTACACGCCTTCAACACGGTGACGGCCGAGCAGGCTCGCGCCGCTGCAGCGGCCATCGATGCAGCGGTCGACGAGGGCCGCGACCCGGGACTGCTGGCGGGCGTCCCCGTCGCCTTCAAGGACAACCTGTGCACGCGCGGCGTCGCTACCACCTGCTCGTCGCGGATGCTCGAAGGCTGGCAGCCTCCCTACGACGCCACGGTCGTGCAGGCCATGACGGCCGCCGGTGCCGTGATGATCGGCAAGACCAACCTCGACGAGTTCGCGATGGGCAGCTCCACCGAGCACTCTGCCTTCGGCCCCACGCGCAATCCCTACGACCTCACCCGGGTGCCGGGAGGCTCCAGCGGCGGCTCGGCTGCAGCGGTGGCCGCTGGCTTCGCGCCCCTGGCGCTGGGCTCCGATACCGGAGGCTCTATCCGCCAGCCCGCATCGCTGTGCGGCATCGTGGGCATCAAGCCCACCTACGGCCGCGTCAGCCGCTACGGGCTCGTGGCCTTCGCCAGCTCATTCGACCAGATCGGCCCGTTCGCCACCGACGTCGCCGATGCTGCGCTCGCACTCGGGGTGATCAGCGGCCACGACCCCGCCGACAGCACGTCGATCCCCGCAGCCGTGCCCGACTACACGTCGGCGCTCGACCGCGGTGTCGAAGGGTTGCGGGTAGGCATCGTGAGCGAGCTGGCCGTCGCCTCGGCCGAAGGTCAGGCTGCACGCGCTCGTTCTGGGGGGTGTCACCCGGCGGCCGGCACGTCATGGGGCGATGGCGGGAACACGCCGAGCGGCTACGACATCAGCGCCGAGGCTGCGTGGCTGCGGGACGGTTTCGATCCCGAGGTGGTGGAACGGCTCTACGGGGCCGCCGACGCGCTCGCGGCGGCTGGGGCAACGGTGGACCATGTGTCGGTGCCGGCGGTCGCGTACGGCCTCACCGCGTACTACCTCATCGCGCCTGCGGAGGCATCGAGCAACTTGGCGCGTTACGACGGCACTCGTTACGGGCTGCGGGTGGAGGGCGCTGACGTCACCGAGATGAACCGGCTGACTCGCCGGGCCGGCTTCGGCGACGAGGTCAAGGCCCGCATCATGCTGGGCACGTTCGCCCTCAGCGCCGGCTATTACGACGCCTACTACGGCAAGGCCCAGCGGGTCCGCATGCTCACCCGGCGAGACTTCGACGCCGCCTACGCCGATTTCGACGTGCTGCTGTCGCCCACCTCGCCGTGCGTGGCATTCCGCTTCGGCGAGCGCGCCGACCCCATGACCATGTACCGCTGCGACACCTGCACCATCCCGTCCAATCTCTCGGGCGACCCGGCCATGTCGGTGCCGTTCGGAACCGGCGCAGAGGGCCTGCCGGTGGGCGTGCAGGTCATGGCCCCCGCGCTGGGCGAGGAGACGATGCTGACGGTGGCCGCCGCGCTAGAGCGTGCCGCGCCGCCGCTGTCGAAGCCGCTGCTGGCTGGAGTTGCCGGCTCGACAGGGGCGCAGACCTGATGGCCCGGCGTGCGCTCGGTGAGGCCCGGCGCTCGCGACCGGCCCAGCTCGATACGGGGGTCGCGTGATGGCGGCGGGTTGGGAGACCGTGGTCGGGCTCGAAGTCCACGTCGAGCTGGCGACCGACACGAAGCTGTTCTCGGCTGCGCCCAGCCGCTTCGGCGACGAGCCGAACACCAATGTCACACCGGTCTGCCTGGGCCTGCCCGGTTCGCTGCCCGTGCTGAATCGCCGCGCCGTCGAACTGGCCATGGCGGTGGGTCTCGCGCTCAACTGCGATATCCGTCCGTCGGTGTTTCACCGCAAGAACTACTTCTACCCCGACATGCCGAAGGACTACCAAGTCAGCCAGTATGACCAGCCGATCTGCTCCGACGGCTGGCTCGACGTGCCGGGCGGCAGCCGCATCGGAATCGAGCGGGCGCACCTGGAGGAAGACGCCGGCAAGACGACGCATCTGGGAGGCGCGGACGGCCGCATCCACGGGGCGGTGGGCGCGCTCGTTGACTACAACCGGGCAGGCACACCGCTGCTGGAGATCGTCTCGCGGCCCGACATCGACTCGGCGGCCGAGGCCAGCGCGTACGTCGAGGAGCTGCGGGCGATACTGCTGGCGCTCGGCGCATCCGATGCACGGCTGGAAGAGGGCTCGATGCGCGTCGACGCGAACATCAGCGTGCGGCCCGCCGGCTCGGACGAGCTGCGCACCCGCTGCGAGGTCAAGAACCTCAACTCGCTGCGGTCGCTGCGAAACGCCATCGACTACGAGGCCCAGCGCCACATCGAGCTGTACGCCGCAGGCGAGGCCCCTGTCCAGGAAACGCGCCACTGGTCCGAAGACGGTCGCACGCACTCGCTGCGCTCGAAGGAAGAGGCCGACGACTACCGCTACTTCCCCGAGCCCGACCTCGTGCCGCTGGTGCCCGACGACGAATGGATCGCCCAGGTCCGCGCCGCCATGCCCGAACTGCCCGCATCCCAGCGCGCACGCCTGCACGAATGCGGCGCAGGGGCCGAAGATGCCCAAGTCATCGTGGGTCGCGGCCTGGCGCCGGTGGTGCTGGGCGCCGTCGCCGCCGGTGCCGACGCACGACGGACGGTCACCCACGCAGTGCAGAACCTGGCGCTCGACGGCGCTGAGCTGCTCGATCCCGACGGGCTGGCCTCGCTGGTCCACCTGGAGACCTCGGGCCAGCTCACCGCCACCCAGGCCAAGACCGTCCTGGTGGAGATGTGCGCCCGCGCAGTCGCAGCGGTGCGCGCGGCCCCGGCCGAGGCTGACGGTCCATCCGGTTCGGCCAGCGCTGGCGCTCGCGCCTTCGACCCGGCTGCCATAGCAGCGGAACTGGGCTTCGAGGCCATGGCCGACGATGAGCTGGAAGCACTGGTCGACCAGGCCATCGCCGACAACCCCGAAGCCTGGGCGAAGTTCTGCGCCGGTGAAGCCAAGGTGGCAGGCGTGTTCGTGGGGGCAGTGATGAAGGCCACCCGCGGCCAAGCCGACGGCCAAGCCGTCACCCAAATCCTCGTACAACGACGCAACGCCTGACAGATTGGACCTTCCGCTTTCCGGGCCGCCATCGGGTGATCCGCGAGCGTGTCACAGTTGCTCGTTACGGTGTGATCGGAGTCATTGGTGCTCGCGATGACGTGCAGGAGGCTGCGGAATGAGTGAACTGCTCGGCATGGAAGCGCCTCTGGCAGATTGCCCGAACGACTCGGTCAACGAAGGCCGACTGTTCGAAACCGAGCTGACGGCGGCGGTTGGACTGAGCGCGCCCGTCGAGCCAGCTGTGCACGGGGGGAGTCGCGACCAAAGCAGTGGCCTCTGGGGGTCGCCCGTCGATACGGCACCGCGGCAGCTTCCAGACATCAAACCTCGGACACCAGTTCGAGCACTTGACCGCGGCGCGCACGCGGGCAGCCGGTTATCCTTTGGTGCGCACCTCGTTCTGCCATCTGTGGGCTTTTCCGCTGCGTTCGCTCAGCGAGTTACAGGCAAACGCGATCAGTTCTCGGCTGACGACGTCATCAAGCTTCTCGACCAAGATGCGTTCTGCGAAACATTTGTGCCTCGAAGCCGGGTGATCGACTATCTGACGCAGCGTTCCGAGGCCCCGCGCGATATTTCGGAGCTGCCTAATCCCGACGGCTACGACCTCCGCGTGGGCCACGTGCTGGATCTGCTACTCCAGATACCTGACCAATCGGTGAACTGCGTCGTCACCTCGACGCCCTACTGGGGTCTTCGCATGTACGAAGATTCCATCCAGGTCCCGTGGGCCGATGGCGAGATCTGCGCCTACGGCCACGAGCAGACGCCTGAGGGCTTCATCAGGCACACGGTCGAGATCTTGGTCGCATTGGCACCGAAGGTCGCGGTAGACGGTTCGATCTGGTGGAACGTGATGGACTCGTTCAACACCCGCACTCAGATCCGAGGCAATGCGGCCGAGGCGCTCCGAGCGATGCAGGGACTGGACAACCGAGCGTGGGCGGATCACGCCGCTCGGCGATATTCGGCGGGCCACGCCTACCTCAAGGACGGAGAGCAGTGCATGATCCCCGCACGGATCGCGGAACGAGCCAGTCGAGCCGGTCTCTGGGTGAAGACAATGATCACTTGGGCGAAGCGGGCGACGCTGCCGGAGCCGCAGAACTCACGGGTGAGCCGGAATCTCGAAAACGTTATCCACCTCGCGCGCCAGCGAACACCCAAATTCTCTCGATCTCCGTATCGGACGGCAGAGCCCAGATTCGGCGGGCGCAACCACGAGTGGGAATCCGAGAAGCTGTCTGATGTATGGATGCTCAGCACGTCGCACGGTCGCGGCGGGCATGGCGCTCAGTTTCCGATGGCACTGCCAGGTCGCTGCATCGCTCTCACGACGAGCGTCGGCGACCTCGTGCTTGATCCGTTCGTAGGCGCGGGTACTAGTGGCGTCGCAGCGCTTCACCACGGATGTCGCTTCATTGGCCTCGACATCTCGCAGACCTACGTCTCGGCGGCCAAGGAGAGGCTCTCGAACATCACGGCGACAAGGCCCGCGGATCGAGTGAGCCGAATGCGCTGACCAAGGCCGGCAGGTGATCGCAAGAGACTGATCCCAAGACGATTGAGTTGCCGCTCTCTAGCCCAGTTGCCAGATTCGGCTCGAGGATGATCTCGGCGGGACCGACCACGAATGACCACACTCTCTCGGCGAGACCGTCGCGAGCGTCCAGCGCGTAGCCCGCCGCCTGATGAAATCCGTCACGCGCGACGTACGAAGGGTCAGGTGACCACTTGCACTCGAGGAGCAGCGCGGCGTTGCGGGCTGCAGATACCAGTGCAATATCGGCGCCGATCGGACCGCCTGCGCCGTTGATGCTGCGGGTGGAGCGTGCGTAGGCACCTTCGTTAAGCGCGTAGTGCCTTCGCGACGCCGCAGCCTCATACCAGAGGTCCAAGACGAGGCCGTGGGAATCGGCGCACTGGAGTCTCGGCCCGCCGCGCGTACCTCCGATCGGAGACTGCCACGTACACCGGAACCCAGCCCGGCGGAGCGTCCGTAGTACAACGCCGAAGGCGTTGAGGTGGAAGAGACGGGGTGCCAAGTCTGGCTGGGGATAGAGGAGTTCGAAGGCGACGAATGCAGGGTCGTCGTCGACACGGGTGACGAGTTCGGCGATCCGCGACACCACTGACCACGGTTGTCCCGAGGAGCGCAGTGACCGCAGGTCGGTTCTGTCCGGCTTCACCGGATTCGGATCCTCCAAACGCGCCACCGCTCGATGCATCACGCAGATCGGTGGTCCGATTCGCTTGAGCAGGGCGGGGCTGCTTTGGCAGGCGCGTCTGTATTCGTCCAACTTCCGCGCTAGCCACGCCAGCACCGTCAGCGCCGTCTCGTCGGTCGTGCGGTTCCGGTGTCGCGTGGCGTAAGCCGTAGGGGGCCAGCCGTGGCGACGAACCGTTTCGGACCACCTGGTGCCTGACGACGGCGACTTGGAGATTCCTGCGGCCGAACGTGACGCTGCGAGCAGAGCGCTTGCCCAGTCGCGTTCGCTCCGCGGCAATCGGCGTAGATCTTCGGCGACTCGGGCCAATGCGTTGCGGTAGCCGCGCTGACGAATATCGCGTTCGCTCCAACGGTGATCATCGGTTCGGCTCGCCGCGACGGCGCGAAGCAGTTCTCCATCGCCGATCCAACCCTGCAGCAACTCATCGAGTCCCGAGCGTGGAAGGACCGGCGCGCTCAACCCAGAATCTCCCTCTGCTGGGCCACCCAAGTCCATTGCGTTTCGCTGAGCGCTGCGTCCTCGTCCTCCACGACGCGGCGGCCGAGGCTCTCGAAGACATGGTCATCGAACGAGCTGAGGTATTTCCCGAGTGACAGTACGTAGGCCTCAGCGACGAGTTCTTCTGTGCTCTCTGGCTGTTCGGCATGATCGAGGTATGCCCCCGCCCGAAGAAACACGGCAGGACCCAAGACCGTCTCAACGCTGGCGTAGTGGGCCGAGTACAGGCCGACGATCGACGCCTTGGCGTCGTCGTCCATCGCCGGGCACCGGGAGTTGAGCAGCGACTCGAACTCGCCTGGGCTCAGGGCTGGAACCGGCACTGTGGTGAACCGACGCGACAGCGCCTGACCGAAACGGAAGACGCGCTGCGCGTCCTGAGGGTTGTAGGTGCCGAGCAGCCGCCAATTGGTGCCAGCGACGAAAGTGGTTGGCTGCCCGACGCCGGATGGGTCCGTCGCAGCACTTGCGGCTTCGTGACTCCAGCCGAGCATGACTGGATGCCCATCGTGCGCTGCCGTCCGACCGACCTCCACGTCCTGCCCTGCGAGCCAC
Source organism: Acidimicrobiia bacterium (assembly GCA_022824805.1). Classification (GTDB taxonomy): domain Bacteria; phylum Actinomycetota; class Acidimicrobiia; order Acidimicrobiales; family Poriferisodalaceae; genus Poriferisodalis. The sequence goes on along the minus strand of JAJDZE010000165.1, from coordinate 55,407 downwards.
GTGAGCGATGGCCCCATGATCTTGTCCATATCGGCACGGTTCGTCTCGTCGAGGACAATCCAGCGCTGCTCCGCCAGGCTGTTCAGGAGGATCCCGTTCGACCATGCCAGCTCGCCCTCTCTCGGTGCGAGACCCCCGATCACCTCAAACGCCGACCAGCTCTCATCAGGCGTCCTCCACATCGGATTGGGATCGGTCCCTTCGGGAAACCCGAAGTTCACCGGGTTGTCGCGGACCTCCTCGGCGATCCACCGCACCAGTTGACCCTTGCCTGTCCCAGGTGGGCCGACCAGCAAGATCGACGTGAAGTTCGTCACAGCCCTTCGAAGCATCCGTTCTGTCCGGGAACTGACGATCACGTCGCTTCCGACCGCACCTCCCTTTGATGGTGGCGCAGCTGCTACAAGCGCAGGCGGGGCCAAGTGCTCGGGCAGTCCCGTCATCGACCACTCTGGATCCGTCAGCAAGGCGGGACCCAGCGTGCGTGGCGCCGTGATCCGTGCGAGTTCCGCCTCCGTGATGTCGAGAGCGGCATGAAGACGGCCCACTGCATCGTCCCACCGCGCGTTCGGAGGAAAATCCTGATCTCTGAGAACGAGACAGGCCAGCGCCTGAATGCTCGGCAAGTCCAAGCCGTCGAGGTGCTGTTGTACGACAGCCGCCGCTTCTGGGCGGAGGCCCATGCGGATGTCGTCGCCACGAAATATCGAGGTGGCAACTTTCGGGGCGCGAGTGGTGTTGTTCCAGACAGTCTTGCGTCCGGATGCAGCCGTGACCTTCCAGTCGTACCGGAAGGCGCTCAGCCGCCCGTTCTCATGGTCGGGATCGAAGACGAACAGTTCCGTCACGGCTCGGTTGGCATCGTCGATTGTCGGCTGGCCCGAGTACCGGCCGTGGCGCTCGAACCACTTCGCCACGAGGAACGACTCGTACAGCGAGACGAATTTTGTGCTCCACCCGAGTTCCCGCAGGTCTTCGAGAGCAGCAGTCATGGCAGCTTGACCGATGTGCAAGTGTCCTCCTCCTTCCGCGCCCTGCAGGCTGGCCTGTGTCTAGCCCAGATAGGTGCAGACAGCTAGCGTTCACGAATGGGCGACCTCGATGCGGGCGTAGTCGCAGGCTGCCGAGGAACACCGCCTCCTTGGCCGAGATGGGCTACGAGGCCATAGGCAGCTGTGAACTTGAGGCACCGGCCGATCGCTCGGTCGCTGACAACCCCGATTCCCGGACGACACTCTGCTCCGGCGTACCCAGTGCCGCTGGCCTCTCCATGGGAGCGGTGGTGGATGCCGCCCGCGGCCAAGCTGGCACACAGATGCTCGCGCAGCGGTGCCATGCTTGGTTCGTGCGCGAGCGGTGGGCCGTCGAGTTGTCCACGGCGGTCGTATCCTCGCGCGCAGTCTTCGCCAGCGGAGTCTCGGTGACCTGAGGACACAAATGGTTGACATCGCTACCGACGAAATTGCCGCTGCGAGCGAGCTGCCGAGCGGCGCTCAGTTCATCCGATGCGCGCTGCAGGTAAACCCGCACCACTACGGCGCGAGCTACCGCAGCGCACCTAGCGACGGCGACTCAGCGAGCTATGCGTCGAAGCTCATCGCCAGCGCAATCGAGCTTGAGATTGACGTGATCGCAATTACAGATCACAACAGTGTCCGAGATGTAGCAACATTCCAAGCAGCTGCCGTTGGATCCGGCCTGACAGTGCTCCCCGGATTCGAGATCGAGTCGACAGACGGCATCCACGTCCTTTGCATCTATGACGCAGACACGGACGCTGCCCAACTTGAACGCTTCTTGGGCGAGTTCGGCATACGCGAAACGGAGCCTTCGAGCGAGCCGTGCAGCAAGGACTTTGCAGCAATCCTGGCCACAGTGCCGAGCCAAGGTGGAATCGCTGTGGCGGCGCATGCCATCGGCTCGAAGGGTCTCTTTCAGGCGCTCCAAAAGAACGCCCGAGCATTGGCGTGGAGAAACGAGCATCTGCTTGCGATACAGATTCCATCATCCATTGATGAACTCCAAGAAGGGCCACGCGCGATCGTTCGAAACCATGTGCCGGAATACCAACGGGCCTACATGGCAGGCAAGCAACAAGCGATCGCCGTAGTCAACGCGAAGGGTGTCGCCCGCATCGAGGACCTGAACGACCCGGGCACTACGACTCTGATCAAGTTCTCCGGTCGGCCAGGGGTGGAGGGTCTTCGCCAGGCTTTTCTCGACCCTGACTCGCGGATTCGCCTTAACACGGATGAGCAACCAGAAGAGCATTCGGAGTTGGTGGCCATCACTTGGGAGGGGGGAGGGTTCCTGGATGGCGGTGCCATTCACTTCAACCCGAATCTCAATGTCCTCATCGGGGGACGGGGCACCGGCAAGTCCACAGTGATCGAGAGCATCCGCTACGTGCTGGATCTGGAGCCGGTGGGTGATGAGGCGCGCAATGCGCATCGCGACATTGTGCGCCAGGTTCTCCGGAGTGGTACCAAGGTCACTCTCGTGGTGCGTTCGTTGCACCCTGCCGAGCGCAGCTACCGCATTGAACGAACAGTGCCCAATCCCGCCGTTGTTCGGAATGAGCTCGGGGAGGTTTCGAACCTTCTCCCCGTAGACGTTTTGCCTCGTGCTGAGGTCTATGGGCAGCACGAGATATCCGAGCTCACCCGGAGCCGTCCCAAGCTGACGCGTCTTCTTCACCGCTTCGTGCGCACCGATGCTGATGCGGACGCACACAAGACGGACATTCTGCGCGAGCTTCAGTCCTCCCGTAAGTCCCTGCTCGACACGCAGGCCGACATCGAAGAGATCCAAGAACGCCTAGCGGCACTACCTCAGCTCCAAGAGACGCTGGAGCGCTTTCAAGAGGCTGGTCTCGAAGAACGCCTTCGCGACCAGAGTCTGCTGGTTCGAGAGTCACAGATAGTTGAGTCAATACCAGAGCGTCTGCAACCACTGCGCGATTCAGTGGAGACACTACGTCAAGAACTTCCGTTGGACCGTGCCTTCCTCTCTAAGAAAGCGTTGGCTGATCTGCCCGGTGGTTCGATTCTCGATGGCGCCAACGAGGTGTTGCAGGAGCTGAGCGATGCTCTCGAAGATGCGACCCGCTGCATCGAGAGTGCCCTGACTACAGCGGACAGCCGCATCGCGGCGATCTCGTCGAGTTGGTTGGAGCACAAGTCCGTGATAGATGCGGAGTATCAGGCGATATTGCGCGACCTGCAAAAGTCCGCGATCGACGGCGAAGAGTTCATCCGGCTGCGGGGCAACATCGAAGGCCTGCGACCACTCGAGGATCGGCAGGCTGCCCTATCGAAGTTGCATACTGAAGCGCGTCAACGTCGGCGCAACCTGCTCGACGAGTGGGAAGGCGTTAAGGCCAGCCAGTTCCGTGAGTTGTCCCGTGCGGCAAAGCGCGTGAACAAGAAGCTGCGCGGCTACGTCAAAGTAGAGGTCAGGGCGGCGGGTGACCGAGGTCCTCTGGCGGATCTGCTCAGGGATGAGGTCGGTGGCCGATTGACGGAGGCGATCAGGCAGCTTGAGTCAATGGATCAGTTGTCGTTGCCTGACTTCGTTTTGCGCTGCCGAAATGGCGCTGCAGAATTGGTCAAGCGCTATGGCCTAACGAAGACGCAAGCCGAGAACTTGGCCGGCGCTGGCGAGAGCACCCTCATGAAAATTGAGGAACTCGAGTTACCGCCGACGACGGATCTCTTTCTGAACACGTCCGGTGATCAGCGAGACGATGTCTGGCAATCGCTTGATCAGCTGTCGAAAGGTCAAAAGGCCACTGCAGTCCTGCTGTTGTTGCTGCTGGATTCCGATGCCCCGCTGATTATCGATCAGCCCGAGGATGACCTCGACAACCGCTTCATCAGCGAGGTGATCGTCGAAAAAATGCGAGAGAGCAAGCGACGGCGCCAATTCGTCTTCTCCACTCACAATGCGAATATCCCAGTGCTCGGCGACGCAGAACTCATTCTGGGCCTCGATGCAACTGGAGAGGCCGATGAGGCGGAAGATGTTGGTCACGCCTTCATCGACCCCGATCACATGGGATCCATTGACTCTCTGCCGGTTCGGGCGCTGGTTGAGGAGGTCCTTGAGGGAGGCAAGGACGCCTTCGAGCGCCGTCGTCGCAAGTACGGCTTTTGAGTGTGGATCATGAACCGGACTGACTTGCTACAGCTGGTTGCGGGCGGTGAGAACTCACGTGTCGAGTTCAAGCGCGACGACATCCCGCCTGAGCGAATGGCCTCAAGGCTCGCGGGACTCCTGAATCTCGATGGTGGCTATGTTCTTCTGGGGATAGAGGACGACAGTTCAATCTCAGGACTGTCTCGCGCGACCGACAAGGCAGAAGAGTGGGTCATGCAGGTGGCACGCGATCATCTTCAACCCTCGATCATTCCGGCCTGGGAAGTTGTGGAGTCCCAGAGCGGCGTCGCCGTGGGCATCATGACCGTGCCAGCCAATGCGCCCGACAAGCCATACAAGGCCAAACAAGGCTCCCATTGGGTTACCAAGGTTCGTGTCGGAACGACAACGCGCGACGCGACGCGAGAAGAAGAACAGCGCTTGTACCAGCAGTCCGGTGGTTTGCGGTACGGCCTGAAGCCGGTACCAGGAACCTCGCTCGAAGATCTCGACACTCGACGGCTGCGGGACTACTTCGTTCGTGTTCTGTCCGATAGTGACTATCCGGTACCCGGCTCAGAGCCGTGGGCACAATTGCTTTGCAACCTTGAGTTGGCCACTGAGTCACACGGGCAGATCCTCGCGACTGTCGACGGCATGCTGCTTTTCGGGCTACGTGTCGGCCGGTTTCTTCCTCATTCCGGAATTCGGGCAGTGTGCTACAGCGGGCCCGCACCTGACTACGCGGTTCGAGCAGACGAGAAGATCTCAGGTGCGCTAGTTCCTCTGCGGAGCGATGACGGAACACTTGTTGAGACCGGCGTCGTCGACCGCGCATGGGACTTTGTACGACGAAACACTGAGGTCTCGGCAGCACTGCAGGGTGCCCAGAGTGTCCAGCGGTGGGACTACCCGGAGTCAGCACTTCGTGAGATTCTCGTGAATTCCGTGGTTCACCGCGACTACAGCATCTTGGGCACGGACACTATGTTGAGCATTTTTTCTGACCGTCTCGAAGTCCAGAGCCCTGGCCGGCTTCCGAACACAGTGACTGTCAGCGGCATGCGGGCGGGCGCACGCTACGCGCGCAATCAAGTACTCGTGAACTTCATGCGCGACTACCGCTACGTCGATGCCCGCGGCATGGGGATACGTAACAAGGTCATGCCCGTCATGGCATCGCACAACGGCTCCGAGCCGGATCTGATCGACGAAGAGCACCGATTCACAGTGTGTCTCTGGAAGTAGCGCGGCGCTCAGTCCTCGCCGGTGCGGAGCCAGGCGTCGCCGCGGAAGCGCATCCACTGCGGCGCAGCGCGAAAGAACATGAACAGGGTGAGCGCAACCCACAGCCAGCCGATGCCGAGATCGAAGATGCGCACCGCGCCGCCGACTATCGCGAAACCCGCCGCTGCACCGGCCATCGCCCGTGCCAGAAAGCCCAAGTCGCCGGCGCCGATGAAGATGCCGTCGAAGGCGAAGGCGGCGGCATTGATGGGCTGCGCGACGGCCACGAACAGCAGGATGAAGCCGCTGAGCGCGACGACATCAGGGTCGTTGCTGAAGATTGACGCCAGCGGTCCGCGCAGCAGCACGAGAGCCAGCCCGAACACTGCGCTGAGCTGGATGCTCATGCCGATCATGCGGACGCTGGCCGCGCGAGCCACGTCGGGTCGGCTGGCGCCGAGTTCCTTTGCGACCATGGCCTGGCCCGCAATCGCCACTGCGTCGAGGGCGAGCGAGAAGAACGACCAGATCTGCACGCCGATCTCGTGCGATGCCACCTCGGTGGTGCCGATTCGGGCAGCGAACACTGCGGCCAGCACGAAAGCGCCCCGCAGCGATGCCGTGCGCACGAACATCTGGGCGCCGACACGGGCGTAACGCCAGGCCGCGGCAGCGACCAGCCGCAGCCGCGCGCCAACCGCCCGAACGTGGCGATGGACGGCGATGGCGAACGCCACGGCGGCACCCCACTGGGCGATGACCGTCGACCATGCCGCGCCGGCGATGCCCATGTCGAGCTCGAACACCAGCACGAGCTCGATACCCAGATTCCCCGCCGCTGAAGCCACGGCGATCACGAGGGGGGTGACCGTGTCCTGGGTGCCCCGCAGGTAGCCCGTGGCCGCCATGGCCGCCAGCAACGCCGTGAAGCCGATGAGGCTGATCCTCAGGTACGTGAGCGCGTGATCAGCGACGTCAGGGGTCGGGTCGAACACGCCGACGAGGGCGCTCGAGCCGGCCCACATGCCCAAGCTGAACACCACGCCCAACCCGATCGACAGCCACATGCCGGCGATGCCCTGTTCGGCTGCTCGACGCAGCGATCCGGCCCCCACCAGCCGGCCGACGAGACCGGTCGTGCCGTAGGCGAGGAAGATCAGAATTGCGTGAGCACTGAGCAGGATGGCCGAGGCGATGGCGAGACCGGCGAGTTCGGGCGTGCCGAGTCGCCCGACGATCGCCCTGTCGGTGAGCACATACAGCGGCTCGGCGATCAGCGCGCCGAACGCCGGCACTGCGAGCAGCAGGATCTCACGGTCGTAGACCGTGCGTCGAAACACGGCTACGTCCCGCACCCGGAAGGTGCTGCGTGCGTCACCCGGTCAGGCGCCACACGCCGATTTCCATGTCGATGACGTAGAGCTCGCCCTCTGCGTCGACTGCGAACCCGACCGGCCGCGCTGTGCTCACGCCGAGGTGCCAGACCTCGTCGGGCTGCGTGCCGGGCGCCACCGCCGCCGCGTAGATGTCGCCCCCGCACAGATCCGCGAAGACATAGCGGCCGGCCAGCCATTCCAGCTCGCTGCCCCGGTAGACGTGGCCCCCGATGACGGCACACAGGCCCCGACCGTGCCGGTACTCGAAATCCGGCACCCGGTGGTTGGCGAGCTCTTCGCCCACGAAGCGCCGGCTGCCTTCGTAGGCATTCCAGCCCAAGTTGGCGCCGCCCTCGTCGAGGCCGAGCACCGTGACCTCTTCCATGCACTGCTGGCCGACATCGGAGACCCACAAGGTGCCGGTCGCCCCGTCGAGCGACATGCGGAACGGATTGCGCGCCCCGTAGGCCCAGATGTGCGGGTCGCTGCCGGGTCCGAGATCGGGGTTGCCCGGCGCCGGTATCAATCGCCAGTCGCCGGGATCGGCGCTGCCGCCGCCCTCGACGGCGAACCGCAGCACAGCTCCGAGGAGGGTGGCGAGATTCTGGCCGTGATGGCGCGGGTCGCCGAGGCCGCCCCCGTCACCGAACGACACGTAGAGCAGCCCATCCGCATCGAACAGCAAGTCGCCGCCGTTGTGCTGCGCGTTGGTCTGCGGCACTTCCAGCACATCGGCGTACGTGCCCAGCAGAGCACTGCGGTCGGCAGTCGGCGTGAGCACGGTGAGCACGCTGGACCCGTGGCGGTCGGTGCGGTTGATCCACAGCCGCCCGTCGGGTCCCAGCGTCATGCCCACGAGGCCTTGGTCGTGCTCGGCCGCCGTGTTCGAAGAGAAATCGGCAACTGGTTCCGCGCTGATGACCGCACCGAAGTCGCGGCCGGCTTGCGCAGCGAGGTTGGGCTCGAATCGCCAGATGCGACCCTGGCGATCGCCCACGAACCCGCCGCCCGATCTGCCGACTCCTGGGCTGCTGACGCTGGAGTCGGGGACATCCCCGCTGTCGCTGTCGAAGACCATCACGGTCGCTTCGGGCAGATCGATGTATGGCGCGAGCGCCACCGCGCGACCCGGCGTCCCGTCGTCGATGGGCACAGCACTGATCGGGATGGCGCCGAGTTCGGGAAGCCCGGCCGGGCAGGGTGTGTTGGACGCCACGTACTCGGGAGTCTGCGTCAGCGGCAAGGTGGTCGCAGGCTCGCTGGTCGCCGTGCTGCCTTTGTCGCCTAGGCCGCTGACGGCAGGGCCGTCGCCGTCGCCGATCCCGATGTCAGAACACCCCGCCGCCAGCGCCCCGGCAGTGATGGCCGCAGCACAGGTTGCGATGCTGAACAGCCGTCCACCCCGCACGCGGCCAATGTACGCCCGCCTGCCGCCTCCACAGCAGGCACACGATCTGGCGCTGCGCTCGCGCCCGTGAGGTTGTGGACGCCGGAATGGCACGACAGAATGTGCCGGTGAGCGCGTCAGCACGCCGAACCGGCTGCCCGGCCGAGCCTGCGAGGCGCGGCGCGACAGGAGGGGTACTCATCTAGGCGAGCCGCTTCGTCCGCGCTCGCCCTGCCTCCCGCTCGGGGGGCTTTTTTGTTTCAGGAGAATCTTCATGGAGCTGACCGGCGCTCAGGCCTTGATGCGAAGCCTCGAGATGAGCGGTGTCGAGGTGATGTTCGGCCTGCCCGGCGGGGCAATCCTCCCGGTCTACGACCCCGTTCTGGACTCGCCGATCCGCCATGTCCTCGTGCGCCATGAACAAGGCGCCGGCCACATGGCGCAGGGTTATGCCCACGTCACCGGCAAGCCCGGCGTGGCGATGGTCACCAGCGGTCCGGCGGCCACCAACATCGTGACGCCGCTGTGCGATGCCTTCATGGACTCGATCCCCCTGGTGGTGGTCACCGGTCAGGTGGCCATGTCGGCCATCGGCTCGGATGCCTTCCAGGAGTGCGACACCACTGGCATCACCATGGCGGTCACCAAGCACAACTACCTGGTCACCGATGCTGCCGACATCCCGCGCATCGTGGCCGAGGCGTTTCACATCGCCACCACGGGCCGCCCCGGCCCCGTGCTGATCGACCTGCCCAAGGACATCAGCAACGAGATGATGACCTGGTACTGGCCCGACGGCGTGGAGCTGCCCGGCTACCAGCCCCGCAGCTCGGTCGATCCGGCCGCCATCGCCGAGGCGGCTGCGCTCATCCGCACTGCCCAGCGGCCGGTGATCTACGCGGGCGGCGGCCTGCTGAAGGCGCGCGCTGCAGAGGCGCTGCGCGAGCTCGCCGAGATGTGCGACATTCATGTGGTCACCACGCTGATGGCCCGGGGCGTGTTCCCCGACCGGCACCCGCTCTGCCTCGGCATGCCGGGCATGCACGGCAACTACTCGGCGGTGACGGCGATGCAGCAGGCAGACCTGCTCATCAACCTCGGCGCACGCTTTGACGACAGGGTCACCGGCAATCCTGCACATTTCGCCCCCGGCGCCAAGGTCATCCATGTCGACATCGACCCGGCCGAGCACGGCAAGGTGCGCGTACCCGATGTGGCGATCGCCGGCGACGCCCGGTTGGCGGTCGAGGCGCTGATTGCAGCGCTGCGACCGGCTGACGGCAGCGACACCACGGCTGCGATGGCGGATCGGTCGGCATGGAAGTCGACCATTTCTGGCTGGCAGGAGCAGTACCCGCTGCAATACGACCAGCCGTCGGGCGGCCATCCGCTCAAGCCGCAATACGTGGTGGAGCAGCTGCGTGATCACACGCCCGATGACACGATCGTGGTGGCCGGCGTGGGTCAGCACCAGATGTGGGCCAGCCAGTACTGGAAGTTCGACTACCCCTACACTTGGGTCAACTCAGGCGGCCTCGGCACCATGGGCTTCGCCGTGCCTGCAGCCATCGGCGCCAAGGTGGGCCAGCCGGACCGGACCGTGTGGGCCGTCGACGGCGACGGTTGCTTCCAGATGACGGCGCAGGAGCTGATCTCGGCGAGTGCCGAGAACATCCCAGTCAAGGTGGCCATCCTGAACAACGCGTACCTCGGCATGGTGCGACAGTGGCAGGAGCTGTTCTACGCAGAGCGCTACAGCGAGGTGTACCTCAGCGCCGATCATCCCGACTACGTGGGCTGGGCCGAGGCCATGGGATGCGCCGGCATCCGCGTCGAATCGGCTGAGGAAGTGGTGCCCGCGATCACGAAGGCGAACTCGATCGACGACCGCCCCGTGGTGATCGACTTCCGGGTTGACACCGAGGAGAAGGTGTACCCGATGGTGCCCGCCGGCGGCTCCAACGACGACATCATCCTGGGTCCCGAGGGTGACGCCGACGCTGTCCTCAAGGGTTCGGCGCCGTCGTGAGCGGCCAGGTCGACGGTGCCGGCGCGAGCAGCCCCCGGGAGCCCGATCTCCACATCTTCGCGGCCATCGTGGAGAACAAGTTCGGCGTGCTGGCGCGTATCGCCGGGCTGTTCAGCCGTCGAGGCTTCAACATCTTCTCCCTGGCGGTCGCACCCACCGACGATCCCGCCTACAGCCGCATCACCATCGTCGTCGACGTTCACAACACCGACGTCACCCAGATCGCGAAGCAGCTCGACAAGCTGATCAACGTGATCAACATCAGCGAGCTCCACCCGTCCGACTCGGTCGAACGCGAGCTGATGCTGGCCCGCGTCGGGGCGGTGGATCTCGCGGCGGTTGTCGATGTCATCTCTGAATATGGCGGTGAGGTGCTCGATCACACCGACGACGAGGCGATCGTGAGCGTCAGCGCCCATCCCGATCGGCTCGACCGCTGCGAGCGCCAATTGCGCCCATTCGGCCTGCATGTGCTGCAGCGCACCGGGCGCATCGCACTGCGAGCGCTCGATGCCAGCGAACCCGCAGTCGGCATGGCGAGCTAAGTCCGCCCGGTCCCGGCAGACTCCGGCGATCTCAATTACTTCGAGGAGCGATAGCGATGCCCGCCACGATCTATTACGAGGAAGACGCCGACCTCGGCCAGCTGTCTGGCCGCACGGTGGCGGTGATGGGCTATGGCTCCCAGGGCCATGCTCACGCCCTGAACTTGCGTGACAGCGGCGTGGACGTCGTGGTGGGGCTGCGGGCCGGCTCGTCGTCTCGTGCCAAGGCCGAGGCCGAGGGCCTGCGCGTCGCCGATGTGGCGGGTGCCGCTGCCGAGGCCGACATCATCATGATGGCGCTGCCCGATACCGACCAGGCCGCCATCTACGAGGATTCGATCGCGCCGAACCTGCAGCCGGGCAACGCGATTGCTTTCTCGCATGGTTTCAACATTCACTTCGGTCAGATCAGCCCGCCCGACGAGGTCGATGTGTGGATGATCGCCCCCAAGGGGCCGGGCCACAACGTCCGGCGCACCTACGTCGAGGGCGGCGGCGTCCCTGCGCTCGTGGCGATTCACCAAGACGCCAGCGGCCGTGCGCTGGCCGACGCCTTGGCCTACGCCAAGGGCATCGGCGGCACACGGGGCGGCGTGCTCACCACCACGTTTGCTGAGGAAACCGAGACCGACCTGTTCGGCGAGCAGGTGGTGCTCTGCGGCGGCCTCACCGAGCTGATCCGGGCCGGTTACGAGACGCTGGTGGAGGCTGGCTACCAGCCCGAGTCGGCCTACTTCGAGACGTTGCACGAGGTGAAGCTGATCGTCGACTTCATCTACGAGGCCGGCATCTCGGGCATGCGCTACTCCATCTCGACCACGGCCGAGTACGGCGACATGACCCGCGGCGCACGCATCATCACCGACGAGACCCGAGCCGAGATGAAGCGCATCCTGGCCGAGATCCAGGACGGCAGCTTCGCCCGGGAGTGGATCGACGAGAACCGCAACGGGCTGCCCAACTACCGCCGGATGGTCGAGGAAGGCAAGCAGCACCCCATCGAGCAGGTCGGCGCGGAGCTGCGGGCGATGATGCCGTGGATCACCGCCGGCCGCCAAGACGTCACCGCAGCCTCAGGCGGCGCCGTTTCCTGAAGCTTTGAGCGCTTCGCACTTGGCGGCGCACCCGGTTCGGGGCGCCTGCGATGTTGCAGCGTGGTGGCAGAATCGGGGCGTGGTCGAGGTAGTCGTGACGCCGGTGCGGGTGCCCGCTGCGGGTGACCTGCTGGTGGCGACGCCACGCTTGGTGGATCCCAACTTCGATCGCACCGTCGTGTTCGTCATCGAACATCAGGAAGCGGGCACGCTGGGCGTGGTCATCAACCGCGTGTCGGACATCTCGTGCGCTGCCGCGGTTCCACGCTGGGCGTCACGCTTCGCTGAGGAGGCCGCAGTGGGGCTCGGCGGGCCGGTCGAGCCGCAGGGTCTGCTCGCGCTCGGGGCAACAGCAGAAACGCGCGCCGGCGAGTCACTGTCGCCCCAAGGCTCGGGATCCGAGCCGTCCGAGGTCGGCGGCGTGTGGCGCACCGTCAACAGGACGGTCGGGCTGGTCGATCTCACTGCCGATCCGGCCGAACTGGACTCCGCAGTCGTTGCCGTCCGGATCTATGGCGGGCACGCGGGCTGGGGGCCCGGCCAGTTGCGAAGCGAGCTGCAGTCTGGCTGCTGGTGGGTGTTCGACTCGATGCCCGGCGATCTGACTGCCGAGGCCACCACGCTCTGGTACGACGTGCTGGCGCGCCAGTCACCGCCCGCCCGGCTGCTTGCCCACTACCCAGACGATCCGGCGCAGAATTAGCATGCGCGGGCCAGCTGAACACGATCACTACGGAGGCGACCCTTGAGCGATTCCAGCGAACCACCCATGTCAGACGGAGGGCGCCGAACAGGCTGGGCCGAATTGGCAAGTGGTGAAACTGTCGAATTAGCGAGGTCCGGTCAGCGATGTGCCGCCCGGATACTCGACTTCATCATCGTCAGCGTGTTCGATGTCGCCGTGGCGCTCTTCATCGTTCTGGGCGAATCGGATGACGCTGAGCAGATCGCGGATCGCCTCACCGGGGTATTCCTGTGGAGTTCCGTGCTGTTCCTCGTGTATGAAGTCGTGCAAGTCGCACTCTGGGGCCGGACGCTCGGCAAGCGAATGGTCGGCATCAAGGTGGTCAACGCTGCGCACGGTGGCGTGCCCGGTTGGGGCAAGGCGGTCGGCCGTTGGGCCATTCCTGGACTGGTTTATCTCATTCCCATAGTCGGACCGCTCGCGGCACTGCTGTGCTACATCAGCCTCACTTGGGATCGCGTCTACCAAGGCTGGCACGACAAGGCGGCAGGCACCTTGGTCGTCCGCACCTGAGCAACGGCCCTAGGGGCTTTCGGTTGGGTTGCTTGCTGGCGCGTCAGAGGCGTTCGACGAGGTAGTCGATGCAGGCGGTGAGGGCCTCTGCGTCGGCCGGATCGATCGCAGGGAAGGCGGCGATGCGCAGCTGGTTGCGGCCTAGCTTGCGGTAGCCCTCGGTGTCGACGATGTCGTTGGCCCGCAGTGCCGCCGCGATGTCGTCTGCGCTGACGCCTTCGAAGTCGATGGTGCACACGACGGGGGAGCGCATGGCCTCGTCTGCAACGAACGGCGCTGCGAAGTCGCGTTCTGCCGCCCAGCCGTACACGGCACCGCTGGATGCCGCCGAGCGGGACGCAGCCCAGCCGAGCCCGCCGCCGTCGAGCATCCACTCTGCGGTCTCGAGCGTCAGCAGAATGGTGGCCAGCGCCGGCGTGTTGTAGGTCTGGTCCTGGCGAGAATTGCGGGCGGCGATCGCCAGGTCGAGCGTGGCGGGCTTGTAGCGACCCGAAGCATCGATCCGCTCAATCCGCTCGACGGCAGCCGGCGAGCACAGCGCGATGAACAGCCCGCCATCGGCCGCAAACGCCTTCTGCGGGGCGAAGTAGTAACAGTCGACATAGCGGGGATCCCACGCGATCGCGCCGGCCGCCGAGGTGGCGTCGGCCAAGACGAGTGCCGGTGCAGCGCCTTGCCGGCACGGGTTCAGTTGCGGCTGCGCCAGCGGCATCGCCACGCCGGTCGACGTCTCGTTGTGCGTGAGCGCGTACACGTCGATCTCCGCGGGATCTGCGGCTTCGGGCACGGGGTGGCTGCCGTACGGCGCCGTGATCACCACCGGGTCGTCGAGGTGCGGGGCGGCTGCAGTGACGGCCGAGAACTTCTCGGAGAACTCGCCGAAGGTCAGGTGCTGGGCGCGCCGCTCGATCAGCGAGAAGGCCGCTGCGTCCCAGAAGCCGGTGCTGCCGCCGTTGCCCAGCACCACCTCCCAGCCGTCGCTGAGTCCGAACAGCTCGGTCATGGCTGCACGCAGCCGGCCCACCACAGATCGCACCCCGGTGCGACGATGCGATGTGCCCATGTAGTCGAGCGCACGAGCTTCGAGTGCCTGGACGGCCTCGGGCCGAACCTTGGACGGCCCCGAGCCGAAGCGCCCATCGGCAGGTCGCAGCTCGGCGGGAATCGAAATCGATGAGGGTGTGCCAGCCATTGGCTGCAACTATTGCGCCCGGCCGTGCTGCCGACAACCACATTTTCGCTACAAGTCGCCGACGAAGTTCGACAGTGACTTCACGCCTGACGCCGCCGAGGAGGGTTCTCCGCGCCTGATGCGGCCGCTGGGCGGCGAGACTGTCGGGCGTTCGTGGCAGCGCGTCGAGCAGACGGGAGACGCCCAATGAGCAATCGAGTATCTACAGCGCTGGCAGCCATCGCGCCGTCGGCAACCTTGGCGGTGGATGCCAAGGCCAAGGCGCTGCGGGCAGCGGGTGAGAACGTGATCGGCTTCGGTGCCGGCGAACCCGACTTCCCGACTCCTCCCCACATCGTGGACGCAGCGGTAGCCGCGTGCCGCGACGCTGCCAATCACCGCTATTCGCCCGCAGGGGGGCAGCCCGCGCTGAAAGCCGCTCTGGCAGCCAAGACCAAGCGAGACAGCGGTCTCGACTGGGAAGCCAGCCAGTTCCTGGTCACCAACGGCGGCAAGCAGGCCGTGTACAACACCATGGCCGCGCTGGTGGACCCCGGCGACGAAGTGCTGCTGCCTGCGCCCTACTGGACGACCTATCCCGAGGCGATCCGGGTGTTCGGAGGCGTGCCGACCGAGGTGTTCGCCGGCATCGAGTCGGGCTTCAGGGTCAGCGTCGAACAGCTCGAGGCGGCGCGAACCGACCGCACCAAGGCCCTGTTGTTCGTGTCGCCGTCGAACCCGACCGGCGCCGTCTACCCGCGCGACGAGATCGTGGCGATCGGCCAGTGGGCGCTCGAGCACGGCTTGTGGGTCATCACCGACGAGATCTACGAGCACCTGACCTACGGCGACGCCGAGCACCACTCGCTCCCCGTACTGGTGCCCGAGATTGCCGACCGCTGCGTCGTGCTGAACGGCGTGGCCAAGACCTACGCCATGACCGGCTGGCGGGTCGGCTGGATGGCCGGACCGTCAGACGTGATCGCGGCGGCCACCAACCTGCAGAGCCACGCGACCTCCAACGTCTGCAACGTGGCCCAGGCGGCTGCGCTCGCTGCCGTATCGGGAGATCTCGAGGCGGTGTCGATGATGCGATCAGCGTTCGATACGCGGCGCCAACGCATCACCGAGATGCTCAACTCGATCGAGGGCGTCGACTGCCCCGAGCCCGAAGGCGCCTTCTACGCATTCCCCAACATGGAAGGGCTGCTGGGACACCGCTACGGCGGCACGGAAGTCACGACCACGCTCGAGTTGGCGACGGCCGTGCTCGAGCACGCCAAGGTGGCGTTCGTGCCCGGCGAGGCCTTCGGCGCCCCCGGCTATGCGCGCTTCTCGTTCGCCCTCGGCCTCGACGACCTGGCCGAAGGCATCAGCCGCCTCGCAGACCTGGTCGCGCCATGAACCTCGTGAGCAGGTGTCGGACTCGTCTGGCCGCCGTGGCTCTGAGATCCGGCCCCTACGACGGCGTCGCGTGGACCGAGGGCTAGAGGCGACACACATGGCACGGGTCCTGGTTGCCGAGAAGTTGGCCGACGCCGGCCTCGAATTGCTGCGCGCGGCCGATCATGACGTCGATGTCCGTACGGGGCTCAGCCCCGACGAGCTGCGCGACGCCGTCGCCGGGGCACAGGCGCTGGTCATCCGCTCGGCCACTCACGTCGATGCTGATCTTCTGGCAGCCGGCGACTCGCTCGTCGTTGTCGGGCGCGCCGGCGTAGGGCTCGACAACGTCGATGTCGCTGCAGCGACCGAGCGCGGCGTGCTCGTGTGCAACGCGCCGTCCAGCAACGTGGTGTCTGCGGCGGAGATGACCGTGGCGCTCATGCTGGCGTTGGCTCGCCACGTGCCCCAAGCACACCAGGCGCTCGCCGACGGCCGCTGGGAGCGCAGCCGCTGGGGCGGCATGGAGATCTACCGCAAGACGATCGGGATCGTGGGCCTCGGCCGAGTCGGCCGCTTGGTCGCGCAGCGGATCGCACCGTTCGACGTAGCGCTCATCTCCTACGACCCCTATGTGAGCGCGGAGTCCGGCCGAGCCGCCGACGTCGAGATGGTGGAACTCCCCGAACTGCTGGAGCGATCGGACATCATCACGCTGCACATGCCCAGCTCGCCCGAGACGGCGGGGCTGCTGGGCGCCGAGAACCTGGCCAAGTGCCGCCCGCACGCGTTAATCGTCAACACCGCCCGTGGGGGCATCCTCGACGAGGCGGCGGCTGCCGCTGCATTGAACGCCGGCCGGCTCGGCGGCATCGCAGTGGATGTTTACGAAACCGAGCCGGCAACCGAGTCGCCGCTGTTCGGCCGACCCGATGTGGTGGCCACCCCGCACCTCGGCGCCAGCACCACCGAGGCGCAAGACCGCGCCGGCACCCAGATCGCCGAGCAGGTCAACCTGGCCCTAGCCGGCGACCCCGTGCCCTACGCCGTCAACGCCTAGCAATCCAGCGGCCGCTGCGGCGACGTGTTCGCGCTGGTTTCAGCGCAGGGTCGCGACTGCGGCAGCGTCGGGGTGGTGCAGGTAGCGCTCGGGGATGTCGAAGCGGAAGATGCGGGCGCTGTTGAGGCCCAGGATCTTGGCCCGTTCGCCGTCGTCGAGGTGGCTCATGGTGCGCTCGATGGCCTGGGCCGAATAGGGCCACGAGCCCTCGTGGTGCGGGAAGTCGTTCGCCCACAGGAAGTTGTCGACCAAGCCGTGCTCGCGGGCCAGGTCCAGGCCGGCGGCATCTTCCTGGAAGCTGGCGAAGCCCTGCCGCTTGAAGTACTCGCTGGGCAGCATCTCGAGCTTGGGCCGCACCCACATGTGGTGCTTGAGGTAGGCCTCGTCCATGGCGGTGAGCATCCACGGCACCCAGCCGATGCCGGCCTCGATCGAGCCGAACTGCAGCTCCGGGTGCCGCTCGGCAACGCCCGAGGCGCAGATGTTGACCAGCGGCTCCATGGTGGGCGCCAGCGAGTGCACGGCGTAGTTGATGACGGCGCCGCCCTGGCTGCGCGAGGTGCGCGGGTCTCGCCCGGTCGAGACGTGGAACGTGACCGGCAGCGCGACCTCGTCGATGCAGTCCCACAGCGGCTCCATCTCGCGCAGGTTGTAGTTGAGGTCGTCCACGTCGGGCGGGCCGAAGACGGGTTTGGCGGGCAGGCTCAGGCCCTTGAACCCGAGCGCCGCGCAACGCTGGATCTCCGCGATGGCCTTGTCGAGCGCCGCGGGCGCGATGCAGGCCATCGGGGCCAGCCGGTCGTTGTGGTCGGCGAACTCTTCCCAGGCCCATTCGTTGTAGGCCCGGCACATGGCGTGGCTGAAGTCGGCATCGGGCGTGGCCCAGATGCTCAAGCCCTTGTTCGGAAACAGGATCTCCGCGTCGCAGCCGTCCAGCGCCAGATCAGCCAAGCGGGCCTCGGGGCTGCGCCCGGACTGGTTGCGCAGCTTCTCGTGCCCTTCGAAAGGCTTCGTCCAGTTGAGCTTGGCGGGCCGGAACCCCTCAGCCTTCTGGAAGAACTGCTCCTCGGTCGCACCACCGCTGGCCGCGCCAGTGGCACCGCTGCCCTCCCCTTTGGCGCCGTTGCCTTTGGCACCCTTGCCGTGCACGTCCATCGCCTTGGTCACAGCGATGGTCGGCAGCCGGTGGTGATACGCCGGGTCGATGCGGTCGTACAGAAACGTGTTCGGCTCCTGCACATGACCGTCCGCCGAGCACATGAAGAACTTGTCGTCGGCATCTGGCCGTGCCGAGCGCACCCACCCCTCGTTGCCCGGCGTCTCGAGTCGCCACACATTGTTGACATCAGGTTCAGGAATCGTGATCGCCACGTCAGCACTCCAGGCTCAGAACTCAGGATCAGGGCTTCGGCGCAGTCGGCTGCCCGCCCGATGAGTCTGGCACGCAACCGCCCCCGGCGACCCGAGCACCTGTGCCAGCGGCACACTCAATGTCGTCGGATTGCGCTGCAGCGACACTGGCGTATGCGAAAAGGGTGCATTACGAGATGCGCAATACATACATCAAGACATGCGCAATAGGGACATTCCGGCCGATACAGGCCTCGGATCGGTACACCCTCGGCGACCGCATCGAGGCCATCCCGATCTGCGCCCTCTGGAAATGACCGCTGTTACAGGTTGGTAAAACACCTACTAGCCATGCGGTAAAACGCCTAGTAGGCTGACATAGCCAGAGAAAGTGAGGACGCAAACCGGCGCATTTGCCGGGTCCGACATTTCGAGCCGGGATGAGGGCAAGGAGGCATATCGGTGTTGAGGGGGCACGGGGAAGTCCAACGTCGCATTGAGCCCAGGTTGCGGCATTCGCTGGACACCTTTCGAGTCGTCGTGCTCGGGGGGCCACGGCAGTCGGGCAAGACGACCTTGGCGCACCGGATCGTGGGCAGTGGCACCTACCTCAATCTCGACGATCCGACAGTTCGCTCATTCGCGCTCGACGATCCGACAGGCTTCATAGCCGGCCGCCCCCGGCCGATCGTGATCGACGAGGTGCAGCGGGGCGGCGACGACCTCATCCGCTCCGTCAAGCTGGCGGTCGATGCCGATCCGACGCCGGGTGGCTACCTGCTGACCGGCTCGACGAACTTCCTGACGGTTCCGGTGTTCTCGGAGTCGCTGGCGGGCCGAGCAGTGTTCTTCGACCTAGCGCCGTTCTCACAGGTCGAAATGGAAGGCATCGGCGACGGTTTGTTGCCTTACTTGCTTGACAACGCTCGCGCCCCCGCGACCGCAATCCACGAGTTCTTGCATGCCGCACCGTCAGCAGCGACCCGGGCCGACTATGCCGACCGCATCTGTCGTGGCGGCTACCCCGAAGCGATCAGCTTGGGGGAATCAGATCGCCGACTGTGGTTCGACGCATATGTGCATACCGCTGTGACTCGCGACATCGTCGAGGTAACTGGGGCTCGACGGTCCACCGAGCTGGCGCGCCTGCTCCGAGCGGCCGCGGCCAGGACGGCCTCAGAACTCGTGATGCGCGACATCCATCGCGACCTGGAGTTGGGCAGCATCGACACCACTGCCGACTACCTGTCGTACCTGGAGATGACTCACCTCGTTACCCGCATGTCCGGTTGGGCTACCGGCGCGGCCACACGCGCCAAGCGCCGCCCGAAGGTCCATGTCAACGACACCGGACTAGCGACGGCGCTGCTGGGGCTCACCGCGAAGTCGCTGGATGGTCCGGCCAGCGAGCAGCGCGGACCGCTGCACGAGACTTTCGCGGTCAACGAGCTGCGTCGCCAAGCCGCGGCGATGGGCCAGCCTCTCAACTTCTGTCACTACCGCGACTCCCGCGGACGCGAGGTGGATCTGCTCATCGAGCGACCGGACGGTCGGGTGATCGCGGTCGAGATCAAGGCCGGTGCGACGGTGCGGCCCACCGACGCCAAGTGGCTGACATGGCTCAGGGACCTCATCGGAGACAGGTTCGAGATCGGCCTCGTTCTCTACACAGGCTCAGCACCGCTGCCCGTGGCAGATCGCATCGTGGCACTTCCCCTGTCGTACCTCTGGGAGATCTGACCCCAATTGCCGGCGCAATCGGTTCAGAGTCCCCTGCCTCGGGCGCCGACCAAGCCCGCGCCGCAGGCCGCGCACCGGGACGACTCAGCGATCAGGGCGCAGCCTCGCTTGGAGCCAGTTGGGGGGGAGGGCGCCCTTGTGGGATATGAGGCTGATGGCCCAGCGGGGTGGCGGCTGGGTGGGGTCCGTGGCGTGGGGGGTCATCGAGGTGCGCTTTCCGACGGCTTCGATCAGGTAGGCGGTCGCGTCGGCGGTTTCTCTGGCGTTCGCATCGCTCTCGCTGGCGGGTGGCACTGCTTGCACCAAGCCCTTGAGGCGGACGACGGCGTCGGGCAGATTGGCGAGCAATGCCTCGATGACGGGCATCCCAATCGGCGCTTTGAGGACGACGGTCTGCGATTCGAAGAGATCCTCTACCGCGTGCCATCCGGGAGCAGCGGCCCCCTCGGGTGCCGGTCGTTCACGGGCGCTGGCTGTGTCGCGGGCCGATCGGGGGCCGAGCAGCACATCGATGGGCACCGCAGCTCGACTCGCGCGCACGACAGTGGCGCCGGCCGAGAGCCCGGCCAGCCAGTCGCACAGGTCGTCGGCCTTTCTGGCATCGTCGAGCAAGTCGATCTTGTTGACCACCAGCAGGTCTGCGGCTGCAAGCTGCATCCGCACGGTGTCGGCCACCCAGCGGTCGTCGGCTTGGCGTCGCACCTGCTCGGCATCTGCCATGACCACCACGGCGTCCAGTCGCAGCCCGGGCGTGTGCCCGTAGGCCGCAATCTGGGTCGGGTCGGCGACACCGCTGGCCTCGATGAGCAGGCGCTGCGGGAGCGTGCCCGCTGAGCGGATCTGCATGAGAGCGGCGGCGAACCCGTCGGCGAGCGTGCAGCAGATGCAGCCGTTGGCCAACGTCAGCTTGTCGCTGTCGGCGGCCACGATCAGGTCTTCGTCGATGGAGATCTCGCCGAAGTCGTTGACGATCACCGCGATGCGCTCGTCGGACGAACGCAGCACATGGTTCACCAGCGTCGTCTTGCCCGCGCCGAGGTAGCCGCCTACGACGGTTACGGGAAGGCGCGGAGTGCTCATCTGCTGCTCATCTTGCCTGCGCCCGCGACATCGCCGCTTAATGGCGTGCGCCCGCCGCCGGAGCGGCCCTTAGGAGTCGCTGATCTGCGCAGGCTGGGGGACGCCGCCCAGCACCGTGCCCCACACACCGATGTCACGCAGCGCCATCGGGTCGACGGCGAGCGGGTCGTCCTCGAGCACGGCGAAGTCGGCCAGCTTGCCGGCCTCGATGCTGCCGATCTCGCCGTCCATCTTGATCTGCCGGGCCGCCTCGATGGTGATGGCCCGCAGCGCGTCCGGCACGCCGATTCGCTCGTCGGGTCCCAGCACCTGGCCCGATGCCGTGACCCGGTTGACTGCGCACCACGCCGTCTGCAGGTGCCCCAGCGGCGTGATCGGCGAATCGGAGTGGATCGAGAAGCTGACGCCGCTGGCCAGCGCCGTGGCG
Organism: Acidimicrobiia bacterium; assembly: GCA_022824805.1. Classification (GTDB taxonomy): domain Bacteria; phylum Actinomycetota; class Acidimicrobiia; order Acidimicrobiales; family Poriferisodalaceae; genus Poriferisodalis. The sequence goes on along the minus strand of JAJDZE010000165.1, from coordinate 34,143 downwards.
CAGGCATCCATCCGCGCCGCACGCTCGGGCCCCACGGTCACGTCCCGGTGCTGGTCGCCCCAGTAGTAGATGTGGTTCGAGAAGATGTTGGCGCACATGCCGAGCGCTGCCATGCGGCGGTACTGGTCGGGCGTGGTGAGCTGGCAGTGCTGCACGGTGTGGCGGTGATCCCAGCGGGGACAGCGCTCGAGCACCTGCTCGACGGCTTCCACGAATGCCTCCGTGGCCTCGTCGCCATTGCAGTGACAGTGCACGGTCAGACCGGCTCGGTGGTACGGATCGACCAGGTCGGCCATCTGGTCGGGCGCCGTCAGCCACATGCCGTTGCCGATGTGCCCAGGCGGCGGCTTGTAGTAGTGCGGCCAGCTGATGCGCGCGGTGAAGCCTTGGATCGAGCCGTCCAAGATCAGCTTGACGATGCCGAAGCGCAGCTTGTCGGTCTGCTCGCTCTTCAACTGCACGCACAGCTCGGCCAGCTCAGCCGGGTCGGCTGTGCCACCGAAGAGGTTCGACATCGCCACCATCACCCGCGCCGGATAGGCCGGATCGCTGGTCACCTTCTTCCAGTTGCTGAGCTGGTCAGGGTCCCAGAGCTGCGTGGTGCCCAAGTCGGTCAGCAAGGTGTGCCCCGCGTTGCGAGCTTCGCTCGCATAGCGCCAGCGAGATTGCTCGGTGCGGTTGGCCTTCATCATGTCGGCGAACGCTTCGCCGGCCAGCATCATCCCGGCGGGCTCATGCAGCTCGCCGTTGGGCAGGCCGTCAGCGCCGCGGGCGACACCCGGGCTGGTCGCCGTCTCGTCGATGCCGCAACGGTCCATGAGCGCCGAGTTGATCGTGGCCAGGTGCCCGCTGGCATGCAGTATCAGCGTCGGCCGGTCGCCGGTCACCGTGTCCAAGTGGCTGGCCACGAGCCGCTCGCCTGGGAAGTAGATGGGGTCGAGGCCCCAGGCCAGCAGGGTCTGGGAATCGTCGGTCATGTCCGCCGCGGCCTTGGCCAGCCGTTCGAGCACATCGTCGATCGACGTACAGCCCGGCCACAGCAGCCCCTGTGGATCGCGCCGGTCGAAGAAGCCGACGTAGGTGGAATTCCACAGCCCGCCCGACATGACGTGGCAGTGCGCCTCGATGAACCCGGGCATGATCACGTGCTCTGCAAAGCAATCGTCGATCCGGTGCTCGCCCCACGACGCCAGCTCGTCGGTGCTGCCGACACCCAGGATGCGGTCGCCGGCCACTGCCACGGCGTCGCCGAAGGGAAACGCGGGGTTGATGGTGATGACCCGCCGAGCCGGGTAGATCACGAACGGTTCGTTCGTCCCCATCAGGCGGGCGCCTGTTGCGCCACGAGGTGCCCTGGCGCCACCTCGACCAGCGTCACAGGTTCGGGGGCAGTACCGGCTTCGAAGACCGGACTGGGCACCTCGTCGGTCTGCACCGATCTGTCAGTGCGGCGACGAGCCGGATCGGCGATCGGCACCGCATCGAGCAACCGCTTGGTGTAGTCGTGCGTGGGGTTCTCGAAGATGGCCCGGCGCGGACCCAGCTCGACGATCTGTCCGAGGTACATCACGCCCACCCGGTGAGCGATCCGCTCCACGACGGCGAGGTCGTGGCTGATGAACAGGTACGACAGGCCCATCTCGTCCTGCAAGTCCATCATCAGGTTGACGACTTGCGCCTGGATCGAGACGTCCAGCGCGGACACCGCTTCGTCGGCGATCACCAGCTCGGGCCGCAGCGCCAGCGCCCGGGCAATGCAGATGCGCTGGCGCTGACCCCCGGAGAACTGGTGCGGGTACTGCCGCATGTCGTCGGGCGACATGCCGACTCGCCGCAGCAGCTCGGCGACCACCTCGTTGATCTCCCGCTTGGGCACCGCACGATGGATCTCGAGCGGCTCGGCAATCGCCTTGCCCACCGAGCGGCGAGGATCGAGGCTGGCGAAGGGGTCCTGGAAGACGATCTGTGCCTTGCGCCGGTGGGGTCGCAGCGCCCGCGCCCCCAGGTTCGTGATGTCGGCGCCGTCGAGCCGGATGGTGCCGCTGGTCGGATTCAACAGGCGCATGATCAGGTACGCCAGCGTCGACTTGCCGCAGCCGCTCTCGCCGACCACCGCCAGCGTCTCGCCGCGGTCGATGTGCAGGCTGACCTGCTCCACGGCGTGCACACGGGCGCCATGACTGGCCCCGAAATGCTTGGTGAGCGCTTCGACCTCGACGATCGGCTCACGGGACGGGCGCGACATGGCGGAACGTCCCGTTGCGTCAGCTGTTGCCTCCCGCTCTTGTTCGCTGCGCTCACGGGCCGCTCGGGCCACGGCTTCGCCATTCGGCTCAGCCTCTGGGGGATCTTGCTGCGTCACGAGTCCGAGCTCCCCTCGCTGTCCGCCCCGGCGCCCGCAGCCGCCAGCGCATCGGGATCGATCAGGTTGAAACGCTGCGGGGCATCAACGCCGGCCATCGACCCCAGGCGCGGCACCGCCGCCAGCAGCGACTGCGTGTAGGGCTCGCTGGGCCGGTCGAAGATGTCCGAGACGTTGCCGCGCTCGACCAGGCGCGACTGCTGCATCACCACCACCTCGTCGGCGATCTCGGCAACCACGCCCATGTCGTGGGTGATGATCAGCACGGCGGCGCCGGTCTCGCGCTGCATCTCGGCGATCAGGGCGAGGATCTGCGCCTGGATCGTCACGTCCAGAGCGGTGGTGGGCTCGTCCGCGATGAGGATCGCCGGGTCGCAGGCGAGCGCCATGGCGATCATCACCCGCTGGCGCATCCCGCCCGACATCTCGTGGGGGTACTGGTCGATCCGCCGCGCAGCGTCGGGGATGCGCACCCGGTTGAGCATCTCCAAGGTGCGCTCGCGCGCCTCGCTGCGGTTCATGCCGCGGTGCAGCCGCAGCGCCTCGCTGATCTGGCTGCCGACGGTGTAGACGGGGTTGAGGCTGGTCAGCGGTTCTTGAAAGATCATCGAGATGCGGTCGCCCCGGATCGATCGCATCTGCGGCTCGGGCAGCTGCAGCAGGTCGTCGACGCTGCCGTCGTCGTGGCGGAACAGCACCTCGCCGCTGCGGATCTGTGCCCGGGTGCCGATCTCGATGAGGCGCATGATCGACAGCGCAGTCACCGACTTGCCCGAGCCCGACTCGCCGACCACCGCCAGCGTCCCGCCGTCGTGCAGGTCGAACGACACGTCGTTCACGGCGATGAACTCGTCGAAGGCGACGGTGAGGCCTCGAACCTGCAGTCTCGGCGACGCCCCGGTGTCGTGGGTGCCGTTCGCGGCTGCGCCCTCGCCGGGCGTACCGCTGTCGTTCGGCAGGTCGCTCATCGCTCAGCGTCCTCGCAGCTTGGGGTTGTAGGCATCCTGCAGCCCGTCGCCGATGAGGCTGAAGCTCAGCACGGTGAAGAAGATCGCCAGGCCAGGGAAGGTCACCGACCACCAGGCAGTCAGGAAGTTCCCGCGGTTCAGCCCGATCATCAAGCCCCAGCTCGTGGTGTTGGGATCGCCAAGGCCCAAAAACGCCAGCCCCGCCTCGAACAGGATCGCCGTGCCCATGATGAGCGTGGCCGACACGATGAGCGGCGGCAGCGCATTGGGGAACACCACCTTGCGAATGATGCGCCAGTCGGTCGCTCCCACGGCTCGGGCTGCCCGCACGAACTCCAGGTTCCTCAGCCTCAGGAACTCCGCACGGGTGATACGAGCGATCCCCGGCCACGCGACCACGCCGATGGCGAACGAGATCGTCCACATCGACGGCTCGAACAAGGCCACCAGCACCATCGCGAACAGCAGCGCGGGCAGCACTTGGAAGAACTCGGTGAAGCGCATGAGCGCGCTGTCGAGCCAGCCGCCGTAGTAGCCCGCGAGTGCGCCGATGCTGATGCCGATCACCAGCACCATCGCAGCCGCCATGGCAGCCACCGTCAGGCTGGTCGTGCCGCCCCCGATCACGCCGGCCAGAACATCACGTCCCAGATAGTCGGTGCCCAGGCGCGCCTCTTCCAGCTCTCCTGGGCCAGTGAGCGGGATCGCCACGATGTCCTTGGGATCGTTGTCGTAGATCCGCGGGCCGGCGACCGTCATGAAGATGATCCCGACGAGCATCACCACGCCCGCCACCGCTGCCTTGTTGCGCATGAACAGCCGCAGTGTTTCTCGCCCGGGTCTGACCGCCCCGGCGTTCTGCTGGCCTGGGCCTCCCGATCCGCCTTCGTCACCGGCCACCGGGCCGGGTGCGACGGGCAGATCAGCGGCGGCCATCTCGCCGCGTCCCATCGCGTCAGACATTGGAACGCTCCCGCAGCCGGATGCGCGGGTCGATGATCGTGTACAGCAGGTCGGTCAGCAGGTTCGCCACGATCACCATCACCGACGACACCATCAGCACGCCGAGCAGCACCGAGGTGTCCCGGCGCAGGATCGAGTCGAACGCCAATCGGCCCAGCCCCGGCCAGTTGAACACGGTCTCGACGAGCAACGCACCCGACAGCAGCGCCCCGAACTGCAGGCCGATCACCGTCACCACCGGGATGACGGCGTTGCGCAGCGCGTGCTTGTACACCACTCGACGCTCGTTCAGGCCCTTGGCCCGCGCTGTGCGCACATAGTCCGACTCCAGCACTTCCAGCATCGATGCCCGCGACAGGCGGCTGTACTGCGCCAGGTAGATGAGCCCCAGCGTGAGCGCGGGCAGCACCAAGTGCTCGCCGACATCGAGCACATTCGCGAGCAAGCCCTCGCCGTAGCTCACGTCGTGCCAGCCCTGGATCGGCAGCAGCTCCCACGTCGAGGCGAACAGGATCACCAGCATGATCCCGGTCCAGAACACCGGCATCGAGAAGCCCACGAGCGCCAGCACCGTGGCCCCATGGCTGAGCGGACTCTCCGGGCGGCGCGCCGTCGCGACGCCGACCATGGTGCCGGCCGCGACGGCGAAGGCCAGCGCAGTGCCCACCAGCAAGACGGTGGGCCAGAGACGCTCGGCGATGAGCGAGGTCACCGGCTCGTTGAAGAAGTACGAGTCGCCCAGATCGCCGGTGGCAACCCTGCCCACGTAGGACAGCAGCTGCACGATGAACGGCCGGTCCAGGCCGTACTGGGCCCGGATCTCGTCGAGCAGCTCGGGGTCTCCGGCGCCGCTCTCGCCCACGATCACCGTGGCGGGATCGCCGGGCGTGATGTGGATCAGCAAGAAGTTGAGGCACATCACTGCCAGGATCAGCCCGAGTGCTTGGGCGATCCTGGCAGCGATGGACCTCAACATGGTCTGTCCTTGTTGAGCCAGTGCTCGTTGGGCGCCGGTCCGGCGGTCACGTCAGCGTCAGCCCGAACGGGGCTCGGCTGCCGCTACTCGTCCAGCCAGACCTGGTGCATCGGCGACATCTGCCCCCAGATGTTGTTGGTGGGCGGGTTCATGACCGACGGGTTGTAGGCCTGCCAGAACGACGGTGTGTTCAGGAAGAAGATCGGCACCTCGTCGGCCACGATCTCCTGGAACTCGGCGTACAGGCCGGCTCGTGCCACCGGGTCGAGCTCCTGTCCCGCCGCAGCAAGCAGCGCGTCGACGTCAGGATTGCAGTAGCCCGTGTTGTTGGTCCAGATAACGCCCACCCGGTTGTCGCACAGGTACGTGCGGTGGACGCCGATGACCGGATCGCCCCAGTTCCAGACCTGGTTGATGGTCATCTGGTAGTCGCCACCGGAGACTCGCTGTGCCCAGGTCGGGAAGTCTGGCGACACGCTCAGCTCGACATTGATGCCCGCTTCTTCCAGCGCCTGCACCACATACTCGGCGTGCACCACGAACGCCGGCGGGATGTAGTCGATGGTGAGCTCCAGCTCGCCTTCGCCGTAGCCCGCCTCTGCCAGCAGCTGCTTGGCCCGGTCGATGTCCTTGTCGTAGTGGTTCACATCCGCGTTGTGGAACGGGCTGGCGGCGGCGATGCCGGTCGGCACGGGGAAAGTGAGCCCCTGCTCGATGACCTCGGAGAGGAACTGGCGGTCGATCGCGTACCCGATGGCTTGGCGCACTCGCACGTCAGACAGGGCGGGGTCGGCCAAGTTGAACTCCAGCCAGTTGATCTGCCCGATCGCCTCATGGCCTTGAGAGGTCACCTCCACATCGGGATTGTCCATCAGGCGCAGCACGTTCGCTGCCGGGCCGAGAGTGGACGACAGGTGCGTCGTGCCGTTCTCGAGGCTCAGCACGATGGCCGTCGAATCGGGCGTGATCTCCATCACGATCTCGTCGAGGCACGGCGTGCCCTCGATGAAGAAGTCGTCGAAGCGCTCCATGCGGATGATCGTGCCCGGCTCGTACTCGGCCAGCCGGAACGGTCCCGAGCCCACGAAGTTCTCGGTGTTGCGCGGGTGGGTCGGCATGTCCTGGCCGTCATCGAAGATGTGCTTGGGGATGATCGGCAGCAGGCCGGGCGACATCGCCAGCAGGATCGCCGGGTGGGGTTGGCTGAGGTTGATGACCGCGGTGTGCTCGTCTGGTGTGTCCACGCTCGTCACCGGTGCGTACATCGGCTTGAACGGGTGGTTGGCCTGCACCGTCTGGATCGAGAATGCCACGTCGGCGGAAGTGATCGGCATGCCGTCGTGGAACACCGCGTCCTCCACCAGGTGCAGCGTCACCGACAGGCCGTCGTCGGCGACGTCCCAGCTCTCGGCCAGGTACGGCATGGGGTTGTACTCGTCGTCGTAGAGCAGGGGGCTCGCATTGAGCTGCGTGCCGGGCACGGCGGTCGCATAACCCGACTGCACGGTGCCGTTCAGGTGCCGCGGCACCTGTGTGCTGCCGATGATGAGCGTCCCGCCCACGTTGGCCCCGCCGTTGCACGCATCGGGGCCTGCAGCCATGTCGTCGTCGGCCATGCCATCGCCGTCGTCGTCATCCTGGTCGTGGCCGTCGTCGTCGTCGGCCATGCCATCGCCGTCGTCGCCGGCCATGCCATCGTCGTCGTCAGCCATGTCGTCGCCATCGCCGCCCGAATCCGCCGCCGCGGTGGTCGCCGGCGCGGCGCCGTCACCGTCGTCGTCGCTGCCGCACGCTGCGGCGATCAGCGCGAACACTGCGAGCAAAGCGATCAGCATCCGCCCGAGACGCCGCTGCGCGCTGCGCGTCGTCGTGATCCTCATGAGGTCATCTCCCTCTCCGGAGGCACCCACCTGTCAGTCGGCGACGGGTGCGATTGTTGGCAAGGCCCCATCGGACCCTGCGCTACCGTAACCCACGATGTCGTCGTCATCGACAATGGCGGACGCAGTCCTTGGTTTGCTGCATTGTGACCTCAGCAAGGTGGTCGGCCGATGAAGGTCCACTGGTTCCTGCCAACGGGCGGCGACTCTCGCGATGTGCTGCCCGACGAGCCGGGCGCGCACTGGCGGGCGCCGTCGATGGACTATCTCGCCCAGATTGCGACTGCGTGCGATCAGCTCGGCTACGAGGGAATGCTCACCCCGTGCGGCACGATGTGCGAGGACGCGTGGCTCTCCACCATTGCGCTGGCCCCGCTGACCAAGCGCCTCAAGTTCCTCGTCGCATTCCGGCCGGGCTTCCTGTCGCCCACGCTGGCTGCACAGATGGCCTCGACCTACCAGCGGCTGTCGGGCGGTCGGCTGCTCATCAACATCGTCACCGGGGCCGAGCCCCGCGAGCTGAACCGCTTCGGCGACTGGCTCGACAAAGACACCCGCTATGCCCGCACCGGCGAGTTCCTGCGCATCGTGCGAGAGGCGTGGTCGGGCGAGCCGTTCGATTTCGAGGGCGACTTCTACAAGGTCGCCGCCGCCACCACCCGCGAGGCGCCCGATCCGCTCCCGGCGATCTACTTCGGCGGGGCATCGCCCGCGGCAGAGCAGATCGCGGCCCAGCACGTCGACGTCTACCTAGCGTGGGGCGAGCCTCCCGACATGGTGACCGAACGGCTCGACCGCATGCGTGCGCGAGCCGCTGACCAAGATCGCACGCTGCGCTTCGGCATCCGCTTCCACGTCATCACCCGGCCCGACGCGGCCGACGCCTGGGCCGTGGCCGACGACATGCTGGCGCACATGAGCCCCGAGGCCATCGCCGCTGCCCAGGCCGACTTCGCCACGACGATGTCGGAAGGCCAGCGCCGCATGGCCCAGCTGCACGCCGAGGGCACTGGCCGGCTCGAGATCCACCCCAATGTGTGGTCGGGCATCGGACTCGTCCGCGGCGGCGCCGGGACTGCGCTGGTCGGCAGCTACAGCGAGGTGGCGGATCGCATTGCCGAGTACCACGCGCTGGGCTTCGACGAGTTCATCCTGTCGGGCTACCCGCACCTCGAAGAGGCGTACTGGTTCGGCGAGGGCGTCATGCCGATCCTGCGTGAACGCGGTCTGCTCGAACCGCTCGCGCACGGTGCCGAGAGCGCCCTGGTCTCGTCGTTCCGCTGAGCTGCAGATGCCAGACAGCCCGCCACGAGAAAGACGGGACACCGGCGCGTCAGGCGAGCGCCGTCCGCTGCGCTTGGGCCTGCTTCGCTGCGACGATCCGGTCCCCGAGCTGAGATCGATATGCGGCACCTATTCGGACATGTTCGCCGACGTGATCGCGCGGGTCGATCCCAGCGTGCAGATGGACACGTTCAGCCTCCCCGATGACGAATGGCCTGACGACCTCGACGCCTACGACGGCTGGATGACCACGGGAACCCGCGCCTCGGTCTACGACGATGTGCCGTGGATCAGCCGGTTCGCCGATTTCGTGCGGCAGCTGCACGCCGAGGGCCGCAAGATGTTCGGTGTCTGCTTCGGGCACCAGATGATCGCCCACGCGCTGGGCGGCACGGTGCAGCGGGCTTCGCACGGCTGGACGGTGGGCGCCAACGTCTGGAAGATCCATGAGCGCCGCCCGTGGATGGACCCGCCCGCCGATGAGCTCCGGCTCATTCACAGCCACCAGGACCAAGTGCTGAGGCTGCCCCCGGGTGGGGTGGTGCTGGCGGGCGCCGATCGGTGCCCGATCGCGATGCTGGCGGTGGGGGAGCACCTCGTCGGGCTGCAGGGCCACCCCGAATTCCAGCCCGAGTTCGTGGGCCCGCTGTATGAGAGCCGCACTGAGCTGCTGGGCGCCGATGCCGTCGCCGAAGCCAAGGCCAGCCTGGCAGCACCGTGCAACCAGGAACTCGTCGCCGGCTGGATGCTGCGCTTCTTCGCCGATTTCTAAGGCTGCATCCTTGTCGGACTGCAACCCGGGCTAGGCCGTGGGCAGCCACCCAGGCCGGGACTGCTCGTAGCTGTCGATCTCCGATGCGCTGCGCAGCGTTATGCCGATGTCGTCGAGACCCTCGAGGAAGCGCTCCTGTGTCGCATCGTCCATCGGGAACGGTTCCTCGATGCCCGCAGCGGGTGCGCTGAGCAGGCGCCGCTCGACGTCGACCGTCACCACCAGGTCGGGGTCGGCGGCCACGGCGGCCCGCAGCCGGGCTGCGGCCTCTTCGGACACCTGCACCGGCACCAGCCCGTTCTTGGTGGAGTTGTTGCGGAAGATGTCGCCGAAGCGGGGCGACACCACCGCCACGAAGCCGTAGTCCATCAGTGCCCACACGGCGTGCTCGCGCGACGACCCCGTGCCGAAGTTCGACCCGGCGACCAGCACCGTGGCGCCCGCAAAGCGCTCGTCGTTCAGCACGAAGTCGCGCTCGTCGCGCCACTCGCTGAACAGCCCTTTGCCGAAGCCGGTGCGCTCGACGCGCTTCAGCCAGTCGCTGGGGATGATCTGGTCGGTGTCCACGTCGGAGCGGTCGAGGGGCACTGCCCGCCCCTCATGGACTCGCACTGGTTCCATCGGCTTCTTCCTCTCTGGATCAGCCCAGGTCGTCGGGTGTGACGAAGCGACCCGCGATGGCTGTTGCCGCGGCCACCTCCGGCGAGCACAAGTGCGTGCGACCGCCGCGTCCCTGCCGGCCCTCGAAATTTCGATTCGACGTAGACGCCGAGCGCTCACCGGGCGAGAGCTTGTCGGGGTTCATCGCCAGGCACATCGAGCAGCCGGGCTCCCGCCAGTCGAACCCGGCCTCGACGAAGACCGCATCGAGCCCCTCGGCCTCGGCCTGTGCTTTGACGGCGAACGAGCCGGGCACCACCAGCGTGCGGACGCCGTCCGCCACCGTGCGGCCACGGGCCACCGCCGCCGCAGCCCGCAGATCCTCGATCCGAGAGTTCGTGCAGCTGCCGATGAACACCGTGTCGACCGGCACGTCAGACAACCGGGTGCCCGCCGCGAGCCCCATGTAGTCCAGCGCCCGCTGGGCGGTCGTCGCCTCGACCGGGTCGTCGAAGTCGCTCGGGCCCGGCACGGCGCCGTCGATGGGAATGACGTGCGCGGGGTTGGTGCCCCATGTGACGTGCGGGCGCAGCGAGGCGCCGTCGATGGTCACCGAGCGGTCGAACGCCGCCCCCTCGTCGGTGACCAGCGAGCGCCAGTCGGCTACTGCGGCCTCCCACTCGGCGCCGGCCGGGGCGTGGGCGCGGCCTGCCAGGTAGTCGAAGGTGGTCTCGTCGGGCGCCACCATGCCCGCCTTGGCGCCCGCCTCGATGGACATGTTGCAGACGGTCATCCGCCCTTCCATCGACAGCGCCTCGATGGCCGAGCCGCGGTACTCGATGATGTGGCCGATGCCGCCGCCGGTGCCGATGCGTCCGATGATCGCCAGCACGATGTCCTTGGCGGTCACGCCCGCAGGCGCATCGCCGTCGACGCGGACTTCCATGGTGGAGGGCCGTGCCTGCGGAAGCGTCTGGCTCGCCAGCACGTGCTCCACCTCCGAGGTGCCGATGCCGAAGGCCAGCGCGCCGAATGCGCCGTGCGTCGAGGTGTGGCTGTCTCCGCAGACCACGGTCATGCCGGGCAGCGTGAGGCCCTGCTCGGGGCCGATGACGTGCACGATGCCCTGGCCCGGATCGCCCATCGGGTACAGCGTGATGTCGAACTCGTCGCAGTTCGCCCGCAGCACCTCCACCTGCTTGGCCGAGATCGGGTCGGCGATGGGCAGGTGCAGATCGGCGGTGGGGACGTTGTGGTCCTCGGTGGCCACGGTCAGGTCGGGGCGGCGCACGGTGCGCCCCGACAGGCGCAGGCCGTCGAAGGCCTGCGGGGAAGTCACCTCGTGGATGAGGTGCAGGTCGATATAGAGCAGATCGGGCTGCCCGCCGCCGGTGCGGACGACATGGCGGTCCCAGACCTTCTCGCTGAGGGTGCGCGCACCCGTCGCGGCGGAACTTGTCACATCCTCACTATGGACCCTGCAGGCCCGTCATTCCAACGCAACGGTGAGCAGGGCCCCGGCGCTCAGGCTTCGACGGCGACGACTTCGATGCTGAGCTGGTTGCCGTTCGCCTCGTAGGAGACCGTCTCGCCCGCCCGCGCGCCCTCGAGCGCCCGGCCCATCGGCGAGCCCGGCGACACCACTTCGATGCCGCTCCGGCGTTCCTCGATCGAGCCGAACAGGTACTGCTCGACCTCGTCGTCGCCCTGGAAGCGGATCGACACCACGAGACCCGGCGCCACCGCGCTGTCGCCCGATCTGTCTTCCGCATCGGCAACGATCGCGCAGTTCTCCAGGATCGACTTCAGCCGCATGATGCGGCCTTCCATCTTTCCCTGCTCTTCCTTGGCGGCGTGGTAGTCGCCGTTCTCCGAGAGGTCTCCCAGCAGCCGCGCAGCCTCTATCTGTGCTGCGATATCGATGCGGCCCCGCCCGGTCAGATCGGTGAGCTCGGCCTGGAGCCGATCGCGGGTCTCCGCTGAGATGTGGTGGATCTCGGGCACCCCGCGAGGTTACCGAGGGCTTCTGTTGGCACACTCTCTGTGCTGCAAGAGGCTGAGCCGATAGGCGAAGCCGTGGCCCGAGCGGCCCGTGAGCCCAATCACATGAGAATCAGGAACAAGAGCGGGAAACGACAGGTGCGACAGCGAGACGGATCACCTATCGGCGCAGCCTCGAGCGAGGGGATATCACAGTGACGCATCGCATCGCCGTCGTCGGCGGAGACGGAATCGGACCAGAGGTGATCTCGGTCGCACTCGATGTGATTGCAGCCGCCGGCGCCGGCATCTCGACAACCGAATTCGAACTGGGCGGGCATCGCTACCTGCGCGACGGCACCGTGCTCGACGACGAGACGCTCGAAGAGCTGCGCACGTTCGACGCCATCCTGCTCGGCGCCGTGGGCACGCCCGAGGTGCCCCCGGGCGTCATCGAGCGCGGCCTGCTGCTGAAGGCCCGCTTCGAGCTGGACCTGTACGTGAACCTGCGCCCGTTCACCCTGCCCGACGGCCACAGCTTCACGGTGATACGCGAGAACACCGAAGGCACCTATGCGGGCGAGGGCGGGTTTCTGCGCAAGGGCACGCCGCACGAGATCGCCACCCAAGGCTCGGTCAATACCCGCATGGGCGCCGAGCGCGCCATCCGGTACGGCTTCGAGCTGGCCCGCACACGCGAGCGCCGTCACCTGACGCTGGTCCACAAGACCAACGTGCTGACGTTCTCGGGCGACTTGTGGGAGCGCACGTTCAACGAGGTGGCTGGGGAGTACCCCGACGTCGAGACTGCCTACAACCACGTCGACGCGGCCTGCATCCACTTCGTCACCGATCCGCATCGCTACGAGGTGATCGTCACCGACAATCTCTTCGGCGACATCCTCACCGACCTCGGCGGCGCCGTGGCGGGCGGCATCGGGCTCGCCGCTTCAGCCAACCTCAACCCCGACCGCACGGGGCCGTCCCTGTTCGAGCCGGTGCACGGGTCGGCACCCGACATCGCCGGCAAGGGCCTCGCCAACCCCACCGCTGCGGTGCTGTCGGCGGTGCTCATGCTGGAGTTCCTGGGGGAAGCCGAGTGCGCTGAGCGCGTGCGAGCAGCGTGCGAAGCCGTCATTGCCGACGACGCCGTGCCCGATGTGGGCACCGACGAGATCGCCAAGGCGATCCTGTCCGGCGTCGAGCAGAGGTGATCCGAGCATGGGCAATACAGGCATGAGCACCTCCGACCCAGCGGGCGCAGGCACTGAACCCGGGTCATCGGCGCCGCTCATCCGCGAAGGGGTGCGTGACCCCGCGTGGCCCGAGCGAGTCGAGATTTTCGACACGACGCTGCGCGACGGCGTCCAGTTCGAGGGCATCTCGGTGTCGCCCGACGACAAGCTCAAAGTGGCCCGCCAGCTCGATGCGCTCGGCATCGGTTGGATCGAAGGCGGCTGGCCCGGTTCGAACCCCAAGGACGAAGCGTTCTTCGCCCGGGCGGCTACCGAACTGCAGTTCCAGCACGCCACGCTGGTGGCCTTCGGCTCCACACGCCGGCCCCGTGGCCGCGTCGACGACGACCAGACCCTCGCGGCACTCGTTGCGGCCGGCACCTCCACCGTGTGCATCGTGGGCAAGTCGTGGGACTACCACGTCACCGAGGCGCTCCGGCAGCCGCTCAGCGAAGGCGTTGCGATGGTCGGCGACTCGGTCGAGTTCCTCAAGGGCGAAGGGCTGCGCGTCTTCTTCGACGCGGAGCATTTCTTCGACGGCTACAAGCGCAATCCGGAGTTCGCGCTGTCGGTGCTCGAAGCAGCCGCGGTCAACGGCGCCGACTGCCTGGTGCTGTGCGACACCAACGGCGGCTCGCTGCCCCATGAGGTGGAGACGATCGTGCGCGACGTGGTCGCGCACTTCGAAGGCGTCCAGATCGGTATGCACACTCAGAACGACACTGGCTGCGCCGTCGCGAATGCCGTTGCGGGTGTCATCGCCGGCGCGACGCACGTGCAGGGAACCGTCAACGGCTACGGGGAGCGCACGGGCAACTGCGACAACACCGTGCTGGTGCCGAACCTGACGCTCAAGATGGGCATCGAGACGGTGCCGCGCGAGTGCCTGTCTCGGTTCACCTCGGTGGCCCATCACGTGGCTGAGTTGGTGAATATGCCGCCTCAGAACCAGCAGCCGTATGTGGGCGCCTCGGCGTTTGCCCACAAGGCGGGCCTGCACACCAGCGCCATCGCGCGCCGTCCAGACAGCTACGAGCATGTCGATCCGGCGGCAGTCGGCAACAGCACGCGCTTCCTGCTCGGCGACCTGTCGGGACGTGCGTCAGTGGAGCTGAAGGCGGCCGAGCTCGGCATCGAGATCGACAAGGCCGCCATGGCCGACGTGGTCGATGAGCTGAAGCGGCTCGAGCACGCCGGATATCACTTCGAGGTAGCCGACGCCTCGCTGGAGATGCTGCTGCGCCGTGCCGCCGGCCAGGTCTTCGACTTCTTCAAGGTCGAATCGTTCAAGGTGCTGGTGGAGCGCGGCCGGGAGGCCGAATTCGACACCGAGGCGACGCTGCGCATCGTCGTCGACGGTGACCGGCGGGTGACGGTGGGCGAGGGCGACGGTCCGGTGAACGCGCTCGACAACGCGTTCCGCCAAGCCGTGCGCGACGATTACCCCGAGCTCGATGCAGTTCGCCTGACCGACTACAAGGTCCGGGTGCTCGATGCCGACCGGGGCACCGAGGCGGTCACCAGGGTGCTCATCGACTCCACCGACGGCGAGACCACCTGGACCACCATCGGCGTCTCGGAGAACATCATCGAGTCGTCGTGGCTCGCACTGCGCGATTCGGTCATCTACGCGCTCATGCGTCATCGCCTCAGCGACAGCCAGAGCCAGTAACCGCCTGCGCTCACGGGCCGTTCTGGCCCGGCGCTTCCCGCTCTTGTTCGCTGCGCTCACGGGCCGCTCTGGCCCGGGGCTCAGGCTCTAGGCTGCGCGGCAATGGCTGCGCCACGACACGTCCGGGTCGAACCGCTCTCGGTGGTGCGTTCATACTCCTCGCCCGAGGTCACCCCTCGCCGCTGGAAGGCCGCACGTCCAGGCGATCTGGCCGGGGGTCAGCCCACAGGTGCGCTGAGGGGACACCAGGGACCCGACCAGGGCTACGCCTACGGACTGGTCCATCTCTTCGACGACCGGGTGTACCTCACCGAGAACGAGGATCGTGACGACGTCGACGCGGGCTGCGTGGCCGTAGCGCTCAAGCGGGCGTCGATCTTCGGACGTGCGCCGGTGGTGTGGGACCTCGAAGCGGGGTACCTGGCGTTCGGCTTCCTCGACCAGCAGCCGCCTTCGGAGCTGGTGGCGCGCCGCATGCCGCTGTTCGAGGGCGCTGCGGAGGCACACCATTACAAGCATGTGCGCGAGCTGGTCGCCCGCGTCCCGACCGAAGTGCTCTCCCTTGCCCCGTCGGCGATCAGGCGTCGGTACGAAGCAGATCCCCTGTCGCTGACGCGAGACTGAGAAACCCATGGCCCAGATGACCAACGTCCCGACGGCCGCCCAGGAGATCGCGTCGTCGCCCGCTGCGACCGCCGCGATGCAGCCCGACCGCGAGCTGTTGCGGCTGCATCGCCGAGCGTGCACCGATTTCGCCGCCCGGATGCGGCTGCCTGCCTGGGAGCACATGGGCATGGGGCTGGCCCCGCCGCTCGGCGACTACACCGTGGTCGACCTGCTGGAGCGAGCAGTCAACGGCAATCTCGCGGCTGCGGCCGAGATGGGCGGACAGCCGGCGCCCCCGCCGGTCCGGATCCCGACGCCCGCAGGCGGCATCGGCCTGGGCTTCGGCACCGGTGCGCAGAATCGCCCCGATCCCACCCAGCCCGTCGTCGAGAGCGTCCGCACGGTGCTGTCGATGGCAGCCAGTCTGGATGCAGGCGCCGGATTCAGCCCCAGGCTGCGCGACCTCTTGTGGACGCGCGTCACCGAACTGACAGTCCTGGGATATGACTTGCAGCAGGCCATCAGTGCCGGCGCGGGCCTCGACGAGCTCCTCGTGGATCGCATACTCGCCGCGGCCCCCGCCGTGGTGGTCTGGCCGGGCCTGGGGGTGCTCGGGGTCGACCTGTCCACCCCGCCCCTGCAACGGCTGCTGGCGATGGCCGGCAGGCCGGTGGGCCGCTGGGTCGATGCGAGCGACCCGAACTGCAGCACCGGTCAGTGCTGAGCGACGCCCCCCGGCTGCGATTCGCTCCTGCCCCCACCGGGCTGCCGCACCTCGGCACGGCGCGCACGGCGCTGTACAACTGGCTGTATGCCCGCCACTGCGGCGGGGAGATGGTGCTGCGCATCGAGGACACCGACGCGACACTCGCCACAACCGCGCACATCAATCAGATCCTCGAGACGCTCGAATGGCTCGGGCTCGACTTCGACGGCGACCCCGTCTTCCAGAGCCAGCGCGGCGCCCTCTACGGCGCTGCGGTCGACAGATGGCTCGACGAGGGACGTGCCTATGTCGACGACGGGGCGGTGCGGTTCGCTGTTCCCGACGACGGCGTGACGGCCTTCGACGACATCGTGCGGGGCCGCGTCGAGTTCCCGAATGCGTCGATCGACGACTTCGTGGTCCGCCGCAGCGACGGCAGCGCGACCTTCTTCGTCGCGAACGCTGTCGACGATCTCGACCTGGGCATCACGCACGTCGTGCGAGGCGAAGACCTGCTGAATACGACGCCGAAGGTGGTGCTGCTGCGGGCTGCGCTCGGCGCGACCGATATGCCGACCTTCGCCCACCTGCCGCTCATCGTCAACAAGCAGCGAAAGAAGCTCTCCAAGCGGCGCGACGATGTGTCGCTCATCAGCTATCGCGACCAAGGTGTGCTGCCGGCGGCCATGGTGAATTACTTGGCACTGCTGGGGTGGGGACCTCCCGACGACATCGAGGTGCGACCGCTCAGCGAGATCGTTGACCTCTTCGATCTTGCCGACGTGAATGCGGCGCCCGCCATGTTCGACATGGACAAGCTCACCGCGATCAACGGCAGCTACGTGCGCGCGCTCGACGATGCCGGCTTCGCCGCCGCGGTCGAGCCGTGGGTGCGCGCGGAACCGTGGGGCGCCGAGCTCGACGCAGCGACCCTGAGCACGGTCGCGCCGCTCATCCGCGAGCGCACCCGCCTGCTCGGCGACGCTCCCGACCGCATCGCCTTCCTCTTCGCCGAACCCCAGATCGACCCAGACGACTGGGCCGCCGCGATGGCCGCACCGGCAGGCGACATCCTCGATCGCGCGCGCACTGCGTTCGCCGAGGCGGAGTGGAATGCCGCGACGCTGCACGCGCTGCTGCGCGCAATCGGCGAGAGCTTCGGCTTGAAGCTGGGCAAGGCGCAAGCACCGGTTCGCGTTGTCACCACGGGCCGCGCCGTCGGCCCCCCGCTGTTCGAATCGCTCGCGCTGCTCGGCCGCGAAACCACGCTCGCGCGCCTCGACTCCGCGCTGGCGATGCTCACGAACGCAGCAGACTCCAGGGAATATTCAGGACTGCCCCAAGAGCCGCAGCGCTAGCCTGTTCCCGCCCTCGGGGATGGTGTAATTGGCAACACAACTGGTTCTGGTCCAGTCATTGGGGGTTCGAGTCCTCCTCCCCGAACCAGGCAGTTGAACGCTACGCTGCCGGGCCGACCTGATAACTTGCCTGCGGCCGGTCACCTGACCGGCGAGGACCGGAGGGGGTTCAGCGCGTGGCGTTGCTCGAAGTCCAAGACATCTCCGTGCAGTTCGGCGGCATCCGTGCGCTCGACGATTTGTCCTTCAACCTCGATGAGGGACAGATCCTCGGACTCATCGGTCCGAACGGTGCGGGCAAGACCACGCTGTTCAACGTGGTCAGCCGGATCTACGATCCGACGGCCGGCGCGGTGACATTCGACGGGCACGATCTGCTGGCCATGCCGGCCCACCAGATCAGCCGCGTCGGCGTCTACCGCACGTTCCAGAACCTGGCCCTCTGGCAGGGCATGACGGTGATCGAGAACGTGATGGTGGGGGATCACACCAACACGAAGGCCAACTTCTTCACAGCTGCGTTCCGGCTCGGCACCCGCAACGAAGAGAAGGACCTGCGGCGCAGGGCATGGGAAGCGCTCGAGGAACTCGGCCTCGAGGAGCACGCCTACCACCCCGCCGCCGGTCTGCCGTTCGGCACGCTGAAGCGCATCGAGCTCGCCCGGGCTCTCATCTCCAACCCGCGCCTCATCATGATGGATGAGCCGGCGTCGGGCCTCACCCACGCCGAGGTCGACTCGCTCGCCCAAGATGTCAAAGACCTCCGCGACCGGCACAACCTGTCGGTCCTGCTGGTGGAGCACCACATGCGCATGGTGCTCAACATCAGCGAGCACCTCGTGGTGCTCAATTTCGGCCGCAAGATCGCCGACGGTCACCCCGATGTCGTGCGCAACGACCCGGAGGTCATCGAGGCGTACCTGGGGAGTTCTTCATGACGGAATTGATGCTGAAGGTCGAGGACCTCCACGCGCGCTACGGCGCTGTCGAGGTGCTCCGCGGCCTCGACTTCGAAGTGCCCGACGGCAACGTCGTGGTGATCCTCGGGGCCAACGGCGCCGGCAAGACCACCACGCTGCGGGCCCTGTGCAACATGTGCACCACGTCTGGCACGATCGAGATGGAAGGCGACGACATCTCCCGTGCCAAGACCGCCGACATCGTGCGGCGCGGCGTCGCCCACGTGCCCCAGGGCCGGGGAACGTTCCCCGAGCTCTCGGTGCTGGACAATCTGAAGATCGGCGCCTACACCCGCAAGGACAAGGACGTCAACGCCGACGTGGACCGCTGGTTCGAGATCTTCCCGCGGCTCGAAGAGCGCCGCGATCAGCTCGCCGGCTCGCTCTCGGGCGGCGAGCAGCAGATGCTGGCTGTGGCCCGGGCGCTGATGTGCCGGCCGCGGCTGCTGCTGCTCGACGAGCCCTCGCTGGGCTTGGCGCCGCTCATCATCGAAGACCTCTTCGAGCGCTTCTCTCAACTGAACAAGGAAACTGGGCTGACGATGCTGCTCGTGGAGCAGAACGCCAACCTGGCACTCGACATGGCCGACTACGGGTACGTGATCGAGAGCGGCGAGATCGCTCTGCACGGACCCGCCGAGCAGCTCAAGAACGATCCTGCAGTGCAGGAAGCGTACTTGGGCGCCTGATCCGCAGGTACGGGGGCAGACCGTGAACTGGAACTTCGAGATCCTCCCGGATTTCATTTTCAACGGCCTACGCGACGGCGCCGTCTATGGCACCGTCGCCTTGGCGCTGGTGCTGATCTTCAAGGCCACCACATTGATCAACTTCGCCACGGGCGAGTTGGCCATGCTCGGTGCGTTCTTCGTGTACGTGCTGAACGTGGAGCAGGGCTGGTGGCTCTGGCTCTCCATAGCTGTGGCCATGGCGGTCAGCGCGGTCATCGGAGCGGCCGTGGAGCGAGCGCTCGTCAGACCCTTCGACCCCGACGACCACCTACCGGTCGTGCTGATCACGCTGGGCTTATTCCTCATCATCAATGCCGTCGCCGGCGACATATGGAACTACCAGGTGCGCCGGGTCAACGATCCATTCGGGCACTTCCCGAGCTGGGTGCCCAACGGCAGCGAGCTGAAGACATCGAGCGACGGCACTATTGCCTGCCTCAAGAATGCCGACGGCGACCTCGTCGAGGTCGCACGCGGCACCGCCGATGCCGAGATGTGCGAGATGGTGGGCCGCACCTTCTTCGAAGTCGTCGGCGCACGGCTCCACTACCGCACCATCGGCACCTGGATCGGCCTTGCGCTGGCGCTGATTGCGCTGGCGATCATCTTGGGCAAGACGAAGGCCGGCTTGGCCTTCCGTGCCGTGTCGTCCAATGCCGAATCGGCACGGCTGGTCGGCGTCAACACAGGCCGAACGCTGGGCTTCGGCTGGGCGCTCGCATCGGTGTTCGGCACGCTCGGCGCAGCGCTGGTGGCGCCGGCACTCGGCGGCGTCAACCCCAACATGATGCTGACCATCCTGATCTATGCACTGGCCGCAGCCGCCTTGGGCGGGCTCGACAGCCTGGGCGGCGCCGTCATCGGCGGGCTCGTCGTGGGGTTGATCAAGTCGGTGCTCGTGTCGTGGTTCGGCGTTGTCGTGCTGGGCCAGGCCTATTTCTCGATCTTGCAGCTGGCCATGGCGTTCCTGCTGATCCTGATCGTGCTGCTGTTCCGTCCAGCGGGTCTCTTCGGAACCCGCCGCATCGAGCGCGTCTAGCTCAACGACCCAAGGGGAGTTGCTGAGGTATGAGTTCACCACTGCTCATCGTTTCCAAGGGCAGCACACAGCATCGCCAGTGGCGATTCCTGAGCTGGGGCTACGCCTTGGCGCTGGCTGTCTTGGTGCCGCTGGTCCTGCAGCCGTTCGAGATCGGCAAGATGAACCGCGCGCTGGTCTTGATGGTCGCCGTGCTGGCCGTCAATCTGGTCGTGGGCTTCAACGGCATGCTTGCCTTGGGCCATTCGGCGTTCATGGGCATCGGCGCATTCGTAGCCGCGTCGATGGTCCAGGACGAACTCTGGGACTACTGGATGGTCATCCCGGTGGTCGTGATCGTCGGATTCGCCATCGGCGTCATCGTGGGCCTGCCGGCGCTGCGGGTCAAGGGCCTGTACCTCGCCTTGGTCACCATAGCGCAAGCGGCGGTGTTCCCGACGCTGGTGAATATCGACGAACTCGGCATCGCGCGGCGCACAGGCGGACCCAACGGGCGGGATGTCATCGAGGAAGTCGACCGCCAGGAAAGCGGCTTTTCGAGTTTCTTCGAGTGGCTGCCGGGCGTCGACGGGGCACGAGGCGCCAACGCCTATCGCTACTGGATCCTGCTGCTGATCACGGTGCTGGTGATCGCGCTGGTGCGCAACATCATGCGAAGCCGACCGGGGCGTGCAGTGCTGGCGATCCGCGACAGCGAGGCCGGCGCTGCGGTCTACGGCGTCAACCTGCCGCTGTATAAGACCGTGAACTTCGCACTGAGCGCCTCGCTGGGCTCGCTGGCGGGCCTCATGTGGTGCCTCGACAAGGGTTTCGTGGCCGGCCAGGACTTCACCTTCCTGCTGGCGGTCGACCTCATCATCGGCTTGGTGATCGGCGGGGTCGGCACGTTGCAGGGCTCGATCTTCGGCGGCCTGTTCGTGGTATGGGCCCGAGACCTCACGAAGCGGATCTCCATCCCGCTGGGCTTCTACACCCTCGACGGCGACGGGCCGCTGTCGGCGGCCATCTTCGGCCTCATCCTGATCCTCTTCACGTTCTTCGCCCCCGGCGGCATCGCTTCGATGGTGACAGCCGTGCAGAAGAAGATCATCCAGGTCGTGCCGCTCACGCCAGACGGCGACGCCATCACCCCGCTGTCGGCTCTCGATCCGGGTCCCTCGTCCACCCGCGCCACGTGGGCCATGAGGTTCGCCGTCATGGGGCCGGTGCTGCTGGTGATCGGCTGGGTGCTGATGAACGTCGACAACCTCATCGTCGGCACGCTGGCGTTCGCGTTGCGCTTCGCCATCGTGGTGCTCGCGCCGATCGTGGTATTTGTGTCGATGAACGAGCTCCGAGCGGCCAAGGCGGGTCTGCGCGGCGACAATGCCGACACGGTGACGTCACAAGCGAAAGCGGCCGGCGTTCTCGGCGTGCTCAGCTTCGCCTACATCAAGGCCTTCGCCCTCAACCTCGCACTGCGGGCTCACCATGTCGGGCACCTTGCACGCGAGTCGGTCGCTGTCGACCCCGACGGCAAGACGGTTCCGGCGATCCCACTGGTCAATGAAGCTGCAAAAGCAAAGGACTTCACGGGGACGTCTGGCGAATTCTGCGCCACCTCACCGGATGGCGAGATCAGCGACATGTCGGTCAGCCAGCTGTGCAACGTGGCATCCGATGCCATCGATGCCTCCGAGACACCGGTGGGCTTCTGGCTCATCGGCTGGCCGACACAGAGCATGCTGTCGCTGGTGTTGAGCATCATCGTCATCGTGGGGACGATCTTCGTCGGCCTGCGCTACTTCGTGTTCGCCGAGGAGAAGGCCGAGACGGCGCCCGAGCCAGCGTCTGAAGACGTCGGCGCCTCTGCGTAGATGTAGAGCGACGCCGAGCCTCCCGCCTCGATCGGGGCGCCGGGGCGCGGCCGACATTGCTGAAGGCTGAGCAGTAGCGATGGATGTAGTACTGCTGCTGCAGCGAATCTTCGATGCACTGTTCAACAGCGCCATCTACTCCTCGCTGGCGCTGGCGCTGGTCATCATCTTTCGATCCACCGGGCTGCTGAACTTCGCCCAGGGCGAGATGGCCACCTTCTCGGCCTACATCGCCTTCGTCCTGCTCGCCGGTGCGGCACCAGGTGTCACCGGCGGCGGGCTGGCGTCATGGATCGGAGCGCCGCTCGTGACGCCACTGGCGATCGGAGGCGCGGTCGTCATCGGCATCGCGGCAGGTGCTGCCACCGAACGCGTGCTGATCCGGCCATTGCGAAACGCGCCGGAGCTAGCGCTCGTCAACGTGACGATCGGCATCTTGCTGGCGCTGAACTCGTTGATGGGCCAATGGTGGGGCACCGGACCGCGTGTCTTCCCGCCGTTCTTCCCGTCGGATCCCGGTGATCACTTCGCGATCGCGGGCGCCCGCCTGCGCTTCTCCACGGTCGGGGCGTGGCTGGTGCTGTTCGCGCTGCTGACCGCGCTGGCCATGTTGCTGCGCTACACGAGAGCCGGTCTCGCCTTCCGGGCAGTGTCCATCGATCCCGAATCGGCCGCCTTGAACGGCATCCGCGTGGGTCCGACGCTGATGTACGGCTGGGCGCTGGCGGCGGGCCTGGGGGCCATAGCGGCGAACATGAGCGCGAACTCGGTGCTCCTCGAGCCCACCATGATGGTGCGGGTACTGGTGTACGCCTTTGCTGCGGCCACGCTCGGCGGGCTCGACTCGCCCAAGGGAGCGCTGGTGGGCGGCGTGATCATCGGTCTCAGCCAGACACTGATCCCGGCCTATGTCCCGTTCATCGGCTTCGAGCTCAGTGTGCTGCCTGCGCTCGTCGCCATGGTGGTGGTGCTGATCGTGCGCCCGGCCGGCCTGTTCGGCACTCAGCGGATCGAGCGGGTGTGAGCGACGACAACTGGCCCACGCCGCTGCCGCGCCCAGGCGACGATGACGACCCGGGTACCGAAGCCGGCGTGTTCGCTGTCTTCGCCCCGCCCGACGACCCACCGGCCGCCGCGCCGCTCGAGACGGACGAGCCTTCCGAGGCTGCCGCGGCGTCTGCGACTGACGAGCCATCCGAGGCTGCCGCGACATCCGAGCCTGACGAGCCGTCTGATACGGGGGCGCTGGGCGCCGAGCCGTCCGGCGCTGGGCTCAGCGTGCGCAGCGGCCCGCCAGCGGCATCCGGCGTTGGCACAGCTTTGATCGGCGACGGCGGCGCAGATCGTGTGGTGGGTTCGCGCCGGCGGATCGGCCCGCTCAGCTGGATCGGCGCTGTGCTGCTGGGCGTGTGGCTGGTGGCGATGCCGCTGACCAGCTCGGTGACCGAGATGCGGCAGAACACCCAGATCATCGTCATGGTCCTCGCCGTGCTGGGCGTCAATATCGCCACGGGCTACGGCGGCATGATCAGCCTCGGCCATGGGGTCTTCGTGGCCGTCGGCGCGTTCGCAGCCGCCTACGCAGTCGACGACCTGGCGCTGCCGTGGGCCATCTCGATCCTGGCGGGGGCCGCGTTCGCGGGCGTGATCGGCGCATTGGTCGGCCTTCCTGCGCTCCGCATCAAGGGCATCCACCTCGCGCTGGTGACGCTCGGGCTGGCCATCGTGTTTCAGCCGCTCGCCAAGCGAGTGCCGGCGTTCTCCGGCGGCGTCAGCGGCAGGGCGGTGGGCGCCGAGTTGGTGCCGCCGTCGTGGTTCGGCACCAGCCGCTGGGCCGAAGGGCTGTACCGCTACCTGATCTGCCTGGCGGTGGTGGCGCTAGCGATGTGGCTGACGCACAATCTCATCAACAGTCGGCCCGGCCGTGCCATGCGTGCGGTGCGTGACAATGACACCGCGTCGGCCGTGTACGGGGTGAACCTGGTGGCGTCCAGGGTCAGCACGTTCGCAATGAGTGCGTCGCTGGCCGGCCTCGCAGGCGCTCTCGGCATCGTGCTCGTGCCGTTCACCTCGCAGGAGTCGTACCCGTTCCAGGAGTCGCTGGTGCTGTATGCCACAGCGGTGCTCGGCGGGTTGGGCTCGCTGTGGGGCTCCGTGCTCGGCGTCGCGATCCGGGAGGTCTTCTCGCGGATCGGCGAACTGCTCGGCGGCGTGAGCGGGCTGGGCCCACTCGGCGAATTCCTGCGCCTGCTCGACGAGGAGCAGTTCGTCTTCGGTGTGCTGCTGGTAGCGCTCACGTTCGTGTTTCCCCGGGGCCTCATCGGGCTGTTCAACCGCCGCCGGGACGCTCCAGCACCCCCGTCCGACCAAAATCTAAAACGAGCTTGAAATTGTCGCTCGATTGACATACGCCCTCAGGGCATCGCCGAAAGCGTGCGACATAGCTTTGCTTGGCGATGCTGCCTTCGGGTCTTCCGGGGGTCGGCATGACCACATTCACCCACATGGGAGGAACACCATGACCAAACGTCGACTGTGGCGTTTGCTGGCGTTGTTGTTCGCGTTCTCGCTTGCCGCTGCTGCGTGCGGCGGCGGCGATGACGACGCGGATGCAGACGCTGGCGAGACAGAAACCGAGACCACCGCCGCGCCCAGCGAGGACGAGGAGATGGACGAGGAGATGGCAGAGGAAGACGACGACGAGGGTGCCACCGGTGCTCTCGGCGGCGCCGCTGCTGAGGAAGACATCGAAGCCGCTGTCGCGGGCGAGACCGACGACGAGATGTCAGACGACGAGATGATGGAAGAGGAGGAGATGATGTTTGATCGCTCCACCCTCGAAGGCATCTTCGAAGAGGCCGCTGCTCGCCGCGCCAAGACCGTTGCCGAGTTGACCGAGAAGATCGAGTCGGGTGAGTACGGCGTCGGTGACGACGGCATCCTGCGCGGCCCGGCCGGCTTCGAGATCGACATCAGTGCGTGCCCGACCGACTGGTCGAACACCACAGGCATCACCGACAGCCAGGTGCGCATCGGCCATACCACGGCCCAGTCAGGCAACCTGGCTGCGTACGGCAACATCGCGTACGGCTGGGAGAACTACTTCGACTGGATCAACGACAACGACCCGATCATGGTCGGCGGTGCTCCGCGTGATCTGACGCTGATCATCAAGGACGACGCCTACGTCGCCGCTCAGACGATCGAGTTCGTGGACGAGCTGATCGAGGCGGAGAACGTGTTCTCGATTCTCACGCTGGGCTCGCCGAACACCCTCGCGGTGTACGACAAGCTGAACGAGGAGTGCATCCCGCAGCCGTTCGTGATGACCGGCCACCCCGCCTGGGGCGACCCGGTGAACCACCCGTGGACCACCGGCATGCAGATGTCGTACTCGACTGAGTCGATCCTGTGGGGCGCCTGGATCAAGGAGAACCTGGCTGACCTGCTGCCGGTGAAGGTTGCCGGCCTGGTGATGGACAACGACTTCGGTCTGGCCTACGAGCTCGGTTTCGAGGAGTGGGCACACGCCAACTCCGATGTGGTGAGCGAGTACCTGCCGGTGCGTCACGACCCCGCGGCGCCCACGCTGACCAATGAGATGACCACGGTTGCGGCGTTCGAGCCGGACGTGTTCATCTCGATGACGGCGGGCAATCCGTGCTTGCTGGCGATTCAGGAGGCCGGCCAGAGCGGTCTGTACGACGACATCAATGCCAAGGGCGGCGCCCTGTTCGCACCGTCGGTGTGCAAGGGCATCGAGGCGTACATGGCCCCGGCGGGCGACTTCGCCCATGACTGGTGGATTGTCGGCGGCGGCTCCAAGGACACCACCGATCCCAAGCATGTCGACGAGCCGTTCATCGCCTTCGTCAACGACAACCTGGAGGCTGCGGGTCTCGACCCGGCTGTGTCGCTGTACGGCATCGGCTACACGTTCGGGTATCCGTTCGGCGAGGCGCTGCGTGTTGCTGCTGACCTGCCGGGCGGCCTGAACCGCACCAACTTCATCCTGGCTGTGCGGTCGATCGACATCTACAGCCCGCTGCACCTCGATGGCATCAATGCCCAGCTCAACGGTGCAGCCGACGGCTACTTCATCGAGGGTTCCGACTTCAGCCAGTTCGACGCCAACGAGCAGACGTGGAACATCATCGGCGAGATCGTCGACGTCAACGGGCTGTCCACGAACTGCGCCTGGGACAAGGACAACGGAGGCTGCCGCTAGGCAATCGCCTCCTCAGGCGCAGCGGCTGCGTTCGTTGCACCTGAGACCACACTGCTGACCCCGAGTCAGCGCAACAGGGCCGGCGGGCATTGCGTCCCGCCGGCCCTTGCGCGCCCGGTGAGGCGCAGTCGCGGCCCGGGTGCAGAATCGAAATCGTTGCAGAATTGACATAACCCGCCCGGTGACCAGTCCCGGGACGCGAACTAGTGTCTCGATGAACCGGTTGGGGCATCTGTGCGATTCCGCTGCCGGTTCGTGCTATTGCAACCCAATGGGGGGAGACACAACATGACGAAGCGTCGAATGTGGCGCTTGCTGGCTCTGCTCTTCGCGTTCTCGCTCGTGGCCGCTGCATGCGGCGGCGGCGATGACGACGCAGACGCTGACGCTGGCGAGACAGAGACCGAAACCACGGCCGCGCCGAGTGAAGACGAGGAGATGGCCGAGGAAGAGGAGATGGCAGAGGAAGAAGACGAGGGCGCCACTGGTGCTCTCGGCGGTGCCGCTGCTGAGGAAGACATCGAAGCCGCCGTCGCGGGCGAGGACGACGATGACGACGCCGATGAGGAGATGATGGAAGAGGAGGAGATGATGTTCGATCGCTCCACCCTCGACGGCATCTTCGAAGAGGCCGCTGCTCGTCGCGCCAAGTCCGTCGCGGAGCTGACCGAGAAGATCGAGTCGGGCGAGTACGGCGTCGGCGACGACGGCATCCTGCGTGGCCCTGCCGGCTTCGAGATCGACATCAGTGCGTGCCCCGACGACTGGTCGGACACGACGGGCATCACCGACTCGGAGGTGCGCATCGGTCACACCACGGCTCAGTCGGGCAACCTTGCCGCATACGGCAACATTGCCTACGGCTGGGAGAACTACTTCAACTGGATCAACGACAACGACCCGATCATGGTCGGCGGTTCGCCGCGTGACCTGACGCTGATCATCAAGGACGACGCCTACGTCGCCGCTCAGACGATCGAGTTCGTGGACGAGCTGATCGAGGCGGAGAACGTGTTCTCGATCCTGACCTTGGGCTCGCCGAACACCCTCGCGGTGTACGACAAGATCAACGAGGAGTGCATCCCGCATCCGTTCGTGATGACCGGCCACCCCGCCTGGGGCGACCCGGTGAACCACCCGTGGACCAGCATCATGCAGATGTCGTACTCGACCGAGTCGATCCTGTGGGGCGCTTGGATCAGGGAGAACCTGGCTGATCTGCTGCCTGTGAAGGTTGCCGGCCTGGTGATGGACAACGACTTCGGTCTGGCCTACGAGCTCGGCTTCGAAGAGTGGGCACACGCCAACTCCGATGTGGTGAGCGAGTACCTGCCAGTGCGTCACGACCCCGCGGCGCCCACGCTGACCAACGAGATGACCACCATTCTGGCCTTCGAGCCTGATGTGTTCATCTCGATGACGGCGGGCAACCCGTGCTTGCTGGCCATTCAGGAAGCCGGCCAGAGCGGCCTGTACGACGACATCAACGCCAAGGGCGGCGCGCTGTTCACGCCGTCGGTGTGCAAGGGCATCGAGGCCTACATGAAGCCGGCGGGCGACTTCGCCCACGACTGGTGGATCATCGGCGGCGGGTCGAAGGACTCCACCGACCCGAAGTTCATCGATGAGCCGTTCATCGCCTTCGCGAACTCCAACCTGGAGGCCGCAGGCCTGGATCCGGCTGTGTCGCTGTACGCCATCGGCTACACCTACGGCTACCCCTACGGCGAGGCGCTGCGTGTTGCTGCAGACCTGCCGGGCGGCCTGACCAGGACGAACTTCATCCTGGCGGTGCGGTCGATCGACATCTACCACCCGATGATCCTCGACGGCATCATCACCCAGTTCAACGGCAACGCTGACGCGTACTTCGTTGAGGGTTCAGACTTCAGCCAGTTCAACGCGAACGAGCAGACCTGGACCCAGGTCGGCGACGTCGTGGACGTCAACGGCAAGTCGACGAACTGCGCCTGGGACAAGGATGAGGGCGGCTGCCGCTAGGCAAACGCCACCAGGAGGTCAGACGCCCAGCGTCTGATTCCTGACCGACCAAACGGTCAACGCAGAGGGCCGGCGGGCATTGCGTCCCGCCGGCCCTCCCGCGTTCGTTCCGCATGTGCCTGACTCATTCGATGGTGACCGCCAATCAGTGCTGGGCTGCGTTGAGCGAGGTGAGCGGACACGCGGCGGGGAATGGGTCTGTGGTCTCGGCGTAGCTACGGGACGGCGTCGCGCATTTCGGCGATTCGGTTGCGGAGTGCTGGTACCCGCATCTGCAGGTGGCGCAGCGCATCGTCACGGCGGTCTTCGTAGTCGGGGTCGCTCGGCAGCGTGCCGGGGCCGTCGAGCAGGTGAGTGATCTGTTCAAGCGCCCGCGGCGGGGAACTGTGCCCGAACCGTCGGCAGTAGTAGCCCAATCCAGCTTCGAGGCTGCAGGCGCCTGACTGGTCCATCGCGGCGAGGTCCAGGTAGTCGCGCAGCTTGGGACGGAATCTGATCACGTCAAGCTTGGCGGCCATGAGATCTGCGATGGCGCCGATCTTCATGTCTCCGATCGTGGTGCTCGGAGCGACCCATCGCATATTGGACGGCTGCACATCATCGGACGGCAGTGCCCGGAAGATGTCCACCCGGACGCCGTCGACGTAGCCGTGGAACATGTTGTCGGACACTTCATCGGTCTCCACATGCGCGGCTGCTCGTCGCAATCGCTCTTGCAGTGCTCTTCCGGAGAACTGCTGCAGCGTGACCACGTCGAGATCCTCAGAGACTCTGTGCCGCAGGTGGATGGCGACCGCCGTACCTCCCATCAACACGCCGCCGATACGGCCGGCGCAGTCCGCGACGTAAGGCCACACCCGTCGCAGCCGCTCAGGCAAGACATCGGCCCACGCGTCGATCTCGCTCATGCTGCAGCCGCTCGCCGGGCGATCTCACGATCGAGCAGATCTGCTCGCCAACCAGAATCGAATCCCCGCAATGAGCGGCACTCGAGCAGTATGCGTGTCGGCAGTGTTGCAAGCGCCCACGCCCTCGCGCAGACATCATGTCCGCCGATCAGCGTTTCTGCGATATGCAGGCCGTGCTCGGATATCCGCAGCGAATCAGCGGCAGCACCAGACCAGAAGCCCCGCCAAAAGCGGAGCGGCACGCCGTCTTCCACGTTCTCGATCCGCCGTGTCGGCCGGTCGCGAAGGCATGAGAGGGCATGCATGCAACCATCCGACCATGACAGCGACCACACTGTCGCGCGGCGCAGTTCGTATCCGTGATGGATGGCTGTCTGTGCGGGTTCGGCCCAGCCGCGTCGTTCGAGACTGGCGAGACACCGCAGAGTCTGCGAATACGACACGCCGGACAGCTCGGCGAGCTTGACTGGCGTCGCTCCGAACGGCCGTGCCCTCAGTGCATTCAGAACGGCCTTCACGCCGTTGCTCAGCGACCTGAGCGGGCTGCCTTCGATGCGCAGCGTTGCCGGAAGGGGTTCGATCTGCCATGGGTCGGGTGCCGGCTGACATTGGTGCCTTGGGCTCATCATGTGCCGCAGCCGCTCCGATGGTGAGCCATCGCACACTGGCGCCATGAGCGCAGCGATCTTGCGTGCGGTGACCAACGAGACACCGATGAGTTCTGCGATGGTCGCCGCTGCCGTGTCCTGCCCCTGTGCCACGGCCAACCAGTCGGAGGGGGTCAACTTCGTGGAATGCAGCATTGTTCCCGTCGTCACCCTGAACCGGGTGCGGCATGTGCGACAGCGCCAAACGGTCCAATCTGCCCCTGGCCGGTCCTTCTGAGACGAAGCTCGCCCATCGCCACAGCGAGGACAAGCCGGGTTGCCTTGCCACCTGGTCTCGATCAGCAGTTCCTCGGCCCCGTCAGGTCCTGCGACTCCCACAGCATGACGATACCGTCAACTGGGCAGTTTGCTTTCTGATGCGAATAATCACTCGAACTTCACCGAGTGACTCGAGCGAACGGGGCAGGTGTTCGCCGGACAGAGACGATGGTGCCCGCTTCGATGCGTTCCCCGGAATCAGAATTCTGCATTTCGGTACCCTGAATCGCCGCTGCACGGCGGTGCCGAGCCCCGCAATCCCGTGGCCGAACCCGAGGATGGCGCAGTGCAGTTGACCGACGAGCAGCAGCAGATACGCGACGTTGCCAGGGTGTTCGCGCAGCGCGAGATAGCGCCGTTCGCCGCAGAGTGGGACCGCGCCGGCGGAGCGCCCCGCGAGCTCTACGCCAAGATGGCCGACGTCGGACTCATGGGCATGATGGTAGACCCGTGCTGGGGCGGCGCGGGTGCCGACTTCGTGTCGTATGCGCTGGCCATCGAGGAGATATCCGCTGCCGACGGCGGCATCAGCAACATGATGGCGGCGAACAACTCGCCGGTCGCCGCGGCGATCCAGCAGTCGGGCACCGACCGGCAGAAGCGTGACTACCTCACCAAGCTGACCAGCGGCGAGTGGCTGGGCTGCATCCACCTCACCGAGCCCCACACCGGCTCCGATGCTGCGGCCATCCGCACCCGGGCCACCCGCGACGGCGACGAGTACGTCCTGAGCGGTCACAAGGCGTTCATCACCGCCGGCTCGACCGCCGATGTGGCGATGATCGTGGCAGTCACCGATCCGGGTGCCGGCAAGCGGGGAATGACCACGTTCATCACGCCCACCGACAACCCCGGCTACCGCGTGATCGCCAAGGAGGACAAGCTCGGTCACCGCACCAACGACACCTGTCAGGTGGTCTTCGAGGACATGCGGGTGCCCGCCGGCGACGTCCTCGGCGAGATCGGGCGGGGGCTCGGCATCGCGCTGGGCAACCTGTCTCTGGGCCGCATCGGCGTCGCGGCCCAAGCCACGGGCGGGGCACGGGCTGCGCTGAAAGCCGCCCACTCCTATGCCCAGGAGCGTGAGACCTTCGGGCGCCTGATCGTCGAGCATCAGGTGATCTCGTTCACGCTCGCCGAGATGGCCACCCAGATCGAAGCGGCCCGCCAGCTCTACCTGCACGCAGCGCAGATGCGCGACCAAGGGCTCGAATGCGCCCGAGAGGCCTCGATGGCGAAGCTGTTCGCGTCGGAGATGGCCGAGCGGGTGGCGTCGAAGGCCATCCAGATCCACGGCGGGTACGGCTTCCTCAACGACTACCCGGTGGAGAAGATCTACCGCGACGTGCGGGTGTACCAGATCTACGAGGGCACCTCGGAGGTCCAGAAGCTGCTGATCAGCCGCATGCTCGACGGCGTCGAGGGCTAGAGGCTGAGCACGGGTCCGAGCGGCCCGTGAGCGCAGCGAACAAGAGCGGGAAGCCCGGGCCCGAGCGGCCCGGGGCCGGTCGCTACTCGATGCCGAGCTGGCGCCCGGCCCGCCAGGCGTCGGCCACATCGCACATGCGGGTGTAGCTCACGCCCAGGTCGGTCATCTGGTCGATCCAGCGCTCCATCTCGTACAGGCGCCCGCCTCGCCCGATCGCCTGAGGGTGGAACGTGACCGTGCACACGCCGTGCTGCACCTCGCTCGCCATCCATTTCACATCCGACAGGAAGGTGTCGAACATGGTGCCGGGGTTCTCGAGGCCGGTCAGGATGGTGTTCTTGAACGTCACGAACTCGAGGTGCACGTAGTCGTCGAGGTGCCAGCTGAACGGCAGTTCCACCAGGTCGACCTGCTCTCCGAACTCCATGGGCCCGTGGAGCGGGAACTGGTCGCCGGTGCGCAGCCAGTAGGGCGCGTAGTCGTGGCCCATGAGCGACGAGTCGTAGCTGAGGCCGTATTCCATCAGCAGGTCGATGGTCCACGGGTTGATGTCGCCCGAGGGCGCCCTGTAGCCCTTCGGCGGGGCGCCGGTGAGCGACTCGATCTGCGCGAAGGTGCGCTCGAGGATGGCTCGCTCCTCGGCCTCGCTGAGCCGGGGGTTGTACTCGTGGGCGTAGCCGTGCAGCCCCACCTCGCAGCCGGCGTCGACCACCATGCGGGCGGCGTCCGGGTAGGTGTCGATGGAGTGGCCGGGGATGAAGAACGTGCTCGGGATGTCGTGGCGGGCGAGCAGCTTGAGGATCCGCGGCACGGCCACGGCGCCGAATTCGCCGCGTGAGATGGGCGTGGGGGTGGTCTGGCGGCGGGCTATCCACAACGAAGGTCCGTCGAAGTCGAAGGTCAGGCAGACATAGCCCGCCGGATTGTCAGGTATCGCCTCGCTGCTGGGCAGCACGCTCGTCTCGGTGGCCATTGCTCATTCCCCCTTCGTGGTGCCGCTGCAGCGGCCGCTCACGCTTGCCGTTCTAGTCCAAAGGGCCGACCATGGCGCAGCAGGAGGCTGTCATAGGCTCGGCCGCCGTATGCGAAAGCTGATCTGCGCAGCCGTGGCGGCGAGTGTGCTTGCCGCCGCTTGCTCGACCTCGTCGGCCGATGACGAGGTCGCCGCAGCGACCGAGCGCCCCGCGACCCCCTCGTCCCTCGGGGCCGGTTCGGCTGGCAGCGCAGCGACCACCGAGGCTGCCGCCGACGACATAGGGCCACCCGACACCACGCCGTCCGACACCACTCCCGACGACACCACACGATCCGACGCACCGCCGCCGACCACCCAGCCGTTCTTTCCGGGCACCGAGGACGGTCGGCCGTTCCTGGACCTGACGCTGACCGAGAAGATCGATGAGTTCCTGGAGCTGCCGAACACCGCATTCGCTGCGAACATCGCCGGCGAGATGGGCCTCACCGGCGACCAGCGGTGGGTGCCGTGGGTCATGGACATCATGCGCACCGCCGGTGCCCGCAACGTGTCCGACACGTCGATGGGAGCGCTGGAGCGCCTGACGGGTATCGAGAGCTCAGGCGAATTCAACACCGACTACGTGCGCTATGGCTCGTGGTACCGCACCCACGGCGTCGATCCCGGCGAGGGTTACAAGATCTTCAAGAGCGAGCTGTACGCCTACCTCGACTTTCGCTTCGGGGACATGCTCGCCGGGGTCGCCGACCGGGTCACGCTGGGTGCGATCCAGTTCGGCGGGGTGCGCCGGGGCGGCATCCCGGAGCTGAACAACCCCGAACGGCTCACCCCTGCCCAAGCCGAGTTCATGACCGAGGAGGAACTGGTGCTCGGCGTGGTGATCGGCGGCGAGGCCGGGGCGTACCCGGTGCGGTTCCTGGCACGACACGAGCTGGCGAACGACGTGGTGGGCGGCGTGCCGGTGGCGCTCGGCTACTGCACGCTGTGTCTCACGGCGCTCATGTTCGACCGGCGGCTGCCTAACGGCGATGTGCTGTCGTTCCAGACGTCGGGCCTGCTGATGGACTCGAACAAGATCATGATCGACAACGAGACCGAGAGCCTGTGGAACCACCTCTCGGGCACCGCATTCGCCGGCCCGCTGGCCGGCACGAAGCTGGATCAGTTCCCGGTGGCCACGACGCGCTGGTCGGACTGGCTGGACGACCACCCCGACACGTTCACGCTCGAGGTACCCCCGCCGACGTACTTCCCCGAGATGCCCGAGCGTCCGCCGATCAGCTACGACTACACGCCGGGCGCTGCGTACCGCCCGTACTACGCCAGCGAGGACCTGTGGTTCCCCACCTTCGAGACGCCCGACGTGTTCGAGCTGAAGGAGGAGGTGGTGACGGTGGATCGTGGCGGCCACGCCCTGGCATTGGGACTGGCTGAACTTGAGGCCGAGAACCCGTTCGTCTACGTGCTGGGCGGCGAGCCGCTGGTGATCGTGCCGAACCAAGGCGGCGCCAGGGTGTACAGCGTCGCCGAGGTGGCCGGCGTGCCCCCCGAGGCATGGCGCCACGGCGCCCCCGTGGAGGTGGCGCCCGGGGGAGTGCTGCACGACGAGCTGCGCGTCAACGGCGTGGACGGCGGCAACCGAATCGACGTCAAGCTCCCGCGCATCGTGTCGTCGCAGTCGTTCTGGTTCGCCTGGTACGGCCTGCACCCCGACACCGAGGTCTGGCC